>NZ_JBMKIC010000014.1:0-106116 GCF_049238665.1 Enterobacter cloacae complex sp. IR5450
ATCATGTTTTTAACATAGTCGGCGTGGCCTGGGCAGTCTACGTGTGCGTAGTGGCGAGTCGGGGTGTCATACTCAACGTGAGAGGTGTTGATGGTGATACCACGAGCTTTTTCTTCTGGTGCGTTATCGATCTGATCGAAAGCACGAGCAGCACCGCCGTAGGTTTTAGCCAGTACGGTAGTGATTGCAGCAGTCAGGGTAGTTTTACCATGGTCAACGTGGCCGATAGTACCAACGTTGACGTGCGGTTTTGTACGTTCAAATTTTTCTTTAGACACGGCTATATTCCTTACTATAGTGCTCTCCCCTTCGGAGAGAGCACGGGACTTAGGTTTTAATCCTGTGGATTACTTACCACGGGCTTCGATAACGGCCTGAGCAACGTTGTTCGGCGCATCATCATACTTCAGGAATTCCATAGTGTATGATGCACGACCTTTGGTCAGAGAACGCAGCTGAGTTGCATATCCGAACATTTCAGACAGCGGAACTTCAGCGTGGATCTTAACGCCAGTTACTTCGGATTCCTGACCACGCAGCATACCGCGACGACGGCTCAAGTCACCGATAACGTCACCGGTGTTCTCTTCAGGAGTTTCTACTTCAACCTTCATGATCGGCTCAAGCAGAACTGGTTTTGCTTTCTTAAAGCCTTCTTTAAAGGCAATAGACGCAGCCAGTTTAAACGCCAGTTCAGAGGAGTCAACGTCGTGGTAAGAACCGAAGTGCAGACGAACACCCATGTCTACAACCGGGTAACCAGCCAGAGGACCAGCTTTCAGCTGCTCCTGGATGCCTTTATCAACGGCAGGGATGTATTCGCCAGGAATTACACCACCTTTGATGTCGTTGATGAACTCGTAACCTTTCGGGTTAGAGCCCGGCTCCAGTGGGTACATGTCGATCACAACGTGACCGTACTGACCGCGACCACCAGACTGCTTAGCGTGTTTACCTTCAACGTCGGTAACTTTCGCGCGAATCGCTTCGCGGTAAGCAACCTGAGGTTTACCCACGTTCGCTTCAACGTTGAATTCACGCTTCATACGGTCAACGATGATGTCCAGGTGCAGTTCACCCATACCAGCGATGATGGTCTGGTTAGATTCTTCATCAGTCCATACACGGAATGATGGGTCTTCTTTCGCCAGACGGCCCAGAGCCAGACCCATTTTTTCCTGGTCAGCTTTGGTTTTTGGTTCAACTGCGATGGAGATTACCGGCTCAGGGAATTCCATACGCTCCAGAATGATCGGGTGATCCGGATCACACAGAGTGTCACCAGTGGTCACGTCTTTCAGACCGATAGCAGCAGCGATGTCGCCCGCACGAACTTCTTTGATCTCTTCACGTTTGTTAGCGTGCATCTGTACGATACGGCCAAAACGTTCACGCGCCGCTTTCACGGAGTTCAGGATGGTGTCACCGGAGTTAACCACACCAGAGTAAACGCGGAAGAAGGTCAGGTTACCCACGAATGGGTCGGTAGCAATTTTGAACGCCAGTGCAGAGAATGGCTCTTCATCACTTGCGTGACGCTCAGCCGGAGTATCTTTACCGTCGTCCAGGATGCCGTTGATCGCAGGAACGTCAATCGGGGATGGCAGGTAGTCAACTACCGCATCCAGCATCGCCTGAACACCTTTGTTCTTGAACGCAGAACCACAGGTTACCAGGATGATTTCGTTATTCAGAACGCGCTGACGCAGAGCAGATTTGATCTCTTGCTCAGACAGTTCTTCACCACCCAGGTATTTTTCCATCAGCTCTTCAGAAGCTTCTGCTGCGGATTCGATCAGGTTCTGGTGCCATTCGTCAGCCAGGTCCTGCATCTCTGCCGGGATATCTTCGTATTCGAAGGTAACGCCCGCATCTGCTTCGTTCCAGTTGATGGCTTTCATTTTCACCAGGTCGATAACGCCGGTGAAACCTTCTTCAGCACCAATTGCCAGCTGAAGCGGAACAGGGTTCGCGCCCAGACGGGTTTTGATCTGGCCAACAACTTTCAGGAAGTTAGCACCCATACGGTCCATTTTGTTAACGAACGCGATGCGTGGAACTTTATATTTGTTTGCCTGACGCCATACGGTTTCAGACTGTGGCTGAACACCACCAACTGCGCAATAAACCATTACCGCGCCGTCAAGAACACGCATGGAACGTTCTACTTCGATGGTGAAGTCAACGTGCCCTGGGGTGTCGATGATGTTTACGCGATGCGGTTCGTACTGCTTAGCCATACCTGACCAGAATGCAGTAGTCGCTGCGGAGGTGATAGTAATACCACGCTCCTGCTCCTGTTCCATCCAGTCCATGGTGGCTGCGCCGTCATGAACTTCACCGATTTTATGGTTTACACCGGTGTAGAACAGAATACGTTCGGTAGTAGTGGTTTTACCGGCGTCGATGTGCGCACTGATACCGATGTTACGGTAGCGTGCGATGGGTGTTGTACGAGCCATTTGATTCCTCGTTTATATCTTTAGGCGTTCAGTTAAGTTACCCAGAGCGGGCGGCTTCTCTGAAGCGCCCGCCTGGTGACTACGACTCCGAAGGGATTACCAACGGTAGTGTGCGAACGCCTTGTTGGCTTCTGCCATACGGTGAACGTCTTCACGTTTCTTAACTGCGGTACCTTTGTTTTCCGCAGCATCAGAAAGTTCGTTCGCCAGACGCAGAGCCATGGATTTATCACCGCGTTTACGAGCAGCTTCAACGATCCAACGCATTGCCAGAGCATTACGACGAACCGGACGAACTTCAACTGGAACCTGATAAGTAGAACCACCAACGCGGCGAGACTTAACTTCTACAGTCGGGCGCACGTTGTCGAGAGCGACTTCGAAGGCTTCCAGTTCATTTTTACCAGAACGCTGAGCCAGGGTCTCCAGCGCGCTGTATACGATTGCTTCTGCGGTAGATTTTTTACCATCTACCATCAGGATATTTACAAATTTTGCCAGCAGTTCTGATCCGAATTTCGGATCTGGAAGAATTTTACGCTGACCAATGACGCGACGACGTGGCATGGGATTACTCCGTTGTTAATTCAGGATTGTCCAAAACTCTACGAGTTTAGTTTGACATTAAGATAAATCAGTTTGGCCTTACTTAACGGAGAACCATTAAGCCTTAGGACGCTTCACGCCGTACTTGGAGCGAGCCTGCTTACGGTCTTTAACACCTGAGCAGTCCAGCGCACCACGAACGGTGTGGTAACGAACACCCGGAAGGTCTTTAACACGACCGCCACGGATCAGGATCACGGAGTGCTCCTGAAGGTTGTGACCTTCACCACCGATGTAGGAAGTCACTTCAAAACCGTTAGTCAAACGCACACGGCATACTTTACGCAGTGCGGAGTTTGGTTTTTTAGGAGTGGTGGTATATACACGAGTACATACGCCACGTTTCTGCGGGCAGGCTTCCAGCGCAGGCACGTTGCTTTTTGCAACTTTGCGTGCACGTGGTTTGCGTACCAGCTGGTTAACTGTTGCCATTAAATAGCTCCTGGTTTTAGCTTTTGCTTCGTAAACACGTAATAAAACGACCTCATACAATATGAGGACGCGAAATTTTAGGGCTACGTCGAAAAGGTGTCAAGAAATATACAGCGATCTCAAATCACCAGTTCATTTGACTGGCGTGCGTCACAGTAAGATTGACGAATTCAGTATAGCCAACCACGTCAATTTTGGCTGAAATTTGACCAGAAAGACCCCGCGCATCCAGATCCTCTTTCAGCGCAGAGACTGTTATGGGGGCATTCGCGAGGATTTCAACAAAACGGCTGCCTTCAAGCGCCGCGAGCACGCCATCCTGAATCAGCAGCAGATCATCACCTTCGCGCAGCATGCTCAGTAACGTGTCGATATCGCATTGCCACGGTGAACGGCTCAGGGTATGGAGCATGGCAGCCTCAGAAAGTCAGAACGGTATCGTAGTGAGAGAGTTGTTCGCGCAGCGCAGCAGATGTCAGGATCGTCACGTCCAGCACGAACGGTGTTTTCTCGTTTAACCCACGCGCGGCCAGCGAGTCGGCGCACACATAGAAGGTTTCAATGTCATAGAGCGGCAGAACTTTAAAGGTCGCAATGTAGTCGCGCGCAAGAATGGCCTGCGGTTGTTGGCCTGCAAGAAGCTGGAATACGCCATCGCCTAAAAAGAAGACGCCGATATCTTCGGTTAATGCCGATGTCGCGAGCAATGCATCCAGCCCTTCCCGGCCTGAAGCGCTGCCATGCGGCGCAGAAGTAAAAACAAACGCTACGCGCTTCATCAAAATTGCACCACTCTGTCGCAGGTCAACGCCGCCTGTGCCAGGGCACCTAGACCACTGAGGGAAAAGCCCGGTTGCAGGTTAGCCCCCGCCAGACCAAGGCGTTCGGCTTCGGTCGCATCCGTCACGCCGCGACGCAGTGCCGCCGCGACGCAGATATGCAGGTCAACGCCCTGCGTTTCGTTTAATTTTTGCCAGGCGCGCACAAGGTCAAACTCATCGCTCGCCGGGGACGTAAACTGGTTCGCGTTATAGACCCCTTCACGATAGAAGAAGACGCTTGCCAGTTCATGACCGGCATCAAGCAGCGCATGGGCAAACTGTAGCGCGCTGCTGGCCTGCTGGGTACCGTACGCCGGGCCCGTCACCATTAACGCAAAACGCATTACTTGTCTTGTCCCAGAAAGTCGCCGCTTTTGAACTGGCGAATATAGAGGTAAACCGTGTGTTTGGAGATATTCAGGCGATCGGCCACCTGGTTGATGGCATCTTTGATATCAAAAATCCCTTTCTCATAGAGGTTCAGGACGATCTGACGATTCTTGGCGTTGTTGGATACGTTGCGATCGGCATTCACCTCTTCAATGGTGAACTCCAGCGTCTGGGTCACGAGATCCTCAACCGAAGAAGCAAAGTTCACCGATGAGCCCACGTCCGGCGTTTCTGGCGGGATGAAGGTGCTCATGATTTGCGAGAATGGCACATCAAGGTTCATGTTGATGCACAGCAAACCGATTACCCGGTGTTCGCGGTTTCTAATCGCGATCGTTTCTGATTTCATCAGCACGCCGCTTTTGGCGCGGGTGAAATAGCATTTTGAGACGCTGCTGTCCGCGCCGGTCATGTCATGCAACATACGCAATGCAAGGTCGGTGATTGGCGAACCAATTTTACGGCCAGTGTGCTCACCATTCGCAATGCGGATAGCGGAACACTTAAGATCTTGCAGGGAATGCAATACGATTTCGCAGTGGGAACCAATGAGCATCGCTAACCCGTCCACTACCGCTTCGTAGGATTTCAGAATATCGAAGTCGGTCTGATCAAATGGACGTTGATCCAGCAAATCAAGTTCACTGGTTTCGTTGGTTAAAAGCGACCTGGACATGAAAAAAACACTCCTTTTCAGGAGCCTGTCGTTAGGTTTTCAGGGCAGGCTCATTATCTACACGGACAACTAAATTAATACAGCGTGTATAACGCTTTCCAGTGTTAATTATATCTGCCCCACAATAAAAAAACCGCCGCCTGTAAAGGCGGCGGTTTTTTTCAGCATTACTTCTTAGCTGCTGCGGCTTTGTCGTCAGCCGGTGCGTCTGTTTTCGCATCCGCTTTCGGCGCCGGTTTGATGTCCAGCAGTTCTACATCAAATACCAGCGTGGAGTTAGCCGGGATACCCGGAACGCCGGTTTTGCCGTAAGCCAGATCCGGTGGGATGACCAGCTTGATTTTACCGCCTTTCTTGATGTTCTTCAGGCCTTCGGTCCAGCCCGGGATCACACCATCCAGACGGAAGGAGAGAGGCTCACCACGGGTATAAGAGTTATCGAACTCTTTACCGTCGATCAGCGTACCTTTGTAGTTCACCACAACGGTGTCGCTGTCTTTAGGCGCGTCGCCAGTACCTTCTTTCTCAACCTTATAGATCAGGCCAGTAGAAGACGTTTTAACGCCTTTCTCTTTAGCGAACTTGTCGCGGTAGGCTTTGCCTTTCGCTTCGTTATCTTTAGCATCTGCTTCCATCTTGGTC
The DNA here is from genome assembly GCF_049238665.1 of Enterobacter cloacae complex sp. IR5450. NCBI lineage: Bacteria > Pseudomonadati > Pseudomonadota > Gammaproteobacteria > Enterobacterales > Enterobacteriaceae > Enterobacter > Enterobacter cloacae complex sp. IR5450. The sequence goes on from NZ_JBMKIC010000014.1 coordinate 6,030, forward strand.
TGAGCGGCGCCTTTCACGCGCGCTTCAAACGCTTGCAGAGTCTGCTCGATTTCCTGGTCAGACAGTTTGCTCTTGTCTGCGAACGCATCCTGGACCCCTGCGATCAGCTGGTTTTTGTCCAGTTTGATGCCCAGTTTCTCTTGTTCTTTCAGAGAGTTTTCCATGTAACGACCCAGAGACGCGCCAAGTGCGTAGGCGGATTTCTGGTCGTCATTTTTGAATGCCGCTTTGCTGTCTGTAGTCGCAGCAGGCTTCGCAGCAGTATCAGCAGCGAAAGACAGCGGCGCATTGAGCGCTACAGCCATAGTGGTCGCCAGCAGCGTAACTTTAAACAGTGATTTCATCCATATCTCCAGGACCTGAGGTCTCTCACCCCAGTGTTAAACGTAAATGAGTGACGTACTATAAAACGTTGTGGAAGAAATCTACAGACAGACTCCCCCGAATGTCGCTTCTTTTCAGACTATTTTTGTTTAAATAAGTTTCTTGTCAGGGAGATGGATACTGTACTTAAGGAAAAAGTCAGCTAAACTTCGCCGCCGCTGGTCCATTATGGCGAACGACAGATAAACGAGGTGAATGATGAAGGATACAACGATCGAAGCGAGACTGGCTGAGCTGGAAAGCCGCCTGGCTTTTCAGGACATCACCATCGAAGAACTGAACCAGACCGTGACGGCCCATGAGCTTGAAATGGCAAAACTGCGCGATCACATGCGCCTGCTGACGGAAAAGCTGAAGGCCACGCAGCCGTCAAACATTGCCTCTCAGTCAGAAGAGACGCCACCACCTCATTATTGAGGCGTAAAAAAAGCGGGATTATCCCGCTTTTTTATTTTCCGGAGTACGGAATCAGTGGCAACCGCAGCCGCCGTTACCGCAACCACCTTTACCGTGGCCGTGGTCATGACCATGGTCGTGGCCGTGACCACCGCAGCAGCCGTCATGGCCGTGATCGTGGTCATGGTCGTGACCGTGCGCACCGTGAACGTGGCCATGAGCCAGCTCTTCTTCAGTCGCTTCACGGATCGCAACAACTTCTACGTTGAACTTCAGGTTCTGACCCGCCAGCATGTGGTTGCCGTCAACTACAACGTGGTCGTCTTCAACTTCAGTGATTTCAACCGGAACCGGACCCTGGTCAGTTTCCGCCAGGAAGCGCATGCCAACCTGCAACTCGTCAACGCCCATGAATACGTCTTTAGGAACGCGCTGAACCAGGTTGTCGTCATACTGACCGTAAGCGTCGTTCGCGCCTACAGCAACGTCGAATTTGTCGCCAACTTCATGGCCTTCCAGCGCCGTTTCCAGGCCGGAAATCAGGGAACCGTGACCATGCAGGTAGTCCAGCGGCGCACTCACCGGAGACTCATCAACCAACACACCGTCTTCTGTACGTACCTGATAGGCCAGGCTGACCACCAGGTCTTTTGCTACTTTCATGATATCTCCTGAGCGTGGGAAAATTGCTGGCGCAGATTGTAGCGGAAATCTGCACCCGTGTACCCTTAAGCTTAAAAAAACTCAGAGCATATCGCTAGTCTGGATGAAAAATGCCGATCACTTGCTCTTCTTTGCGAACATGATCGCGGGCTTCTTTGTCGGCCTCACGCATCTGGTGACCGCACTTAACACATTCAACGATATCGATATTATTTTCACGCCACATGGCCAGCGTATCTTGCGCCTGGCAGGATGGGCATTTTGCGCCCGCGATAAAGCGTTTACGTACAGCCATCTTTCGTTACCCTTTATTCAAATTCATCCCAGCCGTCGAGCTGGCGTCGTTCCTGTTGCATCTCACGCTGGAAGATCTCCTCCAGTTCGCGACGCGCTTCCCGCACGCGGGAGATCTGCGCCGTGTCGCTGTGCACGGGCATCAGTTCACGCAGCATTCGCATATCCAGCCTGCGGAAATGCATCTGGGCGCGTTGCGCCTGATGAGGATGCATACCCAGCGAAACCAGCGCCTTGCGTCCCAGCTCCAGCGCGCTGGAGAAGGTTTCGCGGGAGAAGTGTTTCACACCCGCCTGCAAAAGTTCGTGAGCCTCCACACGTCCACGCGCACGCGCCAGAATATGCAGATGCGGGAAATGCTGCTGGCACAGCTCCACCAGCTTCATCGTGTCTTCCGGATCGTTACAGGTGATGACGATGGACTCCGCAGCCTCTGCGCCCGCCGAGCGCAACAGCTCAAGCTGCGTCGCATCGCCGTAGTACACCTTATAACCATATTTGCGCATCAGGTTGACGGCGCTGATATCGCGCTCCAGCACCGTGATGCGCATTTTGTTCGCCATCAACAGGCGACCAATCACCTGTCCGAAGCGACCAAAGCCCACGACGATCACCTGCGGTTTATCATCTTCCACCCACGGCGCTTCGTCTTCATCGTCTGCGGGATTCAGGCGGCGCGACAGCAGTTTGTCCACCAGCTTCATCAGCAGCGGGGTGGTCATCATCGACAGCGTGACCGTCACCAGCAGCAGCGCCATCTGGTCATCTTTGAACAGCTTCTGAGACGACGCCGTGGAAAACAGCACAAACGCAAATTCTCCCCCCTGGCTTAACACGCTGGAAAACTGCATTCTTTCCGAGCTGCGCAGCCCGTAAATCCTCGCGAGGAGATACAGCACCAGCGTTTTGACCGCCACCAGCACGGCGACACTCGCAATAACCCACAGCAGATGGGTATAGAGCACGCCAAGATTAAGCGCCATACCCACCGAGATAAAGAACAGCCCTAGCAGCAGCCCCTTAAACGGATCGATGGCGGTCTCCAGCTCGTGGCGGTACTCGCTTTCCGCAAGCAGCACCCCGGCGATAAACGTCCCAAGCGCCATCGACAACCCCAGCGCATCCATAAACAGCGCTGAGCCAAGCACCAGCAGCAGCGTTGCGGCGGTGAATACCTCGCGCACGCCGGATGCTGCAATAAACCGGAATACCGGACGCAGTAAAAACCGTCCGCCGATCAGCATCCCCGCGAAGGCCAGCACCTTCATGGAGATCTTCATCCAGTCGAAATGATCGTCTCCGGATCCCGCCAGCAGCGGCACCAGCGCCAGCGCCGGGATCACCGCTAAATCCTGGAACAGCAGCACCGAAAAGCCCAGTTGCCCCGCCTCGTTGCGGTTCATCCCTTTGTCGCGCATCAGCTGAAGCGCCATCGCCGTCGACGACATCGCAAGACCGATCCCGCCAATCACCGCGGCCTGCCAGGAAAACTGCGTCAACATCAGCAGTCCCGCGAGAATGGCCGCGCTGAGTAACACCTGCGCCGCCCCGACGCCAAAAATAGATTGCCGCAGCTGCCACAGCTTGGAGGGGTTCAGCTCAAGGCCAATGATGAACATCAGGAAGACCACGCCCAGTTCAGAGAAGTGGAGAATTTCATCCACATCGCTGATAAACCCAAGCCCCCAGGGGCCAATGGCTATCCCAGCCAGCAAATAACCCAGCACCGCGCCAATGCCGAGACGCGCGGCAAGCGGGACCGCGACGACGGCGGCGAACAAAAACAGCACCCCGGCAAGGAGTAAATTCGAACCGTCCATTAGCGTCCTCCCGCCGGAATCGGTGACGCCAGCCATTCGCCATAGGCCCTGGCATGGCTCGCCAGCGCTTTCGGATCCTGCCGCCGTGCCCAGTAGATAATAATCGGGCTCATCCAGTGCATACGGCACATCGCCGCCGTCAGCTCAAACGGCCGCAGAATGTCGCTCATGGGGTAACGGTTCAGCCCGTCGTGACGGTAAGCGCTTTCCGGCTCACCGGTGGTAATGACACTCCGCCAGTACTTTCCCGCCAGCTGGTTGCCCCCCACCCCGCTGGAGAAGCCCCGGCTCAGCACGCGGTCCAGCCACTCTTTCAGCAATGCCGGACAGCTGTATGTATAAAGCGGATGCTGGAACACAATCACGTCGTGCTGACGCAGCAGTTCCTGCTCGTAAGGAATATCGATAAAAAAATCGGGATAGTGCGCGTAGAGATCGTGCACCGTTACGTTACTGAGCTGTGTGGCCGGCTTAAGCAGCACCCGGTTCGCCACCGAGTCCTGTGATTCCGGATGGGCATACAGCAGCAGCACTTTCGCTGTCTGAGACATCATTCCCCTCCCGGTTCTGTTTTTGTGTATTGTTGTCGTTTTGGGCTACCATGGCGGCCCGGTGGGGAAAATGGCCCACACCTTACATTATCATAATGACAAATTAACATAGTCGGAACATACGGCGCTTCTATGATTGTTTTCTCCTCGTTACAAATTCGTCGCGGCGTGCGCGTCCTGCTGGATAACGCGACTGCTACCATCAACCCGGGCCAGAAAGTGGGGCTGGTCGGCAAAAACGGCTGCGGTAAATCCACCCTGCTGGCACTGCTGAAAAACGAGATAAGCGTGGATGGCGGTAACTTTACCTTCCCGGGCAACTGGCAGCTCGCCTGGGTGAACCAGGAGACGCCCGCGTTGAGCGAACCCGCGCTCGACTATGTTATCGACGGCGACCGTGAATACCGCAAGCTCGAAGCAGAGCTCAACGCCGCCAACGAACGCAACGACGGCCACGCCATCGCCACCGTCCACGGCAAGCTGGACGCCATCGATGCCTGGACCATTCGCTCCCGCGCCTCCAGCCTGCTGCACGGCCTGGGTTTCAGCAACGAACAGCTTGAACGCCCGGTGAGCGATTTCTCCGGCGGCTGGCGTATGCGCCTTAACCTGGCGCAGGCGCTGATCTGCCGCTCCGACCTCCTGCTGCTCGATGAACCCACCAACCACCTCGATCTCGATGCGGTTATTTGGCTGGAGAAGTGGCTCAAGAGCTATCAGGGCACTCTGATTCTGATCTCCCACGACCGCGACTTCCTCGATCCGGTGGTGGATAAAATCATTCATATCGAACAGCAAAGCATGTTCGAATACACCGGCAACTACAGCTCTTTCGAGCGCCAGCGCGCGACGCGCCTTGCCCAGCAACAGGCGATGTATGAAAGCCAGCAGCAGCGCGTGGCGCACCTGCAAAGCTTTGTGGATCGCTTCAAGGCCAAGGCGTCAAAAGCCAAGCAGGCGCAGAGCCGCATCAAGATGCTGGAACGCATGGAGATGATCGCTCCCGCGCATGTGGATAACCCATTCCACTTCAGTTTCCGCGAGCCGGAGAGCCTGCCGAACCCGCTGCTGAAAATGGAAAAAGTGAGCGCGGGCTATGGCGATCGCATTATCCTCGACTCTATCAAGCTCAACCTGGTGCCGGGTTCACGCATTGGCCTGCTGGGGCGTAACGGCGCCGGTAAATCGACGCTGATCAAGCTGCTGGCGGGCGAGCTTAACCCGGTCAGCGGCGAAATCGGCCTGGCGAAAGGCATCAAGCTTGGCTACTTCGCCCAGCATCAGCTGGAATTTTTACGCGCGGATGAATCGCCGATCCAGCACCTGGCGCGCCTGGCGCCGCAGGAAATGGAGCAGAAGCTGCGCGACTACCTCGGCGGCTTTGGCTTCCAGGGCGATAAGGTGACTGAAAATACAGCGCGTTTCTCCGGTGGTGAAAAAGCGCGTCTGGTACTGGCGCTGATCGTCTGGCAGCGTCCAAACCTGCTGCTGCTTGATGAACCAACCAACCACCTCGATCTCGACATGCGTCAGGCGCTGACCGAAGCGCTGATTGAGTTCGAAGGGGCGCTGGTTGTCGTGTCGCACGATCGCCACCTGATCCGCTCCACCACCGACGATCTCTATCTGGTACACGGCGGCAAAGTCGAACCGTTTGACGGCGACCTGGAAGACTACCAGCAGTGGCTGACGGACGTGCAGAAGCAGGAAAACCAGCCGGAAGAGTCAGCGAAAGACAACGCCAACAGCGCCCAGGCGCGTAAAGACCAGAAGCGCCGTGAAGCGGAGCTGCGCACCCAGACGCAACCGCTGCGTAAAGAGATTGCCCGCCTCGAAAAAGAGATGGAAAAGCTCAACGCCACGCTTGCTGCCGTCGAAGAGAAGCTGGGCGACAGCGAACTGTACGATCAGAGCCGCAAAGCGGAGCTGACGGACTGTCTGCAAACTCAGGCGAAAACCAAATCCAGCCTCGAAGAGTGCGAAATGGCATGGCTGGACGCGCAGGAACAGCTGGAAGCGATGCTGCAAGCCGACTAACACGCCGGGAGGGTTATGAGCTTCGATACCACGAGCGAGATTACATTCCGTAAGCTCAGCATCTTCATGACGTTCATGGAGAAGGGCAATATCGCACGTACCGCCGAAACGCTCGGCCTGAGCGGTGTCAGCGTGCACCGCGCGCTGCATACCCTGGAAGAGAATGTCCGCTGCCCGCTCTTTACCCACAAAGGGCGTAACCTGATTGCCCTCCCCTCCGCATGGACGCTGCTGGAGTATTGTCAGGAGGTGATGCAGGTGATGGAGCGCGGGCTGGAAGAGTCGCGCAAGATCGCCGGTATCGGCCAGGGACGGTTGCGCGTCGGCACGCTCTACTCGCTGACTCTGGAAACCGTGCCGCGTCTGATAATGGGCATGAAGCTGCGCCGTCCGGATCTGGAGATGGATCTGACGATGGGCTCGAACGAAACCCTGCTCCATATGCTGGATGAGGGATCGCTGGATGCGATTTTAATCTCTATCTCCGAGAGCGATATCGACCGTAACAGCCTCGAAGTGCTTCCTCTGTTCCATGACGATATTTTCCTTGCCGCACCGGCTTCTGCCACGCTGAATACCAGCGGCCCCGCCGATCTGCGTGATTATAAAGATCAGAAGTTTGTCGCCCTCGCGGAAGGGTTCGCCACGTATGCGGGGTTTCAGGAAGCGTTTCATATCGCCGGTTTCGAGCCGGAGATTGTGACGCGCGTGAACGATATCTTCTCGATGCTGAGCCTGGTGCAGGCGGGAGTCGGGTTTACGCTGATGCCGGGCAGGATGAAGAAAGTGTACGAAAATTCGGTGCAGCTACTGAAGCTGGCGCAGCCGTACCAGATGCAGCAGCTGATTGCGATCGTCTTTGCCCGCAACCGCGAGCAGGATCCGAGCCTGCGGGCGCTGGCCGCGGAAGGGCGGATGTATGCCAGAAGTTTGCAGGATAGTGCCTGATGTTATTGCCCGGTGGCGCTACGCTTACCGGGCAAAAAGTCACCGCTGAAGCCGACCCGCCAGATGCACCGCCACATCCACTCCGCTGCGCTCCAGCGAAATGGATTCGCCTTCCCACGCCGCCTGCCGCGTCAGACAGGTCAGAATACCCCCAGGCGGCATCTCAATCGCCAGACGCGCTTCGCGCTCGTTAGCGGAAATCACCGCCTCCTGCCAGCGCACGGTTCGCGCCATATTCATCGCCAGGTCATCGGCAATTTTCTCTGGCTGCCAAAGCACGCGCCCGGTACTGCCGCTCAGGTACGCGCAGCGGGGGCGTGAAAGCGTGACTGATTCAAACGCCGCGGCCAGCTTCTGCGCCGGTTCCGCCAGCAATTCACAGTGCGACGGCACGCTTACCGCCAGCCGTTTGGCCTTGTTCGCGCCCTTCGCCAGCGCGCGTTCGGCTACCTGCGCCATGCCGTCATCGGCTCCGGCAATCACGATCTGCGTTTCGGCGTTCAGGTTAGCGATATAGGTTCCTGTCCCCTGAATCAGGTTTTCCACCTGGGGCAGGGTCAACCCCATTATCGCCGTCAGGCCGTAGCCGTGGGGATACGCCTGCTCCATCAGATCGCCGCGCAGCGCCACCAGCTTCAGCGCGTCCGTAAAGTCCAGCGCACCGGCGATAACCGCCGCAGGATAAGCGCCAATGGACAGCCCGCTGACGATATCCGGCGACACGCCGCGACGCTCCAGCTCGCGCGCCCAAGCCACGCCTGCAATCAACAGCGAAAGCTGAACCGCGCGGGTGTGGGTTAACGAGGATGCGCTGTCCAGGGTATCAACTTCCGCCCCCAGCACAGCACGGGCCTGCTCCAGCTCTGTTCCCGGCAGGTTTTGCAGCATACCTTCATGCTGTGTGCCCTGCCCTGGAAAGGTAAACAGTATTTTCATTACTCCTCCCTGTGCCATGGATCCGCCACCAGGCGCGGCCCATATTGCGTTTTTAACAGCGTTTTGCCGTCGCGTAACCATTCCGCCAGCGCGAATCCGCCCTCGGGCGTATCCACCTGTGTATCCGCCCGGCACAACGCACGACTGAGCTGAGCCTGCCAGTCAGTAAACGCCTCAGGGGAAACGGTACACGGGGCGCGGATCAGCAGATCGAGATCGCTGTCGGCGTGGATCACCGGAATGCCGGTCGCCAGCGCGTAACCCGTACTGCCGGTTATCCCCCACGTCCACGGCCATGACTGCTGCGCAAGCTGAAGCGCCACCTGAACCGGCGGCTGGGTGATAAACGGCGAACGCAGCAGGTCGGCGGCAACGCTCAAATCTTCGGGCGACACCACGCGCAACACGTTCTCAGGCTTCACCCATCCGGCCGCCCGCTGGTCGCGGCGCAATCCCCGCACGCCAACGGGAATACGGCCTTCATTATCAACATCACGCCGCACCACTACCGGCAGCCCGGTATGCCAGGCCGCGTCCACCCAGGATTCAGTAATCCCTTCCAGGGCGTCGCGCGCGGTAAGCCAGATGAGGTCGTGTGGGCGTAATGTTGTGGTCATGATTACATTCCTGAAGTCAGCGAGATAAACAGCGGCAGCGACAGGATACACAGTACGGAGCTTAACAGCAGCACGGCTTCAGCATCCGGCGACTGCACGCCAAAGCGGTTACCGAACACCACGCCAAAGAAGCCCGCGGACAGCGCAATCATCAGGATGGCGGTGATCGCCACGGAGCCGTGCAGACCGAAGATTAAAACGATACCCCAGGCAATCGCTGGCTGGATCAGCAGCTTGGCGATAGTAGAAGTGATCACCATGGTGTTGATCTGAAGCTTACGCGCGGAGAGGATCACGCCGGTCAGGAACAGCGCCGCAGCGGTCGCGGACAGTCCCAGCGGTTTAATCGCCGCCAGCACCAGCTCCGGCATTTTGATGCCGATAGCGGACAGGATCACACCCAGCAGCGGGCCCATCACGATCGGTTTTTTAATGGAGCGCCACATCAGCACCGGCAGCATGGAAAGCGTTGAACCGGAGTTATTGCCTTCGGCGCGGGCTTTCTCACGCTCCAGAATCAGCAGGCAGAACGGGGTCATCAGCACCGAACCACAGGCGATGGAGACCGCCACGGAGAGAGAAGTAGAAGAACTTTCACCCAGCACGCTGCCCAGAATCGGCAGGCCAAGCGCCGCGTAGTTTGGCAGGGCGACGGTCAGCGTCAGCACGGCCGCATCCTGCGGGGATTTTTTAAATACGTTTGTCGCGAGGAAGTAGATGACCGCATAGGTGATCCACATCGCCAGAGTGAGAACCAGGATCAGCGGCGACTGCGCCACGATGCCGGTCCACGGGGTTTGCACGGTGGCGCTGAATAGCGCGGCCGGGAGTGCAAAATCCATCACGAAGATATTCAGCAGGGAAACATTTTTGTTATCGACCATCTTTGCCTTACCGGCCCAGAATCCCAGCAGCATGATGACGAAAATCGGTGCAAGAGCATGAACAATTACGTAAGTCATAAATCACCTGTAGTAAAAAAGTTTAAGCACTGGCGCGATGTTTATTATTTTCAGGATGCAGGTTCCCGCGTGGACGCAACGGGCGCGCCCACGGGGTGATGCATCTGGCAGGTCTCTTTTTACTTACCAGCTGGCTCGCATACGTTCACGTACGAGCGCTGAGCTGCGGCGGTTGTCAGCACCCAGACGGTTTTTCAACGTGGTGTCCTGACGAGCGTCACTGATGGCCTGTTGCAGGGTGGTTTTCACCCGCGTCAGATCGCTTTCGGAAGGGGCATCCGGATTGCTGATATCCAGCAGGTCGGAAAGCAGCCCCAGCGTGGCGTAGTTGCTGATGTCGTACGCCATTGGCGGGATGGTTGCCGCCAGTTTTTCCAGCGCCTCAACGGTACGCAGCGTAATGCGCGCCGCAGACTCTTTGCCCATGGCGTGGATCAGCACGCCTTTATCGTTGAAGGCAATCAGACGGTTAGCCTGGTAGCCGTGCGCCAGAAACGCGCCGGACATGGCCTTACCGACGATAAGACCAATCACCGGATGACCTGCCAGCCGCGCATTAGCGTAGGCGGCAGCGGCGCCGGCCAGCGCCTGGTGAATGCCAAACGCCTCTTCGCGACGGCCATAGGCCTGGCTTGGGACGTCGATTACCGCCACAATCGGGCGCTTCACGGCTTTATCTGCGTCGGCGGCGACGGTTTCGCTGACCACTTTTGCCAGCGTCCATCCTTCCAGCAGGCCGACCTCACCCTGCGCCGCGCGCGGGAAGTGGTTGTTAGCGTCCGGCACCACGGCGACAAAACGCACCGTTTCACCGTTTAGCTCGCCGTCTGCGGCCTGCACGGACGGGCATAACCCCTCCAGACGTTTCGCGTTCGGGGCCAGAGTTTCCAGCCAGAGTTCGCCACGGCTAATTGAGTTAGTCATCATTTCACCTCCCGGGCAAAAAGCGCTTTAATCTGTTCGGCATCGGCCTGTTTGCGGGTGTCGAAATTCGTCAGACGGTTCAGATAATCGTCGTAGTTATCGGTGCGATGTTTCCCCGGTACGCCTTTGGCGATGGCCTCGTTCATCGCGGCTTTCACCGCGTTCACGCCGTCGCCGACGAGCGCGTCCACCAGCCCGCTTTCATAGCGCACTTCGCCGCCGGTCATGCTCCAGATAAACGGACGGTCGCGGGAGTCGTACTCTTCAATGCCCGCTTCCTGCTCAATAACCTGCGGGCCGTTGAGGCCAAGACGCGCTTCGCGGGTCACAATCAGGTAACTGCACAGCGCCGCGGCGATAGACATCCCGCCGAAGCAGCCTACGGTCCCGGCGACAATCCCGACGACCGGGGTATAGCGACGCAGGTCAACGATCGCAGCGTGGATATCGGCAATCGCCGCCAGGCCAAGGTTGGCTTCCTGCAAACGTACGCCGCCGGTTTCGAGGCACAGTACCGCCTGAGTCGGAATGCCGTTGCGGTTATCTTCCGCCGCCAGCTCCAGCGCCGCCGCCATTTTGGCGCCGGACACTTCGCCCATGCTGCCGCCCTGGAAGGTACCTTCAATCGCCACCACCACCGCAGGCTGGCCGTTGATGGTCCCTTTCGCGACCACCATGCCGTCATCGGCCTGAGGAACAATCCCCTGTGGCCCAAGCCATGGAGAAATAATGCCTTCGAACGGATCCAGCAGTTCGCGGTAGCTGCCGTCGTCGAGCAGCGCCTGTGCACGCTGGCGCGCTTTTAGTTCGATAAAGCTGCTGTCATCACGCATGATTCACCCCTTCAAAGACCTGTTCGATACGAATGCGTGCCACGCCCGGCGTCGCGCCGAAGTCGTGGATGGTCAGCTTACCTGCGGGCTGGCTGCTGACGGTTTGCAGGCGGTTGAACAACGCCTCCCAGCGCCCGCGGCTGTTGTCGACGGAGGTGGTGATATCAATGGTTAAGGTCTGGCCCGGTTCGGCGGTGAAAAGCACCTCCATATCCCCGGAACCGACTACCCCTGCCAGCGCCCTGCCGCTTACTTCGCGGCTGGCGGGCACGGTCAATGTGATTTTTTCCATAACATCCTCTTAATGCTTTGAATAGGGCGTTTCGACGCGGTCAAGAAACAGCGTGGCGGCAAGCAGGTCTGCGGCTCCGCCCGGCGAGGCGTTAAGCGCCAGCATCTGACGGTCTAACCGCGCCAGCGCCTGCTGCCCGGCGAGCGTTGCGCATCCTCCGGCGTTCAGCACTGCACGGGCGCCGTTCTGCATGGCGTCCAGCCCCTCCATGCCGGCGCGCGACAGCACGCAGGTGTCGGTGAGCGAGGTCATGATCGCCATCAGCGCGTCGAGTCTGGCCTGCGTTTCGCTGCTGCCGTTGAGACGGCTGAGGCGAAGCTGCGGCAGCGCGCGCTGCATGATGTGCGGAAACGCCTGCTGAGCCTCTTCACGCGCACCCGGTACACGGTAGCGGTGCGTGACGCGTAACCCCTTGCTGAACACTTTCGGCGCCACGTCATCCGGCAGCTTCGCCAGCTGAGCGGCGGTGTTCGCGACGGTTTGCGCCCGGGCATCGCCGCCCAGCATCGCCACCGCGCTCACCAGCAATCCCAGCGCCCAGATCGCGCCACGGTGCGTGTTCACGCCGTCGGTAGCGGCCATCATCTGCCGTTCACCTTCGCGACCCAGGCGGCCAACGGTTTGCCGGAGGGCAATATCCGCCGGACGCTGCCAGCTCTGCTGTGCCAGCGCCTGAAACGTGGGGGTCAGGCTGCGAGCGGAGCGCTCCATCAGCGCAAGCGATAAATCGTGGTGCGCGCCGTTCCCCCGGCTGTCCACCAGACCGGGTTTCGGGCTTAAACGTGCTTCGTCAATCAGACACTGCGTGGCGGTTCGCGCCAGCCATTCGGCACCGCCTTCAACCTGGATCTGGGGCAGAAGTTTCATTACCAGCTCCGGAATTTCGCAGGTGGGTTATACAGACCACCGGACCACTCAACGAGGTCAGCCACGCTGCCCGCAGCCAGCAGAGAGCGAGTAGCATCGGTACGACGAATGCCCATATCTTCCGGATACACAACCTTGCCGCTCTGGCGCAGTTCAGCAACGCGTTTGGCGTCAACGCCCAGACCGATATCGGTGATACCCGCCACGGCGGCGACCATGGCGCGACGTTCTTCCAGATCTTTCGCCCGGTAGAGGTAAGCAATCCCCTCTTCCGTCAGCACGTGGGTGACGTCATCGCCGTAAATCATGACCGGCGCCAGCGGCATACCGGAGGCTTTCGCGACGTCAACAGCGTCGAGTTTTTCCACGAAGGTTGGCTTCACGCCCGCCTGGAAGGTTTCCACCATCTGCACAACCAGCTTTTTACCGCGTTGCATCGGGTCAGGCTCGGTGATCATGTTCAGCCAGGCCGGTGTGGCGTGGCGACGACCGTGCGGATCGTGGCCCATGTTTGGCGCGCCGCCGAAGCCGGAAAGACGGCCACGGGTCACGGTTGAGGAGTTAGCGTAACCATCAACCTGTAGCGTGGAACCGATAAACATATCGACCGCGTACTGACCAGCCAGCTGACAGAAGGCGCGGTTAGAGCGCATGGAGCCGTCAGCACCGGTAAAGAACACGTCCGGACGGGCGCGGATGTACTCTTCCATCCCAAGCTCGCCGCCGAAGCAGTGGACGCTCTCCACCCAGCCGCTTTCGATGGCCGGGATCAGCGTTGGATGCGGGTTCAAAGTCCAGTGTTTACAGATTTTGCCTTTGAGTCCGAGCTGTTCGCCGTAGGTTGGCAGCAGCAGCTCGATCGCTGCGGTGTTAAAGCCAATCCCGTGGTTCAGGGACTGCACCTGGTGTTCGGCGTAGATGCCTTTAATCGCCATCATCGCCATCAGGATGTGTTCCTGTTTGATCAGGCGTGGGTCGCGGGTGAAAAGCGGTTCGATAAAGAACGGCTTATCGGCAACCACCACAAAATCAATCCACGAGCCCGGAATATCCACACGCGGAAGGTCGCACTCGTCATCCACCAGCTCGTTCACCTGCGCGATGACGATGCCGTCGTGGAACGCGGCGGCTTCCACCAGCGCCGGGGTATCTTCGGTACTCGCCCCGGTATAGAGGTTGCCTTTGCGGTCCGCTTTAAAACCGGCAATCAGCGCCACGTTTGGCGAAAGGTCGACGTATAAACGTGAGTAGAGTTCGATGTAGGTGTGAATCGCCCCGATTTCGAGCTGACCATCCTCCAGCAGTTGGGAGATTCGCAGGCTTTGCGTACCGGAGAAGGAGAAGTCCAGCTTGCGGGCGATGCCTTTCTCAAAGATGTCCAGATGTTCGCTGCGGCCCACGCTCGGCATGATCATATGCAGATCGTGCACGATTTGCGGGTTCACTTCCGCCAGTGAACGGGAAAGGAAATCCGCCTGCTTCTGGTTGTTGCCTTCCAGAACGACTTTGTCGCCTGGTGCGATCAGTTTTTCCAGCATGGCGACAAGATCGCCGGTTGGCAGTACCTTGCCCTGCACCGGTACGGACGCCAGACGACGCGCTTTCTCACTGCGTCGGGTGTTCCATTGCCGGGTGGGTGTTTGCCCAGATAACATTATTAACCTCCTGATTCAGCACATCATTCTGATTTGCTTAACGTTGAGTAAAGTGTGCGCTCTGGTGAGAAAGGCATCAATTAAGCGTAGAGGCAAATCATTAGCCTGAGAGTAATAATCAAGGTAAATATTTGTGATCGGGATCAGTTCATGTTTCGGAAAAACGGGCTAAACGGGGTACAATTCGGAAGGTATAGTTAATTTCTGACAAGAATCAGCATCGCCCTTATGACCCAAATCATTCCCTCAGACTTCGACATTGCAGCCGAAGAGAGCGCAGAGTTCGTGCCCATGCGCGGTGTGGCTAACCCTCACCTGCAAACCATGCTGCCGCGCCTGATCCGCCGCAAGGTACAGTTCACCCCGCACTGGCAACGCCTGGATTTGCCGGATGGCGACTTTTTGGATCTCGCCTGGAGCGAAGATCCGGATCGGGCCAGACATAAACCCCGTCTGGTAGTGTTTCACGGTCTGGAAGGCAGCCTGCACAGCCCTTACGCACACGGACTCATTGAGGCGGCGAAAGCCCGCGGCTGGCTTGGGGTGGTGATGCATTTTCGCGGATGCAGCGGCGAGCCTAATCGTCAGAAACGCATTTATCACTCGGGTGAAACCGAGGACGGCACCTGGTTCCTGCGCTGGCTAAGAGACAATTTCGGCGAGGCGCCAACGGCAGCGGTGGGGTATTCGCTGGGCGGCAATATGCTGGCCTGTCTGCTGGCGAAGGAGAGCGACGCCGTACCGCTGGATGCGGCGGTGATTGTCTCTGCGCCGTTTATGCTGGAGCAGTGCAGCTATCATATGGAAAAGGGCTTTTCGCGAGTGTACCAGCGCTACCTGCTCAACCTGCTGAAAGCCAACGCCGCGCGCAAGCTGAAGGCCTATCCGGATACGCTGCCTGTGACGCTGCAACAGCTCAAACGCGTGAAGCGCCTGCGCGAGTTTGATGATTTGATCACCTCGAAAATTCACGGTTTTGCCGATGCGATTGACTATTACCGTCAGTGCAGCGCCATGCCTTTACTGAATCAAATCACGAAACCCACGCTGATTATCCACGCCAAAGACGATCCGTTTATGGATCATCACTCGATCCCCGCCCCTGACTATCTGCCGGATAACGTGGAGTATCAGCTCACCGAGTTCGGCGGGCACGTCGGCTTTGTTGGCGGCACGCTGCGTCGGCCAAAAATGTGGCTTGAGACGCGTATACCCGACTGGTTAACGGCCTATCTGGACGGTAAAAAATGATTATTCCCTGGCAGGATCTCTCTCCCGAAACGCTCGATAATCTGATTGAAAGCTTTGTCTTGCGCGAAGGCACCGATTATGGTGAACATGAACGTTCGCTTGAACAAAAGGTCAACGATGTTAAGCGCCAGCTTAAAAGCGGCGACGTGGTGCTGGTATGGTCCGAACTGCATGAGACGGTCAATATCATGCCCCGCAACGCGTTTCATGGCTGATCTTTACACTTTTCCAGTCAGGGAGTTGCTATGTCTGCCAGACATCCGGTTATTGCCGTTACGGGTTCGAGTGGGGCGGGAACCACTACCACCAGCCTCGCCTTCCGCAAGATCTTCGCCCAGCTTAACTTACGGGCGGCCGAGGTAGAAGGCGACAGCTTTCACCGCTACACGCGCCCGGAGATGGATATGGCCATCCGCAAGGCGCGCGATCTGGGTAAACACATCAGCTACTTCGGCCCGGAGGCCAATGACTTCGGCCTGCTGGAGCAAACCTTCCGTGAATACGGGCAAAGCGGTACCGGGCAGTCCCGCAAGTATCTCCACACCTACGATGAAGCCGTGCCCTGGAACCAGGTCCCCGGCACGTTCACGCCCTGGCAGCCGCTGCCGGAACCGACTGACGTGCTGTTTTACGAAGGATTGCACGGCGGCGTGGTGACGCCTCAGCACGACGTGGCGCGCCACGTGGATTTGCTGGTGGGGGTGGTGCCGATTGTTAACCTTGAGTGGATCCAGAAGCTGACGCGTGACATGAGCGAGCGCGGCCATTCGCGAGAGGCGGTCATGGACTCGGTGGTGCGCTCCATGGAAGATTACATCAACTTCCTGACGCCGCAGTTCTCCCGAACCCACATTAACTTCCAGCGCGTCCCCACCGTGGACACCTCTAACCCGTTCGCTGCAAAAAGCATCCCGTCGCTGGACGAGAGCTTTGTGGTGATCCACTTCCGCAACCTGGAAGGCATTGATTACCCCTGGCTGCTGGCGATGCTACAGGGTTCGTTTATTTCGCACATGAATACGTTAGTGGTGCCCGGGGGAAAAATGGGGCTGGCAATGGAACTTATCATGACACCGCTGGTGCAGCGGCTGATGGAAGGAAAGCAAATCGCGTGAACATGTTCCCTCTTCCCGTGGGAGAGGGTTAGGGTGAGGGCATCAACACGCACGATGCCCCAATAATTAAGCCTCTATCACTTCATACGAATGGGTGATTTTTACCGCTTTCTCCAGCATTAACGCCACAGAGCAGTATTTCTCCGCAGACAGGTCAACCGCACGCGAGACCGCCGCATCCTTCAGTTCTTTGCCAGTGACGATAAAGTGCAGATTAATATGCGTGAACAGGCGTGGCGCCTCTTCGCGACGTTCTGACGTCAGCTTCACTTCACAATCGGTCACGTCATGACGGCCTTTTTGCAGGATCGACACCACGTCGATCGCGCTGCATCCGCCCGCCGCCATCAGCACCATCTCCATCGGGCTTGGCGCTTTATCGCCGGAGTTGCCATCCATCAAAACCTGGTGCCCGGAAGCAGACTCGCCCAGGAACGTTAACCCTTCAACCCATTTCACACGCGCTTGCATATTCACTCACTCCAACGTTGCATTTTTTATGACAGATTACGTGTACGTTACATTTCTCGCAACGGAAGGCGACCTGCGTCATGCTGAAGCGAGACACCAGGAGACACGCGGCGAAAGCTATGCTAAAACACTCTGGATGCTACAGTAATACATTGACGTTACACATGTATGCAGAGGACATCAAACTTTACTGGCTGCGAAACGTTACGACAGCCGACTTCCCAGGTATGGGTAAGAATTCGATTGCAACCCCAGAGTCCGGATGCATCTTATGACTCTGGTGACAGCTTATAACAGAGGATAACAGCGCATGGTGCTTGGCAAACCGCAAACAGACCCGGCTCTCGAATGGTTCTTGTCTCATTGCCACATTCATAAGTACCCATCAAAGAGCACGCTGATTCACCAGGGTGAAAAAGCGGAAACGTTGTATTACATCGTTAAAGGCTCGGTGGCCGTGCTGATCAAAGATGAAGAAGGGAAAGAGATGATCCTTTCTTATCTGAACCAGGGCGATTTTATCGGTGAACTGGGCCTGTTTGAAGAAGGCCAGGAACGTAGCGCCTGGGTTCGTGCAAAAACAGCATGTGAAGTGGCTGAAATTTCTTATAAGAAATTCCGTCAGCTGATTCAGGTCAACCCTGACATCCTGATGCGTCTCTC
The DNA here is from genome assembly GCF_049238665.1 of Enterobacter cloacae complex sp. IR5450. Classification (NCBI taxonomy): domain Bacteria; kingdom Pseudomonadati; phylum Pseudomonadota; class Gammaproteobacteria; order Enterobacterales; family Enterobacteriaceae; genus Enterobacter; species Enterobacter cloacae complex sp. IR5450. Next base: position 23,709 of record NZ_JBMKIC010000014.1, read on the forward strand.
TTCCCAGATGGCACGCCGTCTGCAAGTGACCTCTGAGAAGGTAGGTAACCTCGCCTTCCTGGACGTAACCGGTCGTATCGCGCAGACGCTGCTGAACCTGGCGAAACAGCCAGACGCCATGACTCACCCTGACGGTATGCAAATTAAAATTACCCGCCAGGAAATCGGTCAGATCGTCGGCTGCTCCCGTGAAACAGTGGGCCGTATCCTGAAGATGCTGGAAGATCAGAACCTGATCTCCGCCCACGGTAAAACCATCGTGGTTTACGGGACCCGTTAATTCCGGTCAAACGGCGTGCCGCCGCAGGGTGGCACGCCGTTTTTGTCTCTACTCCTCATGTGGCGCAGGCTGATCTATCACCCGGAAGTTAACTACGCACTGCGACAAACGCTGGTGTTGTGTCTTCCCGTGGCCGTGGGCCTGATCCTCGGACATCTTCAGCAAGGCCTGCTGTTTTCCCTCGTGCCCGCCTGCTGCAACATTGCCGGTCTGGATACGCCGCATAAACGCTTTTTTAAACGTCTGATTATTGGCGGCTGCCTGTTTGCCGGCTGTAGCCTTGCCGTACAACTCTTACTGGCCCGCGACATTCCTCTGCCGCTGATCCTGACCGTGCTGGCGATGACGCTCGGCGTCACCGCCGAAATCAGCTCGCTGCACGCCCGCCTGCTTCCCGCGTCGCTGATTGCCGCCATCTTCACCTTAAGCCTTGCAGGTAATATGCCGGTGTGGGAGCCATTGCTGATCTACGCCCTCGGCACGCTGTGGTACGGGCTGTTTAACTGGTTCTGGTTCTGGCTGTGGCGGGAACAGCCGCTGCGCGAATCCCTGAGCCTGCTCTACGTGCAGCTTGCTGAATACTGCGAAGCAAAATACACCCTGCTCACTCAACATACCGACCCGGAAAAATCCCTGCCGCCGCTACTGGCGCGCCAGCAAAAAGTGGTGGATCTGATCAGCCAGAGCTATCAGCAGTTGCACATGCTTGCCGCCAACAAAAATCATGAATACAAGCGGCTGCTGCGAATCTTCCAGGTCGGGCTGGATTTGCAGGAGCATATCTCCGTCAGCCTTCATAATCCGGAAGAGGTGCAAAAGCTGGTGGAGCGCAGCCATGCAGAAGCGGTGATCCGCTGGAACGCGCAGACCGTCGCGGCCCGCCTGCGGGTGCTGGCTGACGATATCCTCTATCACCGCTACCCGACGCGCTTTAACATGGACAAACAGCTCGGCGCGCTGGAAAAGATTGCGCGTCAGCACGCGGATAACCCGGTCGGGCAATTTGCTGCCTGGCATTTCAGCCGCATCGCCCGGGTGTTACGCACCCAGCGCCCGCTTTATGCCCGCGACCTGATGGCCGATAAGCAAAAACGGCTGCCGCTGCTGCCCGCGCTCAAAAGCTATCTTTCACTGAAATCTTCTGCCCTGCGCAATGCCGCACGGATCAGTGTGATGCTGAGCATCGCCAGCCTGATGGGAATGGCCCTGCACCTGCCGAAACCCTACTGGATCTTAATGACCGTACTGTTTGTTACCCAGAACGGCTATGGCGCCACGCGGGTCCGTATTCTGCATCGGGCGGGCGGCACGATGGCGGGGCTGATTATCGCGGGCATAACGCTGCACTTCCACGTGCCGGAGGGCTATACCCTGGCCGGTATGCTGGCAATCACGCTGGTGAGCTATCTGATTATCCGCAAAAACTACGGCTGGGCGATGGTGGGCTTTACGGTGACGGCGGTGTATACCCTTCAACTGCTCACGCTTAACGGGGAACAGTTTATTATTGCCCGTCTGGTCGATACGCTGATTGGCTGCCTGATCGCCTTTGGCGGCATGGTCTGGCTGTGGCCGCAGTGGCAGAGCGGGCTGTTGAGGCAGAACGCCCACGACGCGCTGGAAGCTGACCAGCAGGCCATTCGTCTGATCCTGAGCGATGACCCACAGCCCTCTCCGCTGGCCTACGAGCGCATGAAGGTCAACCAGGCGCATAACGCCCTGTTCAACTCCCTTAACCAGGCCATGCAGGAGCCGGGCTTTAACGCGCACTATCTGGCTGACATGAAGCTGTGGGTCACGCACAGCCAGTTTATCGTCGAGCACATCAATGCCATGACGACGCTGGCGCGGGAGCACACGATGCTGACGCCGGATCTGGCGCAGCGCTATTTGCAGTCGTGTGAAATTGCGTTGCAGCGCTGTCAGCAGCGCCTGGAGTATGATGCACCGGGCGAGTCAGGTGATTCGAACATTCTGGAAGCGCCGGAGACGCTGACCCACGGGCCGATGAGCACCCTTGAGCAGCATTTACAGCGCGTTCTCGGCCACCTGAACACCATGCACACCATTTCGTCGGTGGCATGGCGTCAGCGCCCGCATCACGGGATTTGGTTAACGCGCCGGTTAAAACGAACCGCGTATTAGCCGCTGACGATCTTCGCGACCGCCGCGGCAAAACGGGTTAATCCGTCTTCGATGTCTTTGTCTTCCACCACAAGCGATGGCGCAAAGCGCATCACGTCCGGCCCGGCATTGAGCACCATGACGCCTTCGTGCGCGGCGGCGTGCAGGAAATCGCGCGCGCGGCCTTTATACTGAGGCTTCAACTCGGCGCCAATCAGCAGCCCCATTCCGCGGATTTCGCTGAAGACATCAAACTGTTCGTCAATCTGCTGAAGATGTTTCACAAACAGATCGCGTTTCGCATTCACGCCATTCAGGACGTCCGGCGTATTAATGATATCGAACGCCGCACCCGCCACGGCACACGCCAGCGGATTACCGCCGTAGGTGGAGCCGTGTGAGCCCACATGAAATGCGGAAGCGATATCCTGGGTAGTGAGTACCGCACTGACCGGGAAACCGCCGCCGAGCGCTTTCGCGCTGGTCAGAATATCCGGCGTTACGCCGTAGTGCATATAAGCGAACAGATCCCCGGTACGCCCCATCCCACACTGCACTTCATCAAACACCAGCAGCGCCTGGTGCTCGTCACACAGTTCGCGCAGCCCTTGCAGAAATTCCGGGGTGGCCGCCGTGACGCCGCCTTCCCCCTGAATGGGCTCGACCACCACGGCACAGGTGTGATCGTCCATCACCGCTTTAACGGCGTGCAGATCGTTAAACGGCACGTGGATGATATCCGCAGGTTTCGGACCAAAGCCGTCGGAATACTTCGGCTGGCCGCCCACGGAAACGGTAAAGAACGAGCGACCGTGGAAGGCGTTATGGAAGGCGATGATTTTGGTTTTGTACGGACTATGACGCGTGGTTGCGTAGTAGCGCGCCAGCTTAAAGGCAGTTTCGTTGGCTTCGGTGCCGGAGTTCATAAACAGCACGCGTTCGGCGAAGGTGGCATCGATGATCTTACGCCCCAGACGCAGCGCCGGTTCGTTGGTGAACACGTTGCTGGTGTGCCACAGCGTTTCGCCCTGCGTTTTCAGCGCGTCCACCAGCGCAGGATGGCAATGGCCCAGTGCCGTCACCGCAATACCGCCTGCGAAATCAACATACTCGTTGCCCTGCTGATCCCAGACGCGGCTGCCTCTCCCTTTCACCGGGATAAACTCAGCCGGTGCATAAATCGGCAGGATCACTTCATCGAATGTCGCGCGGGTAATTGCTGGTTGTTCAGTTGCCATGTCATGACCATCCATTTTTATGTCACAGTTATTGTGAAAATATAATCACAAAATATGCATAAAAAATCACAGCAAGGCAACCGATATTCAGCGATTAAGGAAATTGGCCAGCAGCGCGTGCCCCTGTTCGCTGAGAATGCTTTCCGGGTGGAACTGCACACCTTCCAGATCGTACTCGCGGTGGCGAATGCCCATGATCTCCTGCGTCTCGCTCCAGGCGGTAACCTCAAAGCAGGCCGGCAGGGTCGGCGGATCAATAATCAGAGAATGGTAGCGCGTCACGGTTAACGGATTGTTTAGCCCCAGGAATGCGCCGGTACCGGTGTGTGTGATCGGTGAGGTTTTGCCATGCATGACTTTCGCGGCACGGACAATGGTGGCGCCAAAGACCTGCGCAATGGCCTGGTGACCCAGGCAGACGCCCAGAATCGGCAGTTTGCCCGCATAGTGTTGGATTACCGCCAGCGAGATGCCGGACTCCGACGGGGTACACGGCCCGGGCGAAATCACGATTTTCTGAGGTGCCAGCGCGTCAATGTCATCCAGCGCGATCTCATCGTTACGGCGGACAACCACCTCTGCCCCCAGCTCGCAAAAATACTGGTAGAGGTTCCAGGTAAAGGAATCATAGTTATCAATCAGCAGAATCATGACGGCTCCTGAAAAAATGGCCGCCCTATTTTACGCAGATTCCCGCGCTTCGCTCACAACTTTGGCGAAGATGACGTTCAGGGCGGTCAAATCCCCCATCGCCCCGCTCTGGTTGGCGGCAGCCCAGTCGTCCGGGTCGATCCCCTGCCAGTTCAGCACGTAGCCCGCATGAATAGCCAGTTGTTCAAAGAAGATCCGCTGGGCCACGCCATTACCGCTCATAAACGGATGTAGCATGTTGATTTCACAGTAGTAATGACTGATTCTGTCTGTAAACTCTTCTTTCTGAAGGCCTGCCAGATATTTATCACTTTCCAGCGAAGCCATCAGCTCATTACCCACTTTCTCGATGTACTCGAAATGGCAAAAAGGAATGTCGCCCTTGGAAATATCGGCGGTGCGCAGCTCGCCCGCGCCTTTCATTTCGTTGCGGAATAAATGGCGGTGAATAAGACACAGATGGGGTAAACCCGGTGCGGAAGGCCCCAGTTCCAGCGTCTCGATATCGGGTTCAGCGGGCCCCTTACCTTTTTCAAGGAGGCAGCTGGCCTGAAAATTGACACTACGTTGTTGCTCCCAGAGACGGGATTTTTGCTTGTCGGTGAGTTTTTTCACTACGCCTCCCTGAATAGTCCGTTTGCCACAAGTATAAGCAGCAAAACGCGCTTTCGCAGGGAGGGCGGAAAGACACGGGCAGGATATGCCCGTGTGGACGAACGATTACGGCAGCACTTTCGCGGAGAGAATGACGACAGGCTTAGTCGGCACATTCTGGTATGGACCGACATCGTGAGTCTGAACCTGAGAGATCTTATCCGCCACGTCCATGCCTTTCACCACTTTGCCAAACACCGCGTAGCCAAAGTCGCGCTGACCGTGGTCCAGGAAGGCGTTATCAGCCACGTTGAGGAAGAACTGGCTGGTGGCGCTGTCTTTGTCCGCCGTACGCGCCATGGAGATGGTGCCGCGCTTGTTCAACAGGCCGTTGTCAGCTTCATTTTTGATGGGCGGGTTGGGCTGTTTCTGCTGCATCTGCTCGTTAAAACCGCCACCCTGAATCATAAAGCCCGGGATCACGCGGTGGAACGTGGTGTTGTTATAAAAACCACTGTTCACGTAGTCGAGGAAGTTTTTCACCGAAACAGGGGCTTTCTGGCTATCCAGCTCCAGCTCAATATTCCCCGCAGAGGTAGTCAGCAGGACGTGAGGGTCTCCTTTGGCTGCCAGCGCAGCAGGGGAAACGGCAGAAAGAGCAAACACAGCTGCAACAGCCGCCAGTGTTGATTTGAGCATGAGAATTCCTTAACAAAGCGCAGTATAAAAAGCGAATGGCTTGATTCTAAAGAGCAGTATGAACCCAGACCAGTCTTTTACCTAATTTTACCAAATTGAAACAATTATTACCGCGCAAACGATTGTTCACCCTGCAACGTAATGTGATCTGCATCACGTTAAAACCTGCAATTGTGCTCAAAATTTTCTGAAAAGATTTAATTAGATCACTTTCGCGACTAAAATCTGCCCGCTCAAACGCAGTCATTGCGTTTTTCTTTACTTTTAACAGGCCAGACATGACTAACAGCAATCGCATCAAGCTCACATGGATTAGCTTCTTCTCTTACGCCCTGACCGGCGCGTTGGTGATCGTCACCGGGATGGTGATGGGAAATATCGCAGACTACTTCCAGCTGCCCGTTTCCAGCATGAGTAACACCTTCACCTTCCTGAACGCGGGGATCCTGATCTCTATTTTCCTTAATGCCTGGCTGATGGAAATCGTACCGCTGAAAACGCAGCTGCGTTTTGGCTTCGTGCTGATGGTTGCCGCCGTGGCGGGCCTGATGTTGAGCCACAGCATCGCCCTCTTCTCTGCCGCCATGTTCGTACTGGGCCTGGTGAGCGGGATCACCATGTCGATCGGTACGTTTCTGATTACGCACATGTATGAAGGCCGCCAGCGCGGCGCGCGTCTGCTGTTCACCGACTCCTTCTTCAGCATGGCCGGGATGATTTTCCCGATGGTCGCCGCGTATCTTCTGGCGCGCAGCATTGAGTGGTACTGGGTATATGCCTGCATTGGTCTGGTCTATGTCGCGATCTTCATTCTCACCTTCGGCTGCGAGTTCCCGGTGCTGGGCAAAAAAGCGCAGACTACATCCGAGCCGGTTGCGAAAGAAAAATGGGGTATCGGCGTACTGTTCCTCTCCATCGCCGCGCTGTGTTACATCCTCGGCCAGCTGGGCTTTATCTCCTGGGTTCCTGAGTATGCGAAAGGTCTGGGCATGAGCCTGAACGACGCGGGTAAACTGGTGAGCGATTTCTGGATGTCTTACATGTTCGGCATGTGGGCGTTTAGCTTTATCCTGCGCTTCTTCGACCTGCAACGGATCCTGACCGTTCTGGCGGGTCTGGCGACCGTGCTGATGTATCTGTTCATCAACGGTTCCCCGGAGCATATGCCGTGGTTCATCCTGACCCTGGGCTTCTTCTCCAGCGCGATTTATACCTCGATCATCACCCTTGGCTCTCTTCAGACCAAAGTGGCCTCGCCAAAGCTGGTGAACTTCGTGCTGACCTGCGGCACCATCGGCACCATGCTGACCTTCGTGGTCACGGGCCCGATTGTTGCGCACAGCGGCCCGCTGGCGGCGCTGCATACCGCTAACGGTCTATACGCCGTGGTGTTTATCATGTGCTTCGTGCTGGGCTTTGTGACCCGTCACCGTCAACACAACCCGTCAACAGCTACCCACTAATCGCCATAACCCCTTTGCGAGCTGCAAAGGGGTTTCCCCCTGCTCACCCGCCCTGCCCGCCGATGGGTAAAAACCCCATTAATTTTGTGCGAAAAACGAACAAGCACAAAAATCAAACAATATCCGTCACTTATAAATATCCTGACAAATCATAGATATACCCCCTAAGGGGTAGGTGAAGGCGTATTTGATTTGCATCAATAAGTGCCCCTGCTGAATCGTTAAGGTAGGCAGTAATAGAAAAGAAATCGAGGCAAAAATGAGCAAAGTCAGACTCGCTATCATCGGTAACGGCATGGTCGGCCACCGCTTTATTGAGGATCTTCTCGATAAAGGCGATGCTGAGCAGTTCGATATTACCGTGTTCTGTGAAGAACCCCGCAAGGCGTACGACCGTGTGCACTTGTCTTCTTACTTCTCTCACCATACCGCCGAAGAGCTCTCTCTGGTGCGTGAAGGGTTCTACGAGAAGCATGGCGTAAAAGTGCTGGTGGGCGAACGCGCTATCACCATCAACCGTCAGGAGAAAGTAATCCACTCCAGCGCCGGACGTACGGTTTTTTACGATAAGCTGATCATGGCGACGGGCTCGTATCCGTGGATCCCGCCTATTAAAGGGTCGGAAACCCAGGATTGCTTCGTTTACCGTACCATTGAAGACCTCAACGCCATTGAATCCTGCGCACGTCGAAGCAAACGCGGCGCGGTTGTCGGCGGTGGTCTGCTGGGTCTGGAAGCGGCAGGCGCGCTGAAAAACCTCGGCGTTGAAACCCACGTTATCGAATTTGCCCCGATGCTGATGGCCGAACAGCTCGACCACATGGGTGGCGATCAGCTGCGCCGTAAAATCGAAAGCATGGGCGTGAAGGTTCACACCAGCAAGAACACCAAAGAGATCGTGCAGGAAGGCACTGAAGCGCGTAAAACCATGCGCTTTGCCGACGGCAGCGAGCTGGAAGTGGATTTCATCGTCTTCTCCACCGGCATTCGCCCGCGCGACAAGCTGGCAACGCAGTGCGGTCTGGCCGTTGCGCAGCGCGGTGGGATCATGATTAACGACACCTGCCAGACCTCCGACCCGGATATTTACGCCATCGGCGAATGCGCCAGCTGGAACAACCGCGTATTCGGCCTGGTCGCGCCTGGGTACAAAATGGCGCAGGTCGCCGTGGATCATATCCTGGGCAGCGAAAACGCCTTCACCGGCGCAGACATGAGCGCCAAGCTGAAGCTGCTGGGCGTGGACGTGGGCGGTATTGGCGATGCGCATGGTCGCACCCCGAACTCCCGCAGCTATGTTTATCTGGACGAAAGCAAAGAAGTCTACAAACGTCTTATCGTCAGCCAGGACAACAAAACCCTGCTCGGGGCGGTGCTGGTGGGCGACACCAGCGACTTCGGCAACCTGCTCCAGCTGGTGCTGAACGCCATTGAGCTGCCGGAAAACCCGGACGCGCTGATCCTCCCGGCGCACGCCTCCAGCGGCAAGCCGTCCATCGGTGTGGATAAACTGCCGGACAGCGCGCAAATCTGTTCCTGCTTCGACGTCACCAAAGGCATGCTGATCTCCGCCATTAACAAAGGCTGCCACACCGTTGCGGCGCTGAAGGCGGAAACCAAAGCCGGGACCGGCTGCGGCGGCTGTATCCCGCTGGTCACCCAGGTGCTGAACGCCGAGCTGGCAAAACAGGGCATTGAAGTGAACAACAACCTGTGCGAGCACTTCGCTTACTCTCGCCAGGAGCTGTACCACCTGATCCGCGTGGAAGGCATTAAGTCCTTTGACGAACTGCTGGAGAAACACGGCCAGGGCTATGGCTGTGAAGTATGTAAGCCTACTGTTGGTTCGCTGCTTGCGTCCTGCTGGAACGAATATGTGCTCAAACCAGAACACACTCCGCTTCAGGACACCAACGATAACTTCCTGGCCAATATTCAGAAAGACGGGACTTACTCGGTGATCCCGCGTTCTGCCGGAGGGGAAATCACCCCGGAAGGGCTGGTCGCCGTGGGTCGTATCGCCCGTGAGTTTAACCTGTACACCAAAATCACCGGTTCCCAGCGTATCGGCCTGTTCGGCGCGCAGAAAGATGACCTGCCGGAAATCTGGCGTCAGCTGATTGAAGCGGGCTTCGAAACCGGCCACGCGTACGCCAAAGCGCTGCGCATGGCGAAAACCTGCGTGGGCAGCACCTGGTGTCGCTACGGCGTCGGCGACAGCGTGGGATTCGGCGTTGAGCTGGAAAACCGCTACAAAGGCATCCGTACCCCGCACAAAATGAAGTTCGGCGTCTCAGGGTGTACCCGTGAATGTGCAGAAGCGCAGGGTAAAGACGTGGGTATTATTGCCACCGAGAAAGGCTGGAACTTGTACGTGTGCGGTAACGGCGGGATGAAACCTCGCCACGCGGATCTGCTGGCCGCCGATCTCGATCGCGATACGCTGATCAAATACCTCGACCGCTTCATGATGTTCTACATTCGTACCGCCGATAAGCTGACCCGTACCGCGTCCTGGCTGGATAATCTCGAAGGCGGCATCGACTACCTGAAATCGGTCATTATCGACGACAAGCTGGGTCTGAATGAACAGCTGGAATCCGAGATGACTCGCCTGCGCGAGGCGGTGATCTGCGAGTGGACCGAAACCGTGAACACGCCAGCGGCGCAGACGCGCTTCAAACACTTTATCAACAGCACCCAGCGCGACCCGAACGTGCAGGTGGTGCCGGAGCGCGAACAGCATCGTCCAGCGACCCCGTATGAACGTATTCCGGTGATGCTGGTGGAGGAAAACGCATGAGCCAGTGGGTTAACATCTGCAATATTAACGACATTCTGCCAGCAACCGGCGTCTGTGCCCTGCTGGGCAACGAGCAGGTGGCGATTTTCCGTCCTCGCCACGATGAACAGGTCTATGCCATCAGCAATATCGACCCGTTCTTCGAGGCCAGCGTGCTCTCCCGCGGTCTGATTGCGGAGCACCAGGGCGAACTGTGGGTTGCCAGCCCGCTGAAAAAGCAGCGTTTCCGCTTAACCGACGGGCGCTGCATGGAAGATGAAAGCTTCTCGGTCAAACACTACGACGTCCGCGTGAAGGACGGCGAGGTGCAGCTGAAAAGGTAACCCCTCGCCTTTTCAATAGGAAAGGCTTATGACCCCTTATGGGTAACGGCAGGAAAAACCGTATGTTCTGTACGATTCCTGCTGTTATCCTGACGTCAATTCTTCCCCCGCCATGAATGCTGTGAGGTAACGTCGTGGATCACCTGCCGATTTTTTGTCAATTACGCAACCGCGACTGCCTGCTCGTGGGTGGCGGCGATGTGGCTGAACGCAAGGCGCGCCTGCTGTTAGAGGCGGGCGCCCGACTGACCGTTAACGCCCTCACCTTCGCCCCACAGTTTGACGTCTGGGCGCAGGAAGGGATGCTCACCCAGGTGCAGGGCGAATTTGATGAATCCCTGCTGGATACCTGCTGGCTGACCATCGCCGCAACGGATAACGATGACGTTAACCAGCGCGTCAGCGACGCCTGCGAAGCGCGCCGCATCTTCTGTAACGTTGTGGATGCGCCGAAAGAGGCGAGCTTTATCATGCCGTCGATTATTGACCGTTCACCGCTGATGATTGCGGTGTCGTCCGGCGGGCGCTCGCCCGTTCTTGCCCGTCTGCTACGGGAAAAACTGGAAGCCGTGCTGCCGCAGCATCTTGGTCAGATTGCCCAATACGCCGGAGAGCTGCGCTCCCGCGTGAAGCAAACCTTCGCAACCGTGGGCGAACGCCGTCGCTTCTGGGAGAAGTTCTTTGTCAACGACAGGCTGGCGCAGTCCCTTGCCAATCAGGACACCAAAGCCGTTGAAGAGACGACCGAACAGCTCCTGAGCGAGCCGCTGGACCATCGCGGTGAAGTGGTACTGGTGGGCGCAGGTCCCGGCGATGCGGGCCTGCTGACGCTGAAGGGTCTCCAGCAGATCCAGCAGGCGGACATCGTGGTGTATGACCGTCTGGTCTCTGATGACATCATGAATCTGGTGCGCCGCGATGCTGACCGCGTGTTCGTCGGCAAACGGGCAGGTTATCACTGCGTACCGCAGGAGGAGATCAACCAGATCCTGCTGCGGGAAGCGCAGAAAGGTAAGCGTGTGGTGCGTCTGAAAGGGGGCGATCCCTTTATCTTTGGTCGCGGCGGCGAGGAGCTGGAAACTCTCTGCAACGCGGGCATTCCATTCTCCGTGGTGCCGGGTATTACGGCGGCATCCGGCTGTTCTGCCTATTCCGGCATTCCGTTAACCCATCGCGACTATGCCCAGAGCGTGCGCCTGGTGACGGGCCACCTGAAAACCGGCAGCGAGCTGGACTGGCATAATCTGGCCGCTGAAAAGCAGACGCTGGTCTTCTACATGGGGCTAAATCAGGCAGCCACGATTCAGGCGAAACTGCTGGAGCACGGCATGGAAGCAGATATGCCGGTCGCACTGGTGGAAAACGGCACCGCCATTACGCAGCGCGTGGTCGATGGCGTGCTGACGCAGCTGGGTGAGCTGGCGCAGCAGGTTGAAAGCCCGGCGCTGATCGTGGTGGGCCGCGTGGTAGCACTGCGTGAAAAACTGAACTGGTTCTCCAGCCACTAACGCACAATCTCTCTCCCGGGAGTAGTCTTGAAGCGGACTACTCCCTTCTTACCTCAGTCGATAACATACCGCCCGCATAATGGAACTTTTCCATTTATTCCCTCGTGTTACATCCAATTTTAGATTTTTAGACAAGGAATGCGTATGTTCAAACTGGCTAAAGCTGCCGTTCTGGTCGGCCTGTTATCAACTCTGACGGCCTGCACCGGTCACGTTCAAAATACTAAAAATAATTGCAGCTATGATTACCTGCTGCATCCGGCGATCTCCATTTCGAAGATCATTGGCGGTTGCGGCCCGGCGGCACAGCAGTAAGCGTTTTTCAGGCGTAAAAAAACCGGGAATTTCCCGGTTTTTTTATTGAGTCCGTATTTGTCGGGTGGCGGCTTAAGGTTTCGCCACAAACCCAATCGCCTCGTACACCGCTTTCAGGGTTTCCGACGCGCGCGCGCTGGCTTTTTCTGCGCCCTCTTTCATCACTTTTTGCAGGAAAGCTTCGTCGTTACGGTAACGGTGATAGCGCTCCTGCAACTCGGTCAGCATGCCGGAAACGGCGTCTGCCACTTCGCCTTTCAGGTGGCCGTACATCTTGCCTTCAAAGTGTTTTTCCAGCTCAGGGATGCTCTGTCCGGTCACACCGGAGAGAATGTCCAGCAGGTTGGATACGCCTGCTTTGTTCTGCACGTCGTAGCGCACCACTGGCGGCTCATCGGAGTCGGTCACCGCACGCTTGAGCTTTTTCACCACCGATTTCGGATCTTCCAGCAGGCCGATAACGTTGTTGCGGTTATCGTCAGACTTGGACATCTTTTTGGTCGGCTCCAGCAGGGACATCACGCGCGCGCCGGATTTCGGAATAAACGGCTCAGGCACTTTGAACACGTCGCCGTAAAGCGCATTGAAGCGCTGGGCAATATCGCGGCTCAGCTCCAGGTGCTGCTTCTGGTCTTCACCCACCGGCACCTGGTTGGTCTGGTACAGCAGAATGTCGGCCGCCATCAGCACCGGATAGTCAAACAGACCGGCGTTGATGTTCTCAGAGTAGCGCGCAGACTTATCCTTGAACTGGGTCATGCGGCTCAGCTCGCCGAAATAGGTGTAGCAGTTCAGCGCCCAGCCCAGCTGCGCGTGCTCTGGTACGTGAGACTGAACGAAAATGGTGCTCTTCTCTGGATCGATACCGCACGCCAGGTACAGCGCCAGCGTATCGAGCGTCGCCTTGCGCAGCTTCTCGGGATCCTGACGCGCGGTGATAGCATGCAAATCCACGATGCAGTAAATGCAGTGGTAGTCATCCTGCATGCTCACCCACTGACGTAACGCACCCATGTAGTTACCAATGGTCAGTTCACCTGAAGGCTGTGCGCCACTAAAAACGATGGGCTTAGTCATTATTCAATTCCTGATGTTCACTGTGCGAGAGCCCGAGTGCGGGCAACAAATCTTTGAAGTGGTCGAACACAACGTCCGGCTCACTCAGCGTAATGGCTTCACCGTAGTTGTAGCCGTAGGTCAACCCAACCGACGGGCAACCTGCCGCTCTGGCAGCCAGAATATCATTGCGGGAATCCCCGACAAAGAGCAGCTCCGCAGGTGCTAAGGATAATTTTCCTGCCACCAGCAATAGCGGTTCCGGATGCGGCTTTTTATTCTGTACGTCATCGCCGCCCACAATTACGGAGAAGTATTTCGCGATATCCAGCGCTTCCAGCAGAGGCGCAACGAACGGTGTCGGCTTGTTAGTCACCAGCCCCAGCGGGATGCCTTTAGCATGTAGCGCGCTCAGCGTTTCAGCGACATCCGGGAACAGGAAGCTGCCCTCTTCGACGGTCTCTTCGTAGAAACGGTCGAACAGTTTGCGCAGAATACGCTGCTGCTCATCCTCGGGAATATCCGCGTGGTCAACACTCGGTTTACCTTGCGCGGAACGCTGAGAGGCACGCTCCTGACGAGCCCAGGTCAGCGCGCGCTCCATCAGCACGTCTGCACCGTTACCAATCCACGTCACGACGCGCTCTTCGCCTGCAACGGGGAGTTCAAGGGCATACAGCGCCTGATCGACGGCGCTGGTTAATCCTGGCGCGCTGTCGACCAGCGTGCCGTCGAGGTCAAATGCTACACCCCGAATAGCCTGCAATTTATCCATGACTTACCTTCGCCAGTTCACGGCGCATTTCATCAATGACTTTTTTGTAATCCGGTTGATCGAAGATGGCGGAGCCTGCGACGAACATATCCGCCCCTGCCGCCGCAATCTCACCGATGTTATTGACCTTCACGCCGCCGTCCACTTCCAGACGAATATCATAGCCAGACTCATCGATACGGCGGCGCACTTCACGCAGTTTGTCGAGGGTCTGAGGGATAAATGACTGACCACCAAAGCCCGGGTTGACGGACATCAGCAGGATCACGTCCAGCTTGTCCATCACGTAGTCGAGATAGCTCAGCGGGGTCGCCGGGTTAAAGACCAGCCCCGCCTTACAGCCGTTCTCTTTGATCAGCTGTAGCGTGCGGTCAACGTGTTCGGAGGCTTCCGGGTGGAAAGTGATGATGCTGGCACCCGCCGCGGCGAAATCGGGTACGATGCGGTCAACCGGTTTCACCATCAGATGCACGTCAATGGGCGCGGTGATCCCGTAGTTACGCAGTGCTTTAAGCACCATCGGACCGATGGTCAGGTTGGGAACGTAGTGGTTATCCATAACGTCGAAATGGACGACATCCGCGCCAGCCGCGAGAGCTTTGGCAGTGTCTTCACCCAGGCGGGCAAAATCGGCCGACAGAATTGAGGGGGCAATCAAAAACTGTTTCATCCGCATCTCCTTGAAATGTGTTTACCGGCGGGCAAAGGCTCAGGGTCGATAAAGCGCCAGAAGTTCGTCCACCTTTTTACGTGTGCCGCCGTTGCTGCTAATGCTACGCCGCACTTTTACCTGAAAATGCTTCGCGGCTTTGTACCATTCGCGCGTATCAGGCGTGTCGTGATTCGAAATTAACACCGGAATTCTTTTGCTGACCAGCTTTTCCGCCATCTCAGCCAGACGAGCCTGCTCGGCCGGGCTGAAGCTATTGGTGTGGTAGGCGGTGAAATTTGCCGTGGCAGACAGCGGCGCGTAAGGCGGGTCGCAGTAGACCACCGAGTTTACGCCCGCCAGCTCCATGCACTCTTCATATGAGAGACAGTAGAACTCGGCATTCTGCGCTTTTTCAGCAAAGTGATACAGCTCGTCCTGCGGGAAATAAGGACGCTTATAGCGGCCAAACGGCACGTTAAACTCGCCACGCAGATTATACCGGCACAGACCGTTGTAGCCATGGCGGTTGAGATAAAGAAACAACAGCGCGCGACGGAACGGATCCTGGCTTTGATTAAACTCAGCGCGGAACTGATAGTAGACGTCCGGGTTGTTGTTCTCTGGCGTAAACAGCTTCCGTGCCTCTTCTACATACTCATCGGTACGCAGTTTGACGATGTTATAGAGGCTAATAAGGTCGCTGTTGATATCCGCCAGGATATAACGAGAAAAATCGGTATTCAGGAACACCGATCCAGCACCCACGAAGGGCTCGATAAGACACTCGCCTTTCGGCAGGTGCTTTTTAATATCGTCGAGCAGGGGGTATTTCCCCCCTGCCCATTTCAGAAAAGCGCGATTTTTTTTCATGCTGACTAACTGATTACACCTTCTCCGGCTGTGGAGAAAGCTCCGACAGCATCCTGCGCTTTAAACATTACTTCAGATCGGCCTGCACCTGATGAATCGGCTTCGCCCACGGGTTTTTCGCCTGCACGTCGGCTGGCAGCGTGGAAACGGCACGTTTTGCTTCATCTTTGGAAGCATAAATACCACTCACCAGCACATACCACGGTTGACCGTTACGGGTCGTCTGATAAACCACGTAGTTTTTCAGATTCGATTTCTTCGCCCAGGCGTTGAGGTTGTCATAGTTAGACGAACTGCTCAGCTGAAGGGTGTAGTTGCTGGAAGAGGCCGACTGCAAAGAACCCACGTTGCCCGTCGTTTTACCTGGCGAAGCGCCCGTTTTGGCTGCGGGAGCCGCAGGTGTTGTTGCAGCAGGCGCCGCTGTGGTCGCCGTGGCTTTCGGAGCAGCGGTTGCTGCTGGCGTTGGCGCTTTAACCGGCTGGCTCACCGCAGGTTTTGTCTGCGCTGGCGCTTTCGTTTCTGGCGCTTTTGCCACGGCCTGTGGTTTCGTCTCACGCTTCGGCTCAATCACAGCCTGCTTACGCTCCTGGCGTGGTGCAGTCTGCGTCTGGCGCGGTTTGGTTTCCGTTGCCGCCGTCTGCTGCTGGGCATTGCTGCCATGAACTGGCGCAACGGTGGCTGGTTCAGTTGGCAGCGTGGAGTTCACCACGGCAGCGTTAACCTGTTCCTGATTCTGCGGCTGCATCAGCGCGTTGTTCAGATCGCCCTGAACCTCAACACGCTGCTGGCCTTCAGGCGTAGCTGGCGCCTGGCCCTGAGTCGGGGTAGAAGAGACAGGCGGCAGAGAGATATCCTGACCGGCGCTGGTGTTGCCTGCGGTCTGCTCTGCGGAAGTGGTGCCCGGCGCAGGCTGAGCGCCATTCGCCTGGTTGCTCGCATCGTTACCAGACAGGTCGATGCTCTTCTCGGCAGACGCGGTCTGCTCGGTAGAATGGGTAGAAGGGGCTTTTAGCGCGGAACCAATGCCGACAATCAGCAATACCAGCACCAGAACGCCAAGGCCCATCATGATGTACTGGCGGGAGGCCGGTTTTGCCGCTACCGCTTTTTTACGCTTGCGCGGTCGACGTTCAACAGGCTGTTCATCCATTAACTCTTCTTCGGATTCAAACTCCTCGTCTTCACGCTCATTGCGCGCGTTGCGGCTACGCGAAGGGCGACGATCGTCTGCATCCAGATCGACATCGTCAAAGTTGATCTGCGGCTCGTTATCACGTTCTGAAGATTGACGAGAACGACCAGTACGACGATCGCTGGGATCGGGTTTCAGCTCGTCTTCTGGTTTGAATTCATCCATTTAACACCCCACTCAAAGGCTTCTGCCAACGACTCTGCATTAACCTGAAGCTAAAACGACCACCTGTTACAGCGGTCTGACCTTTCTAGTTGTTACGCTTGCTGACAATCAGCAATAGCGCCAAGTACGACTTCGTGCGGCACTCCGCCGCGCACTTCACTTTTCCCTATTGCAAGCGGGAGTACCAGACGCATCTCACCTGCTAATACTTTTTTATCGCGCATCATGTGGGGAAGGTACGCCTGCGCAGACATTTCCTGCGGACCACTTACCGGCAAGCCAGCACGTTTAAGCAACGCGATTATACGTGCTGTCTCTTCCGGCCTGAACTGCCCCAGACGTTCAGAGGCACGCGCCGCCATAACCATTCCGGCAGCGACAGCTTCACCGTGAAGCCAGTTACCGTAGCCCATTTCGGCTTCGATCGCATGACCAAACGTATGCCCCAGATTCAGTAAAGCACGTAAGCCGGTTTCACGCTCATCTGCGGCAACGACTTCTGCTTTCAGCTCACAACAACGGCGAATACAGTAGGCCATTGCCTGCCCGTCGAGGCGCAGCAGCGCATCCATATTCTCTTCCAGCCAGGTGAAGAACTCCCCGTCAAGAATAATGCCGTATTTGATCACTTCTGCAAGGCCGGACGCCAGTTCGCGCGCTGGCAAGGTTTTCAGACAGTCGAGATCCACCACCACCGAGGCAGGCTGGTAGAACGCGCCAATCATATTTTTGCCGAGCGGATGGTTAACCGCCGTTTTACCGCCCACAGAAGAATCGACCTGTGAGAGCAACGTGGTTGGAATTTGAATAAAGCGCACGCCGCGCTGGTAGCTGGCGGCTGCAAAACCGGTCAGATCGCCCACAACGCCGCCGCCCAGGGCAAGCAGTGTTGTATCACGACCGTGCGGTTTTTGCAGAAGTGCGGTAAAGACGGTATCCAGTACCGTCAGGCTTTTGTACTGCTCGCCATCGGGCAGAATCACACTGTCGACCTTCACGCCCGCCTGCTCAAGCAGGTGACGTACACGGTCGAGATAAAGCGGAGCCAGCGTCTCGTTGGTGACCAGCATCGCCTGATCACCCGCTTTCAGTGGTAAGAAGGAAGCTGGGTCGTTAAACAAACCAGCCGCGATGGTGATAGGGTAACTACGTTCCCCGAGAGTAACTGTAATCCTCTCCATGACGCGACATCCACCTTAAATGCTTTTACCCGCAGGCGAGTGTATATAAAGCCAGAATCAGTTGCTTTCCAGCATATGAATAATCTGGTTTGCAACCACTTTAGCGCTTTGATCGTCAGTACGAATGGTCACATCAGCAATCTCTTCGTACAGAGGATTGCGTTCATCGGCCAAAGCTTCCAGAACTTCACGTGGCGGTGTTTCAACCTGCAACAACGGGCGCTTTTTATCACGCTGCGTGCGTGCCAGCTGTTTTTCGATGGTCGTCTCAAGATAGACCACTACGCCACGGGCGGAGAGACGGTTGCGGGTTTCGCGAGATTTTACAGAGCCGCCGCCAGTTGCCAGCACAATGCCCTGTTTTTCCGTGAGTTCGTTGATCACTTTTTCTTCTCGGTCACGGAAACCTTCTTCGCCTTCTACGTCGAAGACCCAGCCCACATCCGCTCCGGTTCGTTTCTCAATCTCTTGATCAGAATCGTAAAATTCCATATTGAGTTGTTGAGCTAACTGACGCCCAATAGTGCTTTTGCCGGCACCCATAGGCCCAACCAGAAAGATATTGCGTTTCTCTGCCATTTTTTCGGTACTACTAAGACTATTCGTTAATGGTAATCCCCGCTGCGCAGACACCCGGCGTAGCAGGACATGAACTGAAACCTCATTTGCAATAGAGCGAGAGTCAGACGAAAAATTATCTCAATACTCCGGCTTGTTTGGCAACTGATTAAATCACCGTTCCCGGCGCATAAGGAAATAAGACGTAAGTCCAACTCAAATCGGTACTCCTTGTATGCTAATTCATGCCCCACGTCAAACATCTGCAACAAACTGAATGCAAAATCATTGCGGGGATCGTTACCCATTACTGAATACTGACCAGACGTGGCGTGATAAACACCACTAACTCGCGCCGTTCGTTATCTTTTCCGTCATGGCGGAACAGCTGACCCAGCCACGGAATGTTGCCCAGCACGGGCACGCTGTCGCGTCCGGTTTTATTCTTTTGCGAAAAGATCCCGCCCAGCGCGAGCGTTTCCCCACTTTTTACCTCTACCTGCGTTTCGATCTCCTGCTTATCGATCGCCAGCGTTTCGCCGTCTGCCTGTTGTAGCACCTGGCCAGGCATATTTTCACTGATATGCAATTTCAGGCGCACGCGACCGCCCGGCAGAACCACCGGCGTGACCTCCATGCCTAATACCGCCTCTTTAAATTCAACGGATGTCGCCCCGCTCTCGCCGCTGGAAACCTGATACGGAATTTCGCTGCCCTGCTTGATGCTGGCCGGCTGCATGTGCGATGCCAGCAGCCGCGGGCTGGCGATGATATCCACCTGCTGCTTTTGCTCAAGCGCCGACAACTCAAGATCCAGCATCCTGCCGTTGATGCGCCCGATGTTAAACCCTGCGTGGGTGGTCGCACTGGCCACCGACAGGTCCGCACCCAGCGTCGTGACCTGACCCACTTTACTGGCCTCCGTTGCGTCAGCGAGGTTCCATATCACCCCCAGTTCACGCAGGCTTTTTTCACTGATGGTCACAATCTGCGCCGCCAGTTCCACCTGCTCGACGGGCAGATCCATCTGCACAGCCCAGCGCTGGAGCATATCCACCACCGTCTGGTTATCCCTGACCAGGAAACGGTTGGTGCGCTTGTCGACGGAGAGACTGCCTTTCGGGCTTAAGAGCTTTTCCGCCGCTTTTTGCAATTCGGCCGCATCCGCATAAGCAAACGGAATGCTGTGAGAGTGCAGCGGGGCGTCGAGCAGACGCTGGGCCCGCTCCTGCTCTTTACGCGTCTGTTGCTCCCGTTGCCAGGCCGCCGTATGCACATAAAAAATGCCGCCCTCTTCCCGCAATACCAGCCCGGCGCTGTTCACTACCGTCTGAAGCGCCTGCCTCCAGGGCACCCGCGTTAAATTCAGCGAAAGCGAACCGCTGACATCCGGCGACACCACCAGATTGCGATCCTCCTGCGCTACCAGCGCCTGTAATATTTGCACCACCGGGACATCATCCACCAGCAGGGTGACCGGTTTTGGCGTCGCGGCCCACAGGGGCTGGCTGAGTACCGCCAGTAACAGCCCTATCCTTATCTTCACTTTTTTTCGTTCCTTCTCGTTGCCATGTCCATCGCTTCGGCTCGCACATATCGCCGACATCAACGGTCAGTTGTTGTCTATCTATCGCGCTCACCCGCCAGCCTGTCGGTAACCGCATCTGCGTTTTTACCCGGTGCCAGCGTTTCTGCCCGTCCTGCATAAGGCCGATATCCCTGCTGCCGCTGACTATCCCCTGATACCGCCACTGGCTGAGCTGCCCGGCTGCGCAACGCTCTTCCGGCACAGAGAAGGGATCCCGCATCCCGGTCAGGAAAAGCGGAGAAAGCAGGATGACTAAACGGGCTTTACTGCGCATGACCGATCTCCAGTTGCAGGCTGAGGCGTAACTGTTTGCCCTGTGGGATGATGGAAAACGCACTCACCCGCACGTTCTCAAGCGCCAGCCGGGAAAAGAGCGCCGGAACCGCGCCCCATGAGGCATCCAGCGCCAGCTCTCCCCCACTCTGCTGCGGCTTCCAGTACACCAGCCTTGCGTCCTCACGCTGAAATGCCAGGGGACAAAAGGGCCGCGAGGGCGTCACTTGCGTAAACACTGCTTGCCGTCCGGCCTCTGGCCACAGCGAGGCGTTGATTCGCTTCGCACTGATGGCCTGCGCCTGAACATCGGCGTAACGCAGAGCAGCGGGCCTGAGCAGCAGTCCCCAAATTGCCCACGCAACAAGCCCCGACGCGATCAACCAGCAAAGGACGCGCCGGGAAGGACGTGCATCAGCCCAGCGTTGATACCAGATACCCACCGGCTACCTCCGGCTATGCAGTTTAAAAGAGAACATCCATCGCCCCAGGCTATCCTGTTGCAGTTCGCCTGCCGGTCCGGGGTTAAATCCCGTCACCCTTTTCAGCGCATCGGTCATGGCTGCGAGCGCTGGCAGTGAAGTGGTATAGCCGGTCAGGGTCAGCGAGGGTGGCTGATAACGCAGCGCCGTCAGCCACGCCTGCCGGGGCATTGCGCTGGCAAGCGATTCCAGCGCGGGTTGCCAGGCCGGATCAGACGGCGGCGAAGAGGTTTTCAGCCCCGCTGACTGCGGCTGACGGGCTCTCAATACTTTCTGCACCGCCCGAGTCCCCGCCAGTTCGCTCTGCAACGCCTGTAACGCGAGAGACTGCGTCGCCCGCAGACTGAAACCACCCGCCAGCATCACCAGCAATGAGGCGGCAAACAGCAGCCCCCAGAAACGCAGGCGCTGATTACGTTGCTGCCGACGCCAGGGTAAAAGATTGGGCATGCTCATTACGGCGCCTCGCTCATGGCCAGCGCCAGGGCGACGGTGTAATCAGCACCGCATTCCGGCAGCGGCGGCTGGCACAGCGTCACCGCTTCCCAGGGATCGCGGGCAGCATCAAACACGGCGATATCAGAAGAAGAAAGCGCAAGCAGCGCCGCCAGTTCATTCACCGTCGCCGCTTCTGTGGTGTAGCGCCGCCCCCACTGGTGACGCATCGCCCATAGCCACTGGTGTTGATCTCTCCAGGCGACGCACCGGGCGGGGGCAACAGCAGAGAGAAGATTAGCCAGCGCGCCGGCATCCGGGGCGATTGCTGCCAGACGCAAACGCAGCGCGTTCGCCAGCGTCAACAGGGTATCAACCTCTCTGTTTTGCGCTGCGGTAACCTGAAAAGTGTTGCTGAACGTATCCTGCGCGTAGTCAAAGCAGAGCGTATCGGCGGGCATCTCCAGCTCACGCGCTAATGCGGCGCCTACCCAGGTGAGCTGTTCGCTGTCACGCAAGGTAACGGATGGACGGGGCAACGCGCGTTGCAGAACGCGCGTTGCCGGAAATGAGAGGAATACCCGATGCGAGTGCGGCAATGTTTTCCGCCAGCCACGTAATGCGTTAACCAGCTCTTCTGGCTTAAGTATTTTGCCTTCCCCGATAACGCCGTCCGACAGCGGCACCGCCCACCAGCGCCGTAAACGCCATCCGGCCCGCTCTCTGGTCAGCGCTACCGCAACCACCTTATCCTGTTGAATATGAACACCTGTTTGCCACGTTTTAAAAGCCATGCTTCACGATCTCCTTATCGCCCGTCGGAGTGACGGCTATATCAATGAATCAGGCTTGCCTTTATACTACCGCGCGATTGTTTAGAAACTGCCCAGGCTAAACCAAATGGGAAATCTCCGGTGAAGTTCGTAAAGTATTTATTGATCCTTGCAGTCTGTTGCATTCTGCTGGGAGCAGGCTCGATTATTGGTTTGTACAAATATGTCGAGCCGCAACTCCCTGATGTCGCCACGCTTCGTGATGTGCGGCTTCAGATCCCTATGCAGGTCTATAGCGCCGATGGTGAACTGATGGCGCAATACGGCGAGAAACGTCGTATCCCACTGACCTTAAATCAAATTCCACCCGTGATGGTGAAGGCTTTTATCGCCACCGAGGACAGCCGTTTTTACGAGCACCACGGTGTCGATCCGGTCGGTATTTTCCGTGCGGCAAGCGTGGCGCTGTTCTCCGGTCATGCCTCTCAGGGGGCAAGTACTATTACTCAGCAGCTGGCGCGTAACTTCTTCCTCAGCCCGGAAAAGACGCTGATGCGTAAGATCAAAGAGGTGTTCCTCGCGATCCGCATTGAGCAACTGCTGAGCAAAGACGAGATCCTTGAGCTTTACCTCAACAAGATCTATCTGGGCTACCGCGCCTATGGCGTAGGGGCTGCGGCTCAGGTCTATTTTGGTAAGCCGATCGATCAGCTCACGCTGAGCGAAATGGCGACCATTGCCGGCCTGCCAAAAGCGCCATCCACGTTTAACCCGCTCTACTCGCAGGACCGCGCCACCGCGCGCCGTAACGTGGTGCTGTCGCGTATGTTGAGCGAAGGCTATATCAGTCAGTCTGAGTACGATAAGGCGCGCAGCGACGTTATTGACGCCAATTACCATGCGCCGGAAATCGCCTTCTCTGCACCGTATCTCACTGAAATGGTTCGCCAGGAGATGGTGAGTCGCTACGGTGATAAAGCGTATGAAGATGGTTATCGCGTCTATACCACCGTGACCCGCAAAGTGCAGCAGGCTGCCCAGCAGGCGGTGCGTAATAACGTGATGGATTACGATATGCGTCACGGCTATCGCGGCCCGTCCAACGTGCTGTGGAAAGTGGGGGAAGGCGCATGGGACAGTAAAAAAATCACTGATTCCCTGAAAGCGCTGCCGACCTATGGCCCGCTGCGTCCGGCTGTCGTCACCCAGGCCGATCCACAGGAAGCGGTGGCGATGATGGCCGATGGCACATCCGTTTCGCTGCGCATGGAGGGTGTCCGCTGGGCGCGTCCATACCGTTCTGACACCCTTCAGGGGCCAACGCCACGTAAAGTGACCGATGTCGTACAAACCGGACAACAAATCTGGGTCCGTCAGGTCGGTGATGCCTGGTGGCTGGCGCAGGTGCCGGACGTCAACTCTGCGCTGGTCTCCATCAATCCGCAGAACGGTGCCGTGATGGCGCTGGTTGGCGGGTTCGATTTCAACCAGAGCAAATTTAACCGCGCGACCCAGGCACTGCGTCAGGTTGGTTCGAACATCAAACCGTTCCTGTATACCGCGGCGATGGATAAGGGGCTGACGCTCGCCAGCATTCTCAACGACGTGCCAATTTCCCGCTGGGATGCCGGTGCGGGCTCTGACTGGCAGCCGAAGAACTCTCCGGCGCAATACGCTGGCCCTATCCGTCTGCGTCAGGGCCTTGGCCAGTCGAAGAACGTGGTCATGGTTCGCGCGATGCGTGCGATGGGCGTTGATTATGCGGCAGAGTATCTGCAACGCTTCGGCTTCCCGGCGCAAAACATTGTTCATACCGAATCTCTGGCGCTCGGCTCCGCGTCCTTTACGCCGCTCCAGGTCGCTCGTGGCTACTCGGTGATGGCGAACGGGGGATTCCTGGTCGATCCGTATTTCATCAGCAAAATCGAGAACGATCAGGGCGGCGTACTGTTTGAAGCGAAACCGAAAATTGCCTGCCCTGAATGCGATATTCCGGTGATTTACGGCGACACGCCAAAATCCAATGTCCTGGAAAACAAGGATATGGAAGATGTGGCGATCTCTCAGGAACGTCAGAATCTGGCGGTGCCGCAGCCTCAGCTGGAACAGGCCAATCAGGCGCTGGTCGCCCAGAGTGGCGCGCAGGAGTACGCCCCGCACGTGATCAGCACGCCGCTGTCGTTCCTGATTAAGAGCGCACTGAACACCAACATCTTTGGCGAACCGGGCTGGCAAGGCACCGGCTGGCGAGCGGGCCGCGATTTGCAGCGCCACGACATCGGCGGCAAAACCGGGACAACCAACAGTTCAAAAGATGCCTGGTTCTCAGGTTATGGCCCGGGCGTTGTCACCTCGGTCTGGATTGGTTTTGACGATCACCGCCGCACTCTGGGGCGCACAACCGCTTCTGGCGCGATTAAAGATCAGATTTCCGGTTATGAGGGTGGGGCTAAGAGTGCGCAACCGGCGTGGGATGCTTACATGAAGGCCGCTCTCGAGGGCGTGCCGGAGCAGCCGCTAACGCCTCCGCCGGGCATTGTCACGATCAATATTGACCGCAGCACTGGACAGCTCGCGAATGGCGGCAACAGCCGTGCCGAGTATTTCATCGAGGGTACGCAGCCAACCACGCAGGCAGTGCATGAGGTGGGTACAGAGATCATTGATAACGGCGAGACGCACGAGCTGTTCTGACGCCGACAAAAAAGCCGGGTGGCGACTACGCCTGACCCGGCCTACAACGTCAATGCAAAACGGCAACCTTCGGTTGCCGTTTTTAATGGTGGCGCTACAAACGCCCCTGCCCCTTCAGCCACTCTCGTACCAGGAACAGTGCGCTCACGTTGCGTGCCTCGTTAAAGTCAGGATCTTCCAGCAAATCCATCAGATGAGCCAGCGGCCAGCGAACCTGCGGCAGCGGTTCCGGCTCGTCTCCTTCCAGCGATTCAGGATAGAGATCTTCCGCGACAACGATGTTCATTTTGCTGGAGAAATAGGACGGCGCCATGCTCAGCTTTTTAAGGAACGTCAGCTCTTTCGCGCCAAAGCCGACCTCTTCTTTCAGCTCCCGGTTTGCCGCTTCAAACACCGTTTCGCCCGGATCGATCAGTCCTTTGGAGAAGCCCAGCTCGTAGGATTCAGTGCCCACGGCGTATTCACGAATGAGGATCAGGTGCTCGTCGACGATAGGCACTATCATCACCGCTTCGCGCGAGGAGGGGCGCATACGCTCATAAACACGACGCACACCGTTGCTGAACTCCAGATCCACGCTTTCGACATTAAACAGACGCGATTTCGCGACGGTTTCAACATTCAGAATGGTGGGCTTTTGTAAGGGTTTGGTCATCTTGACGGGTCTTTGCTGGGTGAACTGGCTTTATTGTGCGATACGCCGCACGGTTTCGGCAATGTCAATTGCTCTTTATTTACATTTATGCAACGTAATTGAATGCGATTCTCATTTCAAAACAAATGTCAAGAGGTTGAAATGTTTCCAGGAATTTGCTGATATCGCGCCGGAACAGGCTTTGTTATCATTACCGGTCACTGGGATGCGCGTCAACATGCTCAAGTTAGACTCCATACTTGCCGATAGCCGACCACAGAATCTCATTCATTGTACAAAAGGTGCGACTGACAACACCTGTAAGAAGATAAGTAAGATGGGGAAAGCATGAGCACCATTTTGATTTTTCTCGCTGCTGTGCTGGCCTGCGCGTCGATTGCGGTGTGGGTATTCAGGCGCCGCGTACATCGCCGTTATCGGCTGCCCTTTTTAAACGCGTTCGCCGGAGCAAACACGCGCAAGCTTTCGCCAGAGGAACGCAGCACCGTTGAGCAGTATCTCGACACGCTGAACCGATCCCGGCTTTCGCCTGGCCCTACCGGCGCCAGCGCCGCCCCCGTATCGCTCAACCTGAACGCCCAAAGCGACACCGTTCTGTGCGTGACGCGCTCCATTACCCGCTATGGCATCACAACCGACGATCCCAACAAATGGCGTTACTATCTCGACTCTGTTGAAGTACACCTGCCTCCCTTCTGGGAACAGTATATTAACGACGAAAACAGCGTCGAGCTCATCCATACCGATACGCTGCCGCTGGTTATCTCCCTCAATGGTCATACTCTGAGCGAATATGTTCAGGAAGCGCCACGCTTTGCGCTGGAACGCGCGAGCGGAACGCAGGCCTCTATTCGTGGTGAAGAGACAGAGCAGATTGAACTGCTCAACATCCGCCAGGAAACGCATGAAGAGTACGTCCTGAGCCGCCCGGATGGCATTCGCGAAGCGGTGCTGATTGTCGTCTCGTTCCTGCTCTTTTTCATCTGCCTGCTGACGCCGGACGTGTTTGTTCCGTGGCTCGCGGGTGGCGCAGTACTGCTTCTGGCCGCCGGGCTGTGGGGCATATTTGCCCCGCCGGCAAAAACGTCATTACGCGAAATTCACTGCCTGCGCGGAACCCCAAAACGCTGGGGACTGTTCGGTGAGAACGATCAGGAACATATCAACAATATCTCGCTCGGGATCATCGATCTTATCTATCCACGCCACTGGCAGCCGTGGATTGCGCAGGACCTGGGCCACAAAACGGATATTGATATCTATCTCGACCGCCACGTTGTACGCCAGGGGCGCTACTTATCCCTGCACGACGAAGTGAAAAACTTCCCGCTTCAGCACTGGCTTCGCAGCGCGGTGATTGCCGGTGGCGCCGCGTTAATCTTCCTCATGCTGCTGCTTTTCGTGCCGCTGGATATGCCAATTAAATTTACCCTGTCATGGATTAAAGGGGCGCAAACCGTGGAAGCCACCAGCGTACAGCAGCTCGAAGAAGCGGGTGTACGCGTGGGGGATACGTTGCGCCTCAAAGGCACCGGGATGTGTAATATCCACTCACCGGGTGCCTGGAACACGCGCCAGAACTCGCCGTTCGCGCCGTTCGACTGCTCTCAGATCATCTGGAATGACGCCTCTCCGCTGCCGCTGCCGGAATCGGATGTGGTCAATAAGGCCACTGCGCTCACCCAGACGATTAATCGCCAGCTCCATCCAAAACCGGATGATGATTCACGCGTCAGCCCTGCCCTGCGTTCGGCTATTCAGAAGTCGGGCATGGTGCTGCTGGATGACTTTGGCGAAATCGTCCTGAAAACCGAGGATCTCTGTTCCGCCCAGGATGACTGTATCCGGCTGAAGAACGCGCTCGTCAACCTCGGCAACAGCAAAGACTGGGACGCGCTGGTGAAACGCGCCGAAGCGGGACGCCTGGACGGTGTGAACGTGCTTCTGCGTCCGGTCAGCGCCGAGTCGCTGGATAATCTGGTGGCGACCTCTACCGCCCCCTTCGTGATGCGTGAAACCACCCGTGCCGCCCAGGCGCTTAACAGCCCGGCGCCGGGCGGTTTTGTGATTGCCAGCGATGAAGGCAGCGACCTGGTGGATCAACCTTATCCGCAGGTTTCGCTGTATAACTATCCTGCTCAGGAGCAGTGGAGCGAATTCCAGCGTCTGGCGCAGATGCTGATGCAGACACCATTCAGCGCGGAAGGGATCGTCACCACCCTCTTCACCGACGCCAACGGTACGCGTCATATTGGCCTGCACCGTATGCCGGATAGCGCTGGCCTGTGGCGCTATATAGGGACATCCCTGCTGCTGATTGCGATGCTGGCGTGCATCGTCTGGAACGGTTATCAGGCCGTACGCCGCTATCAGCGTTCCCGCACGCGGCTGGCAGAAATCCAGGCCTACTACGAAAATTGCCTTAACCCGAAACTGATCTCCTCTTCTGAGAGCCTGATCGGATAACGTCCCTGCGCGACAAGTTGTGCTACCCTGTCGCGCACGTTTCTTCTGGCTGGAGTTCCCCCTTATGCATCTTGATATCGACTGGCAGGCGGTCGATACCGTCCTGCTTGATATGGACGGCACGCTGCTTGATCTCGCCTTTGATAACTATTTCTGGCAAAAGCTGGTCCCGGAAACTTACGGTGAACAGCAGGGGATCTCCCCGGCAGAAGCGCAGGAATTCATTCGTTCGCAATATAGCGCGGTGCAGCATACGCTAAACTGGTACTGTCTTGACTACTGGAGCGAGCGACTCGGTTTGGATATTTGTGCCATGACCACCGCCCAGGGCGCACGCGCCGTACTGCGCGAAGATACGGTCCCGTTCCTGGACGCGCTGAAAGCCTGCGGTAAGCGCCGTATTTTGCTGACAAATGCGCATCCCCATAACCTGGCCGTGAAGCTGGAACATACCGGTCTTGCTTCGCACCTTGATTTATTGCTTTCCACCCACACATTTGGTTATCCGAAAGAGGATCAGCGGTTGTGGCATGCCGTGGTAGAAGAAACCGGTTTACAGCCGGAACGCACGCTGTTCATTGACGACAGCGAGCCGATTCTGGATTCTGCGGCCGCTTTTGGCATTCGCTATTGTCTGGGCGTGACCAATCCGGATTCCGGCCTGGCTGAAAAAATCTATCTGCGACATCCGGGGCTGAACGACTATCGCCGGATGATCCCCTCACTCACCGTGAAGGAGACGCCATGAAAGAAAAACCCTCTGATGGGGTAAGACTGGATAAATGGCTGTGGGCCGCCCGTTTTTACAAAACGCGCGCCCTTGCCCGTGAAATGGTTGACGGCGGAAAGGTGCATTACAACGGTCAGCGCAGCAAACCGAGCAAGCTGGTTGAACTGAATGCCACGTTAACGCTTCGCCAGGGCAACGATGAGAAAACGGTGGTGGTGAAAGCCATTACCGAACAACGGCGGCCCGCAACCGAAGCCGTTTTGCTGTATGAAGAGACGGCCGAAAGCCTAGAGAAGCGCGAGAAAACCGCGCTGGCGCGCAAAATGAACGCGCTAACTATGCCTCACCCGGACCGGCGACCGGATAAAAAAGAGCGCCGCGATCTGATGAAATTTAAACACGGTGAGAGCGAGTAACCCTCACCTGCACGAGAGATGAAAATGGCCCAACACGACCAATTACACCGCTATCTGTTTGAACAATTCGCCGTGCGCGGCGAGCTGGTCACCGTATCCGAAACCTGGAAACAGATTCTGGAAAACCACAACTACCCGCTGCCGGTGAAAACCCTGTTGGGCGAACTGCTGGTTGCCACCAGCCTGCTGACCGCCACGCTGAAGTTCGCTGGCGATATTACCGTTCAGTTGCAGGGTGATGGCCCGATGTCGCTGGCGGTGATCAACGGTAATAACCAGCAGCAAATGCGCGGCGTGGCGCGCGTTCAGGGCGATATCCCTGAAAATGCGGATCTGAAAACGCTGGTCGGGAATGGCTACCTGGTTATCACGATTTCGCCTGAAGAGGGTGAGCGCTATCAGGGCGTTGTCGGTCTGGAAGGCGATACGCTTGCCGCCTGCCTGGAAGATTACTTCATGCGTTCCGAACAGCTGCCAACCCGCCTGTTCATCCGCACCGGTGAAGTAGATGGTCAGCCTGCTGCCGGTGGTATGCTGCTTCAGGTTCTGCCTGCGCAGGATGCACAGACCAATGATTTCGAGCATCTGGCAACGCTGACGGAAACCATCAAAGCGGAAGAGCTGTTCACCCTGTCGGCGACCGACGTGCTGTGGCGTCTCTACCACGAAGAAGAAGTGACGGTTTACGATCCGCAGGCGGTGGAATTTAAGTGCACCTGCTCCCGCGAGCGTTGTGCTGGTGCCCTGAAAACGCTGCCGGATGAAGAGATCGACAGCATCATGGCGGAAGACGGTGAAATCGATATGCACTGTGACTACTGCGGTACGCACTACGTGTTCAATTCGATGGATATCGCGGAGATCCGCAATAACGCCTCTCCGGCGGATCCGCAGGTTCACTAAGCTCTGAGCCTGATGCCCGGCGGCGCTATGCTCGCACGGGCCTACAATGAATTGTGCAATTTTTTGATATGATTGCTAATTGTAGGCCGGGTAAGCGTAGCGCCACCCGGCAAGAAAAAGCACTAACGCCACTGCGCATTATTGTAACTGTCGTAGCTCATATCGACACGCTCCCCAAAAATCTCAATATCCGCCCAGGGCTTCACGACAGATTTCACTTTCCTCTGCCTTAATGCGCGGTCAAGTTCTCCTCTGGTCAATGCCTCCGGCATTTTCCACGCGTCCCCGGCGATCCTCCAGCCCGTGTTAGTTTGTGTGTAAGCCACGATCGTGCGATCGGTAAATTGAAATAGCACGGCTTCCGGCTTGCCGTCGCTGTTAAGATCCAGCGGCATAAGTAAACAGTTACTCTGGGCGCTATCGCAGCTCTCGAAGCGATACTGATTGCTGAGCATGGCTTGCCACAATGTCTTATCAGGATGAGCCATTCCCGGTGCGAGCTGGACCTGTTTTTCCAGCATCGCGGCGGTCATCTTACCTGCTCCGCCAGCATTCCTGGAGAGAAGACCATTTATTTCACGCTGGCGTTTTGGGTTAGAGATAAACTGCGGATCGTTTTGCAGCGTGAGCATCGCCTCCCGCCCCTTTCGTCCAGCGTTACTGAGCATATACAGGCTGACTTGATCCGCAGTTATTCTGCCGTTCTGATAGCGGGCCATATGGCTTGCAACACTTATTCGCCACGGATCCAGCACGGGGGTATGGACCAACGCCAGGAAAATGAGGGAAAGCAGCCCGGTCGCCGGGATGACGTACGCATGGATCTTCTGCGGTTCACGGCGCTGAATCAGAGCGCTGGCGCAAAAACCGATCGCCCAGACCAGCGCCACGATGGTTATCAATACCCCGTACAGACGCTCGGGTGACCAGCCGTATTGCGAAATGCGTAGCCACAGCGCCCACCCCGCCAGAACCGGATACGCGGGTACGATAGCCACAGCGAGGCGAATCATCCCTCGCAGCGGGGCATAGTAAGGCAGTGTTTGACGCTGTGGATGCCACACTATCGTCACCAGGAATAACAGCAGCAGCGCTAAGGTGGTCAGCAAGCCCGCGGCGGATATTCTGGCTGAAATGGATTCAAAGCCGACAAAAGGCAACGCGCCAATAAAGAGCAGCGCCAGCGCCGCCATTAGGGGAAGCAGACCGGTGGCGATGAGGGTCAGCAGATTTTGCAAGGCATGGATTAACCTTACCTGCATACGCGTGAGCACGGCCGCACTGGCTGAAACCACGCCAATCGCCACTGAAATAAACCCGTCAGAATGAAAGAAAAGACGATCAAAAAAGCCGATGCCGATAAGTTCGAAAAGCTCGGCCCAGAGGAAAAGCACCAGCCAGAAGAGACCATTCGAAACAAAAATAATGAGCAGTGTCAGCGCGTTATGCCAGTTTCGTTGATAAAAGTCGCTGTAGAACGAGGTAGTCGGGACGGGATCCAGACGCCGCTGAAGCCATGGCAACACGAACAGCGTCATCAGCAGCAGATGAAAGCCGAAAACGAGCATCTCATCTCTGAGATTCCAGCTTTCGAGTCCTGCAACGCTCCACTTAAGCCAGCCGCCCATACCCGCGACTGCCGCGCCGATCATCCCGAGTGACAGCCACAAAAATGGCTTTCTGAATGACGTCATGGCAAGAGACAACGTGGTTGTCATTACCACGGTGGCAGGTACTACACACATCAGCCACAGCGTATCCGATGGCAATTTTGCGTACTCGATATACCACATGATTACATAGCAAATTACGCCCTGTAGAGCCCCCGCCAGCACGACGGCTACGCGCGTTAAAGCGGATAACGTCTCACGGTTTTCCATTTCTCATCCCTTGTTCATGAAAAATCTATTGTCTCATCAAAGCAAAACTCTGGCCCCCACCTCAAACTCTGAAAATAGCTGACCCAAGAGACCTGAATCGTTTTCCCAGTGTAACCCTTACGTAATTTTCTTACATGTATGCGATTACATTCACATTCTTCTGGATAAATTCACCAGAGATTAACCTTTTAAGAACATTTTCCCCATCCAAAAAGCGATTCCTGCGATAATCTGCCCGCCCTGTGACTGGAGTCGCAGCGTTTTCCGTTAGTAAGGGTTTTGACCAGATACGTAAATCTATGAGCCCCGTCGCGGTTAACATCCCCAGAAAAACCCTACAATTTCAGGCAGTACATATTGGCTAAGGAGCAGTGATATGCGTGTTAATGGTTTAACCCCGCAAGATCTCAAGGCTTATGGTATTCACGACGTCCAGGAAGTGGTCTACAACCCCGATTACGATACGCTGTATCAGGAAGAGCTCAATCCGGCACTGGAAGGATACGAGCGTGGTGTGTTGACGAACCTGGGTGCTATCGCCGTCGATACGGGTATTTTTACCGGTCGTTCGCCGAAAGATAAGTATATCGTCCGAGATGACACCACCCGCGATACGCTGTGGTGGGCTGATAAGGGCAAAGGTAAGAACGATAACAAACCGCTCTCCCCGGAAACCTGGCAGCATCTGAAAGGACTTG
Source organism: Enterobacter cloacae complex sp. IR5450 (assembly GCF_049238665.1). Lineage (NCBI taxonomy): Bacteria > Pseudomonadati > Pseudomonadota > Gammaproteobacteria > Enterobacterales > Enterobacteriaceae > Enterobacter > Enterobacter cloacae complex sp. IR5450. The sequence goes on from NZ_JBMKIC010000014.1 coordinate 56,149, forward strand.
TCACCCATCAGCTTTCCGGCAAGCGTCTGTTTATTATTGATGCGTTCTGCGGCGCTAACGCCGACACCCGTCTCTCCGTACGATTTATCACCGAAGTGGCCTGGCAGGCGCATTTTGTGAAGAACATGTTCATTCGTCCAACCGATGAAGAACTGCAAGACTTCACCCCTGACTTTATCGTGATGAACGGCGCGAAATGCACCAACCCGCAGTGGAAAGAGCAGGGTCTGAACTCCGAAAACTTTATCGCCTTCAACCTGACCGAGCGTATCCAGCTGATCGGCGGTACCTGGTACGGCGGCGAAATGAAGAAAGGGATGTTCTCGGTCATGAACTACCTGCTGCCGTTGCGCGGTATCGCCTCCATGCACTGCTCGGCGAACGTCGGGGAAAAAGGCGATGTAGCAGTGTTCTTCGGCCTTTCCGGCACCGGTAAAACAACGCTGTCCACCGATCCAAAACGTCGTCTGATTGGCGACGATGAACATGGCTGGGATGATGACGGCGTGTTTAACTTTGAAGGCGGCTGCTACGCGAAGACCATTCGCCTGTCGGAAGAGGCAGAGCCGGATATCTACCACGCGATTCGCCGCGATGCGCTGCTGGAAAACGTCACCGTGCGTGCCGATGGCTCTATCGACTTCGACGATGCGTCTAAAACCGAAAACACCCGCGTCTCTTACCCGATCTACCACATCGAGAACATCGTCAAGCCGGTATCGAAGGCGGGTCACGCCACGAAGGTGATTTTCCTGACCGCGGATGCATTCGGCGTGCTGCCACCGGTTTCCCGCCTGACCGCCAGCCAGACGCAGTACCATTTCCTCTCCGGCTTTACCGCTAAACTGGCGGGTACCGAGCGCGGTGTGACCGAGCCAACCCCAACCTTCTCCGCCTGCTTCGGCGCGGCGTTCCTGTCGCTGCACCCAACGCAGTACGCGGAAGTGCTGGTGAAACGCATGCAGGCATCCGGCGCCCAGGCATACCTGGTAAACACCGGCTGGAACGGTACGGGCAAACGTATCTCCATCAAAGATACACGCGCCATCATCGACGCGATTCTGGATGGTTCGCTGGATAACGCCGAGACCTTTACGCTGCCGATGTTCGATCTGGCGATCCCAACAGCGCTGCCGGGCGTGGATACGCGTATCCTGGATCCGCGTAACACCTACGGTTCACCGGAACAGTGGCGTGAGAAGGCTGAATCGCTGGCGAAACTGTTTATCGAAAACTTCGAGAAGTATACCGACACCCCGGCGGGTGCTGCGCTGGTGAGTGCGGGACCGAAGCTGTAGGTAAAAGCAAAAAGGCAACGAAAGTTGCCTTTTTTAATGTTTTTTCCCTCTCCCCGTGGGAGAGGGCCGGGGTGAGGGCATCAGGCCCCACCCTTTTTTAACTCTCTTTCACCTGACCCCGTAAAACCGGCACCGGTAACCACGCACGAATGCTCAAACCACCCCGCTCGCTGGTGCCAATTTCCAGCAGTCCGTTATGGTTATCCACAATACGCTGCACAATCGCCAGGCCTAAGCCGGTTCCGCTGGTGCTGCGCGCGCTGTCGCCGCGCACAAATGGCTGGAACAGGTGCTTACGCTGCTCAGGCTTGATGCCCGGGCCATCGTCTTCCACCTGGAACCAGGCGCGGTTGAGTTCCGTACCGCTGCTGACTTTGATCCAGCCGTTGCCGTAGCGCGCCGCGTTGACCACCATATTCGCCACCGCGCGTTTAATGGAGAGCGGGTGCATACGTACCTGAATCTCACCTGCCTGAAGGTCGGTCGCAATTTCACGTTCGTAGCCGCTTTCGGCAGCAACCACTTCGCCCAGAACCGCATTCAGATCCGCCATCTCCATCGGCATCTCCTGCCCGGTGCGCAGGTAGTCGATAAACTGCTCGATGATGGCGTTACACTCTTCGATATCCTTGTTGATGGACTCTGCAAGATAACCATCCTGCTCGCCCATCATCTCCGTCGCCAGCCGGATACGCGTCAGGGGCGTGCGAAGGTCATGGCTGACCCCCGCCATCAGCAGCGTACGGTCGTCCGCCAGCTGTTTAACGCCTGCCGCCATGTGGTTAAACGCACGCGTTACCGAGCGCACTTCCGATGCGCCATACTCGCGCAGCGGCGGTGGGATAATACCTTTACCGACCTGTAATGCCGCATGCTCCAGGTCGACCAGCGGTCGGTTCTGGATACGAATAAACAGCCATGCGCCGCCGATGGCCAGCAGCATGATCGCCAGGGTGTATCGGAACAGCGGTGAGAAGTCGCCCTGATGAATCTCGGTGAGCGGAACACGCACCCAGATGTTGGGTGACAGCCAGGTTTTCAGCCAGACAACCGGCGAGCTTTTATTGACCTCAACGCGCACTTCCGTCGGGCCGCCAAGCTGCTGCGCCATCTGCTGGCTGAGGAATTCATAGTGCTGCGCCCAGCGCAGGCCGGCATCTTCCGCCGCTTCGTTCGAGTAGAGAGAAATGCCCAGCTCACGGTAGATTTCCCGACGGAACGCCGGGGGAACAACCAACTGCGTGCCGTCCTCCAGTTGCAGTTTGTCGGTCATCAGCATACGCACTTCGTATGCCAGCACCTTATTAAACTGCTGGAGGCTCGGCAGGATTGCAAAGTTCAGCACCACCAGGTAGGTCGTCACCAGACTGACAAACAGCAGGGTGACGATCAATAACAGCGTGCGGGCAAACGAACTTCGCGGCGAGAAGCGCATTCGCCTCATGCTTTAGAGCCGTCCGGGACAAACACGTAGCCCAGACCCCAAACGGTCTGAATATAACGAGGATGCGCCGGATCTTCTTCCACCATACGACGCAGACGAGAGATTTGCACGTCGATAGAACGCTCCATCGCGGAGTATTCACGACCACGCGCCAGGTTCATCAGCTTGTCACGGGAGAGCGGCTCACGCGGGTGGCTGACCAGCGCTTTCAGCACCGCGAACTCACCGCTGGTGAGCGGCATTGGCTCATCTTCACGGAACATCTCACGGGTGCCGAGGTTCAGCTTAAACTTACCGAATGCAATGACGGCCTCTTCCTGAGATGGCGCGCCCGGCAGTTCGTTCGCCTGACGACGCAGCACGGCGCGAATACGCGCCAGCAGTTCACGCGGGTTAAACGGCTTTGGAATGTAGTCATCAGCGCCAATCTCAAGGCCGACAATACGGTCGACTTCTTCACCCTTCGCCGTCACCATGATGATCGGCATCGGGTTGCTCTGGCTGCGCAGACGGCGGCAAATAGAGAGCCCGTCTTCGCCAGGCAGCATCAGGTCCAACACCATCAGGTGGAAAGATTCACGCGTCAGCAGACGATCCATCTGTTCCGCGTTCGCGACGCTACGAACCTGGAAGCCCTGCTCGGTCAGATAACGTTCCAGCAGCGCACGCAGGCGCATGTCGTCATCTACGACCAGAATTTTGTAGTTCTCTTGCATTGTGTGTACTCCCAAAGGTTCGGATAAGCCTGGAACAGCGTATTCTAAAAAAGTGCACGGGTTCGACCAGCAAATTCTGGTATAAATTCTAGACGAAATTGTTACAAAGCATATTTAACAGCAGCTTATCTGTTCATTTCATCACATAAATCATTATTAATCTTGTCTGTTACACTGTGCGCTACGTATTGTGCGCAAAGACAGTTAACCGGCATTAAAGGCTGCACCATGAAAACGCCTCTGATCACCCGCGAAGGGTACGAGAAACTCAAAAAAGAGATGGATTACCTGTGGCGCGAAGAGCGTCCGGAAGTGACCAAAAAAGTCACCTGGGCCGCAAGTCTGGGCGACCGCAGCGAGAATGCGGACTATCAGTACAATAAAAAGCGACTGCGCGAAATCGATCGCCGGGTACGCTACCTGACGAAGTGTCTCGAGAATCTCAAAATTGTCGATTACTCCCCGCAGCAGGAAGGTAAAGTGTTCTTCGGCGCGTGGGTCGAAATTGAAAACGACAACGGCGACACCCTGCGTTTTCGTATCGTCGGCTATGATGAAATTTTTGGTCGTAAGGATTACATTTCTATCGATTCACCCATGGCCCGCGCCCTGCTGAAAAAAGAGGTGGGCGATTTAGCCGTTGTCCAGACGCCCGCAGGTGAAGCAAGCTGGTACGTCAACGAAATCGTGTATGTTAAATAGTCCGAGAGCGCCCTCCCCGGCTGGCATTTTTTAGTGTCAGCCCGTATAACTATCCCCCTGATTTTCGATCCACAAGATGAACTGATCATGATGAAAGAGTCGCTCTGCCGCATTATTGCGGGTGAACTTCAGGCCAGAGCCGAACAGGTAGAAGCTGCCGTTCGCCTGCTTGATGAAGGGAACACCGTGCCGTTTATTGCACGTTATCGTAAGGAAGTCACCGGCGGTCTGGATGACACGCAGCTGCGAAACCTTGAGACCCGTCTGGGCTATCTGCGCGAGCTGGAAGACCGACGTCAGGCGATCCTCAAATCTATCGGCGAGCAGGGCAAGCTGACCAGTGACCTGGAAAAAGCCATTAACGGTACCCTGAGTAAAACCGAACTCGAAGACCTCTATCTGCCGTACAAACCGAAGCGCCGCACGCGCGGGCAGATTGCGATCGAAGCCGGCCTTGAGCCGCTGGCCGATCTGCTGTGGAACGAGCCGTCTCACGATCCGGAAACCGAAGCCGCCAAGTTTATCGACGCCGATAAAGGCGTAGCAGACACCAAAGCCGCGCTGGACGGTGCTCGCTATATTCTGATGGAGCGCTTCGCCGAAGACGCGGCGCTGCTGGCCAAAGTGCGTGATTACCTGTGGAAGAACGCGCATATCGTCTCCACCGTGGTGTCCGGCAAAGAGGAAGAAGGCGCGAAATTCCGCGACTATTTCGATCACCACGAACCCATTTCTACCGCGCCGTCTCACCGCGCGCTGGCGATGTTCCGCGGCCGTAACGAAGGCGTGCTGCAACTCTCCCTGAATGCCGATCCGCAGTTTGACGAGCCGCCAAAAGAGAGCCACTGCGAGCAGATCATTATGGATCACCTCGGTCTGCGCCTGAACAACGCCCCGGCGGACAGCTGGCGCAAAGGCGTGGTGAGCTGGACCTGGCGCATCAAGGTGCTGATGCACCTCGAAACCGAGCTGATGGGCACCGTGCGCGAGCGCGCCGAAGACGAAGCGATCAACGTCTTCGCCCGTAACCTGCACGACCTGCTGATGGCTGCGCCAGCTGGCCTGCGCGCCACCATGGGTCTCGATCCGGGTCTGCGTACCGGCGTGAAGGTGGCCGTGGTTGACGGCACCGGCAAGCTCGTTGCCACCGACACCATTTACCCGCACACCGGTCAGGCAGCGAAAGCGGCTGTCGTCGTCGCCGCGCTGTGCGAGAAGTACAACGTTGAGCTGGTTGCCATCGGTAACGGTACGGCGTCCCGCGAAACCGAACGTTTCTATCTCGACGTGCAGAAGCAGTTCCCGAAAGTGACGGCGCAGAAAGTGATCGTCAGCGAAGCGGGGGCATCAGTCTACTCCGCCTCTGAGCTGGCAGCGCAGGAGTTCCCGGATCTGGACGTTTCCCTGCGCGGCGCGGTCTCTATCGCCCGTCGTTTGCAGGATCCGCTGGCGGAGCTGGTGAAGATCGACCCGAAATCCATCGGTGTGGGCCAGTATCAGCACGACGTGAGCCAGACGCAGCTGGCGCGCAAGCTGGATGCGGTAGTGGAAGACTGTGTTAACGCCGTCGGCGTGGACCTGAACACCGCTTCCGTTCCCCTGCTGACCCGCGTGGCGGGCCTGACCCGTATGATGGCACAGAATATCGTCGCCTGGCGTGATGAGAACGGTCAGTTCCAGAACCGCCAGCAGCTGCTGAAGGTGAGCCGTCTGGGGCCGAAAGCATTTGAGCAGTGCGCGGGCTTCCTGCGCATCAACCACGGCGATAACCCGCTGGATGCCTCTACCGTTCACCCGGAAGCGTACCCTGTTGTTGAGCGCATCCTGGCCGCGACTCAGCAGGCGCTTAAAGACCTGATGGGCGACAGCAGCGCGCTGCGTAACCTCAAAGCGGTGGATTTCACCGACGAACAGTTCGGTGTGCCGACGGTCACTGACATCATCAAAGAGCTGGAAAAACCGGGCCGCGATCCCCGTCCTGAGTTTAAAACCGCGACCTTTGCTGACGGCGTGGAAACCATGAACGACCTGCTGCCGGGCATGGTGCTGGAGGGGGCGGTAACCAACGTCACCAACTTTGGCGCGTTTGTGGATATCGGCGTGCATCAGGACGGTCTGGTGCATATCTCTTCCCTCGCCGACAAGTTCGTTGAAGATCCGCACACCGTGGTCAAAGCGGGCGACATCGTGAAGGTGAAAGTGCTGGAAGTGGATCTCCAGCGCAAGCGTATTGCCCTGACCATGCGTCTGGACGAGCAGCCGGGCGACACTAACGCGCGCCGTGGCGGTAATGGCGGTGGCCGTGAACAGCAGCGTCCGGCAGCGAAAGCCGCGAAGCCACGCGGACGTGACGCACAGCCAGCAGGCAACAGCGCGATGATGGATGCGCTGGCAGCGGCGATGGGTAAGAAACGCTAATACTGTAAATGCCCGGTGGCGCGACGCTTACCGGGCCTACGGTTTTGTAGGCCGGGCAAACGCAGTGCCGCCCGGCAAGCAGGCCGCAGGGAATTAAAATAAATAAGTTGTATCCATATTTAAACCACGAATTATCACCTCATTAACAAATAGCCTTCTTTTTATTTTCACCTCAATTTCGCAAATATTGAGCAAGGTCAAGCAGACCGCAAATTAATACGATTAACAACATCCCGTCACATTTTTATTATTGCTGATAAAAACTATTCTCATTATCATCGCAGTGTAGATTATTTAACCTCTCGTGGAATCAGGCGCTATGCAATTCACTCCAGACAGTGCGTGGAAAATTATCGGTTTTACCCGTGAGATAAGCCCGGCCTATCGGCAGAAGCTGCTGTCCCTGGGCATGCTACCCGGCTCATCGTTCCAGGTGGTGCGCGTTGCGCCGTTGGGCGATCCTGTTCATATCGAAACCCGACGCGTTAATCTGGTTCTGCGTAAAAAAGACCTCGCATTAATTGAAGTTGAATCTTTATCCCGTTAACAAGCCAGCGGTTTCAGTGAGTCTATTACAATGAAAAAATTAACTATTGGCTTAATTGGCAATCCTAATTCCGGCAAGACAACCTTATTTAATCAGTTAACCGGCGCACGCCAGCGTGTGGGAAATTGGGCAGGCGTGACGGTGGAACGCAAAGAGGGCCAGTTCACTACAACAGATAATCAGGTCACGCTGGTTGATTTACCGGGGACCTATTCACTCACCACGATTTCATCCCAGACCTCACTCGATGAGCAAATTGCCTGCCACTATATTCTGAGCGGCGACGCGGATCTGCTCATCAATGTGGTGGATGCCTCCAATCTCGAACGAAATCTGTATCTCACGTTACAACTGCTGGAGCTGGGTATTCCCTGCATCGTAGCGCTTAACATGCTCGACATCGCCGAGAAGCAAAAGCTGCGCATCGACGTCGACGCCCTCTCCGCCCGTCTGGGCTGCCCGGTGGTTCCGCTGGTTTCTACCCGCGCACGCGGCATTGACGCCCTGAAGCTGGCGATTGACCGCCACACGGGCAATGCCGACGTCGAACTGGTGCACTACGCCCAACCCCTGCTGCGCGAAGCCGGGCAACTGGCGCAGGAGATGGACAACAGCATGCCCGCCAGACAACGTCTGTGGCTTGGCCTGCAAATGCTGGAAGGCGATATCTACAGCCGCGCCTACGCAGGCGATGCGGCGGATAAGCTGGGCGTCGCGCAGGCTCGCCTGAGCGACGAGCTGGACGATCCCGCTCTGCATATTGCGGATGCGCGCTATCAGGCCATCGCCGCTATCTGTGACGTGGTCAGCAATGCATTAACCGCTGAACCCAGCCGCTTCACCGCCGCCGTGGATAAGATTGTGCTCAACCGCTTCCTAGGTTTGCCGATCTTTTTACTGGTGATGTACGTGATGTTCCTGCTCGCCATTAACATCGGCGGTGCATTACAACCTATCTTTGATGGCGGCTCTGTCGCTATCTTCGTGCACGGTATTCAGTGGCTGGGCTACACCCTCCACTTCCCGGAATGGTTGACCATCTTCCTTGCGCAGGGGATCGGCGGCGGGATCAACACCGTCCTGCCGCTGGTGCCGCAGATCGGCATGATGTACCTGTTCCTCTCCTTCCTTGAGGATTCCGGTTACATGGCGCGCGCGGCCTTCGTGATGGACCGCCTGATGCAGGCGCTGGGGCTGCCGGGCAAATCGTTCGTGCCGCTGATTGTCGGCTTCGGCTGTAACGTGCCGTCCGTGATGGGCGCGCGTACGCTGGATGCCCCGCGCGAACGCCTGATGACCATCATGATGGCGCCGTTCATGTCCTGTGGCGCGCGTCTGGCGATCTTCGCGGTCTTTGCCGCGGCGTTCTTTGGTCAGGAAGGGGCGCTGGCCGTCTTCTCCCTGTATGTGCTGGGTATCGTGATGGCTATTCTCACCGGCCTGATGCTGAAGCACACCATCATGCGTGGCGAAGCGTCGCCGTTCGTGATGGAACTGCCGGTTTATCACGTTCCGCATCTGAAAAGCCTGATTATTCAGACATGGCAGCGCCTGAAGGGCTTCGTTCTGCGCGCCGGTAAGGTGATTGTGGTGGTCAGCATTTTCCTGAGCGCCCTGAACAGCTTCACCCTGAGCGGCCAGGCCGCGGACAACATTAATGACTCTGCCCTGGCCTCCGTCAGCCGGATCATTACGCCGGTCTTCAAACCGATTGGCGTTCAGGAAGACAACTGGCAGGCAACCGTGGGCCTGTTCACCGGCGCGATGGCAAAAGAGGTGGTTGTCGGCACCCTGAACACGCTTTACACCGCGGAAAACATCCAGGAAGAGGAGTTCAACCCGGCAGCGTTCAACCTCGGCGATGAACTGCTTGGCGCGGTGGAAGAGACCTGGCAGAGCCTGAAAGACACCTTCAGCCTGAGCGTACTGGCGAACCCGATTGAAGCCAGCAAAGGCGATGGCGAAATGGCGACCGGAGCAATGGGCGTGATGGGCCAGAAATTTGGCAGCGCGTCGGCGGCCTACAGCTACCTGATCTTCGTCCTGCTCTATATTCCATGCATCTCGGTCATGGGCGCCATTGCCCGTGAGTCCAGCCGCGGCTGGATGGGCTTCTCCATTCTGTGGGGGCTGAACATTGCCTACTCGCTGGCGACCGTGTTTTATCAGGCCGTCAATTACAGCCAGCATCCGCGCTACAGCCTGGTCTGTATCCTCGCGGTGATCCTGTTTAACGTAATGGTGATTGGCCTGCTGCGCCGGGCGCGTAGCCGCGTTGACATTAACCTGCTGGCAACGCGCAAAACCCCAACGACCTGCTGTAACAGCCCAGCAGGCGACTGTCACTGAGGGGAAAAAGATGGCATCGTTGATTCAGGTTCGTGACTTACTGGCGTTACAGGGACGAATGGAGGCGAAGCAGCTCAGCCTCAGCCTGCATACGCCGCAGCCGATGATCGATGCCATGCTGGAAAGGCTGGAGGCGATGGGGAAAGCCGTGCGCATTCAGGAAGAGCCGGACGGTTGTCTGTCCGGCAGTTGTAAGAGTTGTCCTGAAGGCAAAGCCTGTCTCAGGGAGTGGTGGACGCTTCGCTGATAAAACCGGACAGCGCCGAACAAAACTCAGCAGGATGAGAGATGAACGGCGCATGTGCCGCTTTGGCAACCACCATTGATTTACTCTCCGGCCACAGCGCATCCAGCAGCGGAACCACCTTGCGCGGAACCAGTCCATCCAGATAGCCATAAATACGCAGATGCGGCACCGTTAACGACGCCAGCGGCTCGCGCAGATCGGCCGTTTTCAGGATCTCCAGTCCACCGTTCAGCACCTCAACCTCCGGCATCGGCAGAGAAAGCACCGTCTGCTTCAGCGTCCGTGCGTCCTGACGGGCGGTTTCTGTTCCCATGGTTTGTAGCGCCAGAAAACGCTCCACCGTCCGCTGGAAGTCTTCGCTCAGCTGATGCTGGAACCCGGCCAGCACCTCGGGTTTAATGCCCGGCCACGCCTCGCGGGCGCTGAAACAGGGTGATGAGGCAACGGTGATCAGCGCCTGGACCCGCTCAGGATGGCGCAGCGCAATCTGGCTTACCACCAGCCCGCCCAGGCTCCAGCCGAGCCAGACGGCTTTTTGCGGCGCCGCTTCCAGAACCTGCTCCGCCATGTCGTCAAGCGTCATCGCGCCATAGCCGTGGCTACGGCCATAGCCCGGTAGATCCACCAGGTGTACCGTGAATTGCGAGGCCAGTTCCTCACTTATGCAACGCCACACTTCGGCGTTCAGTCCCCATCCGTGCAGCAGCACAAGATGACAATTTCCCGTCCCAACGGTCTGCCACCACAGCGTCTTCATCAGTTAACGTTCTCTTTTTTCACATGGAGGTTGCGTATGCTAACAGTGCCCGGCTTGTGCTGGCTATGCCGAATGCCACTTGCGTCGAGCGCGTGGGGCGTCTGTTCCGTTTGCACGCGAGCGCTGGGTTACCTGAAGGGCTGTCCGCAATGCGGCTTGCCTGCCGTCAGCCAGACGCTTCCCTGCGGCCGATGCCTGAAAAAAGCGCCGCCGTGGAGCGCGCTGGTGGCGGTGGATGATTATGTATTGCCGCTGAGTCGTCTGGTTCATCAGTTCAAATTTTCCAGCCAGATCGCGCTGGCGCAGCCGCTGGCACGCCTGTTATTACTGGCGGTATTGCAGGCGCGAAGAACGCGAGGACTGCCGCCGGTCGACACGCTTGTGAACGTCCCACTGTTTCAGCGCCGCCACTGGCGGCGGGGATACAATCAAAGCGACCTGCTGTGTCGTCCGCTCGCCCACTGGCTGGGTTGCCGGTACCCCGCCTCTGCACTGAAACGTACTCATGCCACTGCCGTTCAGCACCGGCTCAACGCCCGGTCGCGCAAAAGGAACCTGAAAAACGCCTTTCGCCTTGAATTGCCGGTCAACGGCCTCCATATCGCGATTGTGGATGATGTCGTCACCACGGGCAGTACCGTGGCTGAACTTTCCCGACTGCTTTTGCAAAGCGGCGCCGCGTCAGTTCAGGTATGGTGTCTGTGCCGTACCTTGTAGCCCTTCTTCAATGGGCGTATGATTATACCCAGGTAATTTAGTCAACTATTAGGCCAAAGCTATGATCCGTATTTCCGATTCTGCACAAGCGCACTTTGCCAAACTGCTGGCAAATCAGGAAGAAGGGACGCAGATCCGCGTGTTTGTGATCAATCCAGGCACTCCGAATGCAGAATGTGGTGTCTCTTATTGTCCTCCGGATGCCGTGGAAGCAACTGACACTGCCCTTAAATTTGAACAGCTCACCGCGTACGTTGATGAGCTGAGCGCGCCGTATCTTGAAGATGCGGAGATTGATTTCGTCACCGACCAGCTGGGTTCTCAGCTGACGCTGAAGGCACCGAACGCGAAAATGCGTAAAGTCTCTGACGATGCCCCGCTGATGGAGCGTGTGGAATATCTGCTGCAATCGCAGATCAACCCGCAGCTGGCCGGCCACGGGGGACGTGTTTCCCTGATGGAAATCACCGAAGATGGTCTGGCAATCCTGCAATTCGGCGGCGGCTGTAACGGCTGCTCCATGGTCGATGTCACCCTGAAAGAAGGGATCGAGAAGCAGCTGCTGAACGAATTCCCGGAACTGAAAGGCGTGCGCGATCTGACTGAGCACCAGCGCGGCGAGCACTCCTACTACTGATTCAGTGCCCGTCTGTATTGCCCGGTGGCGCTGCGCTTACCGGGCCTACATTTTCTTGCCTCCCCCTCTATATGTTGACCTGCGTCTCATAATTCAAATTTTGCCTCCCTGGGTGATTCTCAATCACGTCATGTTACCCGTATCATTCTCGTGGGCACTCAACACCCTTATAACAGCCGACTAAACTTAACGTTTTCGCAGGCATCAGTATGAGTGCCGTTAACACTCTGTTCCCAGTTGGGACAACCGGAATTTGTCGTTGAAACAATGACGTTACCCATAACAATTCAAAGGCCAGGTCAATCATGCCATTAGTCATCGTCGCTATCGGTGTTGTGTTATTACTGCTCTTGATGATCCGCTTCAAAATGAACGGATTTATCGCTCTGGTTCTGGTGGCACTTGCAGTCGGTCTGATGCAGGGAATGCCGCTGGTTAAAGTTATCAGCTCCATTAAAGCCGGTGTCGGCGGTACGCTCGGCAGCCTGGCGCTGATCATGGGCTTCGGCGCCATGCTCGGTAAAATGCTCGCGGACTGCGGTGGCGCACAGCGTATTGCCACCACGCTGATCGACAAATTTGGTAAGAAGAACATTCAATGGGCAGTGGTGTTAACCGGTTTTACCGTCGGTTTCGCGCTGTTCTATGAAGTGGGCTTCGTCCTAATGCTGCCGCTGGTGTTCACCATCGCCGCTGCCGCCAACATCCCGCTGCTGTTCGTGGGCGTGCCGATGGCTGCGGCGCTGTCCGTCACCCACGGTTTCCTGCCGCCGCACCCGGGTCCAACGGCTATCGCCACCATCTTCCACGCCGATATGGGTAAAACCCTGCTGTTCGGTACGATTCTGGCGATCCCGACGGTGATTCTGGCAGGCCCGGTGTATGCGCGCTTCCTGAAAGGCATCGATAAGCCTATCCCGGAAGGGCTGTACAGCGCCAAAACCTTTACTGAAGAAGAGATGCCAGGCTTTGGCGTCAGCGTCTGGACCTCACTGGTACCGGTGATCCTGATGGCGATGCGTGCCATAGCAGAGATGGTTCTGCCGAAAGGTCACGCGTTCCTGTCCGTTGCGGAGTTCCTGGGCGACCCGGTAATGGCAACGCTGATTGCGGTATTGATTGCGATGTTTACCTTCGGTCTTAACCGCGGTCGCTCCATGGATCAGATCAACGACACGCTAACCTCTTCCATCAAAATCATCGCCATGATGCTGCTGATCATCGGCGGCGGCGGCGCGTTCAAGCAGGTGCTGGTCGACAGCGGCGTGGATAAATACATCGCTGCCATGATGCATGAAACCAACGTATCGCCGCTGCTGATGGCGTGGTCTATCGCCGCCGTTCTGCGTATTGCGCTGGGCTCTGCGACCGTTGCGGCGATTACCGCAGGCGGCATCGTGGCACCGCTGATTGCCACGACGGGCGTCAGCCCTGAACTGATGGTTATCGCGGTCGGTTCGGGCAGCGTGATTTTCTCCCACGTGAACGATCCGGGCTTCTGGCTGTTCAAGGAGTACTTCAACCTGACCATCGGTGAAACCATCAAGTCCTGGTCCGCGCTGGAAACCATTATTTCGGTGTGCGGTCTGGTCGGAGTGCTGCTGTTGAATATGGTGGTTTGATGTAAAAAAGCCGGGTAGCGCTGACGCTGACCCGGCCTACATTCTATTCCCTCTCCCTCTGGGAGAGGGTTAGGGTGAGGGTGAAACTACCGCTTATTACCCACCGCTCTTCTGCGCTTGTCCAAATCCTTAATCAACCTGTTCACCCCGTCATCGGCGAACATCGCTTCAAGCGTTGTGGACAGTTTGCGTCGCCAGTTTTTGTATTGATAGCTGGTGCCGGGGATGTTTACCGGCTCCGCCATATCAATCCAGTCTTCCGGTTGCAGACCGAGCAATGCGCTGTTGCTGTCGGCAATATAGCGCTGTAAGCCACGATTAAGCGTTGGCGTCATCGACATCAGCGACGCCTTATGCCCGGCGCGCTTCGGCAGACAGCCATGCTTATGCAGCGCGTCCAGCAGCCCCTGTTTCGCCAGCTCGCGATCCTGATACAACCCGCGCAGAACCTCTTCATCCGGGTAGAGACCTAACGTTTTGCCGAGCGTCAGGTCGCCGCTTTCCCAGTAACCTCTGAGCGTAGGAAGATCATGCGTCGTCGCGACTGCCATTGACTGTTCAGGGTACGCTTTCGGCGCGCGGAAGGTTTTCTCATGGTCGTTTTCAAAATACAGCACTTTGTAGGAGTAAACGCCGCTGTCGCGGAGCTTACTGACAATTTCCACCGGCACGGTTCCGAGATCTTCGCCAATCACCATGCACTGATGACGTTTACTCTCCAGCGCGAGGATTGAGAGCAAATCGTCCACCGGATATTGCACGTACGCCCCGTGGTCAGCCGTTTCACCGTACGGGATCCACCACAGGCGCAGCACGGACATCACGTGGTCGATACGCAACGCGCCGCAGTTCTGCATGTTAGCGCGCAGCAGGTCGATAAACGGCTCGTAGGCACGCGCCGCCATCACGTGCGGATCCATTGGCGGTAAGCCCCAGTTCTGACCAAGCGGGCCCAGAATATCCGGCGGCGCACCCACCGAAGCATTCAGGCAGTAAAGCTCGCGGTCACACCAGGTTTCCGCCCCGCCTTCCGCCACGCCGACGGCCAGATCGCGATACAGCCCGATCGGCATGTTATAGCCCTGGCTCACCTGCCAGCAGGCGGCAAACTGGCTGTACGCCAGCCACTGCAACCAGAGATAGAAATCCACCTCGTCGGCATGCGTCTCACAGAACGCCTTCACTTCCGGGGTATCCACGGACTGATAGGCTTCCGGCCACACCGGCCAGCCCCAGCGCATCTCATCCTCCTGGACCTGATACGCATGCAGCGCATCAAACGCTGCCTGCCAGTAAAGGCTCTCACCTTCCTGCATCACAAACTGGCGGAAGGCTGCCATCTGCTCGTCGTCACGCTTCGCAAAGCCCTTCCATGCCAGACGCAGCGCCGCCATTTTCAGCGCGGTCACGGAGGCATAATCGACCCAGTCCGCATCGCGGGCCTGTTTCAGCATCTGTTGGGTGGTGTCCAGCTTCCACCACGCCTGCGCCTCTTTGCTGTTTTTGAAATCGTCTAACGCGTTAACGTCGATATAAATCACGTTCAGCCAGCGACGGGACGACGGGCTGTACGGGCTGGCGCTTTCCGGGTTGGCCGGATAGAGGGCGTGGATCGGGTTGAGGCCGATGAACGCGCCGCCGCGCTCGCCCACGGATGCCAGCATCTTTTTCAGGTCGCCAAAATCGCCAATGCCCCAGTTACTGTCCGAACGCAGGGTATAGAGCTGCACGCAGGCGCCCCACAGCTTTTTGCCTTCAAGCAGCGCCTGCGGCTCATAGCAACGCTTTGGCGCCACAATCACCCGACAGTGAAAACGCTGGTCGTCCCGGGTAAGCGTAAGCGTGTGGTAGCCCTCCGGCAGCTTCGCCGGAAGGTTAAGGGTTTTGCCGCCGGTGGCATGGCCTTTGTGCTGATGCCCCTCTTCGGTGGTGAGCAGCCAGCTGAACTCGCCGCGCCCTTCCACCGCCAGCGGCATCTTTTTGCCCGCGGTAAAGACCTTCACGTTCGGCACCGGCGCACCCGACGCTTTCGCGTCGGTTTTGTGCATGGCATCCAGCAAACGTCTTTTGGTGTCCGCACCAATAGACTGCGGTTTGCCGTGCGCATTGATGTAACTGAGGCTAATTCCCGCCGCCTGCGCGGCACTGTCCAGACGTTTACTCTCCATCGCGCTTCCTTAGCGTTTTGCCTGCCAGATACGAGCCTGATAATCACGGATTGAGCGGTCAGAGCTGAACATACCGCAGCGCGCGGTGTTCAGGATACACGCGCGGGTCCAGGCATCCTGGTCGCGATACAGCACGTCGACCTGCTTCTGCGCTTCAACATAAGCCGAGAAGTCAGCCATCACCAGGTACGGGTCGCCGCCCTGTTTGTCCATGCTGTGCAGCATCTGGTCAAACGCGTGCTTGTCGCCGTCGCTGTACTTCCCGCTTTCCAGCTCTTTGAGCACCGCATCCAGCACTTTGTCTTTTTTACGCCATTTCACCGGGTCGTACCCTTTGGCTTTGATGGCTTTCACTTCTTCAACAGTATGGCCGAAGATAAAGATGTTCTCTTCGCCGACCTTCTCGGCAATTTCGACGTTCGCACCGTCCAGCGTGCCGACGGTCAGCGCACCGTTCAGGGCCAGCTTCATGTTGCCGGTACCGGACGCTTCTTTACCGGCGGTAGAGATCTGCTCGGAAATATCCGCCGCCGGGATCAGCATTTCAGCCGCAGAAACGCAGTAGTCCGGCAGGAACACCACCTTCAGCTTATCGCCCACTTTCGGATCGTTGTTGATCGCCGCCGCCACTTTATTAATGGCGAGGATAATGTTTTTCGCCAGGTAGTAGCCCGGCGCCGCTTTCGCACCGAACAGGAACACGCGCGGAACGCGGTCGGCCTGTGGATTCTCGCGGATCTCTTTATACAGCGCCAGAATGTGCAGCAGGTTCAGGTGCTGACGTTTGTACTCGTGCAGACGTTTGATCTGGATATCGAAAATCGCATTCGGGTTGATCTCAATCCCGGTGCGCATTTTCACGAACTCAGCCAGACGAACCTTGTTCTCCAGCTTAATGGCGCGGTACTGCTCGCGGAACTTCGCGTTGTCGGCCTGTTTTTCCAGGTTGAT
Organism: Enterobacter cloacae complex sp. IR5450; assembly: GCF_049238665.1. NCBI lineage: Bacteria > Pseudomonadati > Pseudomonadota > Gammaproteobacteria > Enterobacterales > Enterobacteriaceae > Enterobacter > Enterobacter cloacae complex sp. IR5450. The sequence continues at coordinate 72,722 of NZ_JBMKIC010000014.1, forward strand.
GAACTGGTCCAGGTCGTTGGCCCACTCTTTCTTCAGGGTTTTGTCCAGCAGGCCGGCCAGCAGCGGGTTGCACTGCTTGATCCAGCGACGCGGCGTGATGCCGTTGGTCACGTTATGGAATTTGGTCGGCCACAGCTGGTGGTATTCCGGGAAAAGATCTTTGACCACCAGATCCGAGTGCAGCGCCGCCACGCCGTTCACCGCAAAGCCGCTGACCACGCACATGTTCGCCATGCGCACCTGTTTGTCGTGTACCACGGCCAGCTTCGCCCAGACGGCTTTGTCACCCGGCCAGGTTTTCTCCACCAGCGTTTTGAACTGGTCGTTAATCTTATTGATGATCTGCATATGGCGCGGCAGCAGCGTTTTCACCAGCTTCTCATCCCAGCACTCCAGCGCTTCCGGCATCAGGGTGTGGTTGGTGTAGGCGAAGGTGCGGCTGGTGATGGCCCAGGCGTCGTCCCAGCTCAGCTGATGCTCGTCGATCAGCACGCGCAGCAGTTCCGGGATGGCAATGGTCGGATGCGTGTCGTTAAGCTGAATAACTTCGAAGTCCGGCAGTTGAGCCAGCTTGCGGCCCGCCAGGTGGTGTCGACGCAGAATGTCCGCCACGGAGCAGGCGCACTGGAAGTACTGCTGCATCAGACGCAGCTTTTTACCCGCCAGATGATTATCGTTCGGATAGAGGACTTTAGTCAGCTTCTCGGCGTCGATCCCCTGCTGCTCGGCGCGCAGGAAGTCACCGTCGTTGAATTTGGTCAGGTTAAACGGATGCGCGTGCTTCGCCTGCCACAGACGCAGCGGCTGCGCCACGCCGTTACGGTAGCCGAGTACCGGCAGGTCCCAGGCTTCACCGGTAATGGTGAACGCCGGTTCCCAGAGTCCCTGCTTCGTGACTTTCCCGCCAATCCCGACCTGCACATCCAGCTGCGCGTTGTGGCGGAACCACGGATAGGTATTGCGGTGCCAGTCGTCCGGCGCTTCCATCTGATGGCCGTCGGCAAATGACTGACGGAACAGGCCGTACTGATAGTTCAGGCCATAGCCAATCGCCGACTGGCCCACCGTTGCCATGGAATCCAGGAAGCAGGCTGCCAGACGTCCCAGACCGCCGTTACCCAGCGCCGGGTCAACCTCTTCTTCCAGCAGATCGGTCAGGTTGATGTCGTGTTCTTTCAGCACGTCACCGACCTCCTGATACCAGCCAAGGTTCAGCAGATTGTTACCCGTCAGACGGCCAATCAGGAACTCCATCGAAATGTAGTTGACGTGACGCTGGCCTTTCACAGGCTTCGCCACAGGCTGAGCGTCCAGCTGTTCTGCGAGCGCCCCGCTCACCGCCTGCCACCACTGGTGAGGCGTCATCTCGTTTGCAGCATGAAGGCCAAAACGCTGCCACTGACGCGTCAGGGCAGCCTGAAATTGAGCTTTGTTGAAAGTAGGCTGTGACATAGGGAATCGGCATCCTGTAGAGAGAAAACACATTTGGCGCTAGTGTGCCTGGCTCATTGCGCCTCTTCCTCCTCCTGTCGGGGATTAGGCAGGGAGGAGTAGCGGGGATGAGCATAAAAGTGTGATCGAGGCCACTGTGTAAGTGTGCGCTTCGCGGAAAAAGCGATCCCGGAAGAACGTCAAAGAAATGAAATGCAGTTTCGGAAGAAATTAATCATCGCTGAAATGATTACTTACGTAGAATAATATTTCCGCGCGTCGGGATTATTCAGCACCACTATTAAGCCCATGCAACTTTCCCCAAAGTTAATTAACTTCACCGTCATTATCTCTTTCTGAAACCAGTTTCAGCGCAACCGAGCGTCATGCAGACAAGCCAGAAGCAGCGCGGCATCCAGCCATTTACGGAAAGTTCCATCAGTGATGAGAATGTTTTGTGACAGAGTGCAAATTCAGAGCCTCCAAACCCAGACATAACTTGCAATAGTTCCTCTATTGGCCGAACTTATAGATATTAATTACGAAGCGCAAAAAAATAAATTCTCTCGTTCCCCACAGTGAAGTGAAAACTATGTTGATTCCGTCCAAATTAAGTCGCCCGGTTCGTCTTGACCATACTGTGGTCCGCGAGCGCCTGCTGGCTAAACTTTCCGGTGCGCATAATTTCCGACTGGCGCTGGTTACGAGTCCTGCGGGTTATGGAAAAACAACGCTCATTTCGCAATGGGCGGCAGGTAAAAGCGATCTTGGCTGGTACTCCCTGGATGAAGGTGATAACCAGCAGGAGCGTTTTGCCAGCTATTTAATTGCCGCGATTCAGCAGGCGACCAACGGACACTGCGTCACCAGCGAGGTGATGGTGCAAAAGCGCCAGTACGCCAGCCTGTTCTCTCTTTTCTCCCAGCTGTTTATCGAGCTGGCCGAATGGCATCGCCCGCTGTATGTGGTGATTGATGATTATCATCTGATCACCAACCCGGTTATTCACGAGTCCATGCGTTTCTTCCTGCGCCATCAGCCGGAAAACCTGACGCTGGTTGTCCTGTCGCGTAACCTTCCGCAGTTGGGCATTGCCAACCTGCGGGTGCGCGATCAGCTTCTGGAAATCGGCAGTCAGCAGCTGGCCTTTACCCATCAGGAAGCGAAGCAGTTCTTTGACTGCCGGCTGACGTCTCCGATTGAGGCGTCTGAAAGCAGCCGCCTGTGCGATGACGTTGCCGGCTGGGCCACGGCGCTTCAGCTGATTGCCCTCTCCGCGCGGCAAAACAACAGCCCGACGCATCAGTCCGCACGCCGCCTGGCGGGCATCAACGCCAGCCACCTGTCGGATTATCTGGTGGATGAGGTACTCGACAGCGTTGACCTCTCCACCCGCCATTTCCTGCTGAAAAGCTCCCTGCTGCGCTCCATGAACGACGCGCTGATTGTGCGCGTCACCGGTATTGAAAACGGGCAGCTCCAGCTCGAAGAGATTGAACGTCAGGGTCTGTTCCTGACGCGTATGGACGATCACGGCGAATGGTTTAGCTACCATCCGCTGTTTGGCAGCTTCCTGCGCCAGCGTTGCCAGTGGGAACTGGCCGCAGAGCTGCCTGACATTCACCGCGCCGCCGCCGAAAGCTGGATGGCGCAAGGTTTCCCGAGCGAGGCTATCCACCATGCGCTGGCCGCCGGGGATGCCGGTATGCTGCGCGATATTCTGCTCAACCACGCGTGGGGACTGTTCAACCACAGCGAACTGACGCTGCTGGAAGAGTCGTTAAAAGCGCTGCCGTGGGAAAGCCTGCTGGAGAATCCGCGTCTGGTGCTGCTCCAGGCCTGGCTGATGCAGAGCCAGCATCGCTACAGCGAAGTGAACACCCTGCTGGCGCGCGCCGAGCAGGAGATGGAAAGCGAGATGGATACCACCCTGCACGGCGAATTTAACGCCCTGCGCGCACAGGTGGCGATTAACGACGGGGACCCGGATGAAGCTGAACGGCTGGCGATGGTCGCGCTGGATGAGCTGCCGCTGGCGAATTTTTACAGCCGTATTGTGGCCACCTCGGTACACGGCGAAGTGCTGCACTGTAAGGGCGATCTCACGCGTTCGCTTTCACTCATGCAGCAAACCGAACAGATGGCGCGCCGCCACGATGTCTGGCATTACGCCCTGTGGAGCCTGATCCAGCAAAGCGAGATTTTATTTGCTCAGGGGTTTCTGCAAGCAGCCTGGGAAAACCAGGAGAAAGCGTTCCAGCTGATCCGTGAACAACATCTGGAACAGCTGCCGATGCACGAGTTCCTGTTGCGTATTCGCGCTCAGCTGCTGTGGGCATGGTCGCGTCTGGATGAAGCAGAAAGCTGCGCCCGCCAGGGTCTGAATGTCCTTTCGAGCTTCCAGCCGCAGCAGCAGCTCCAGTGTCTGGCTCTGCTGGTGCAGTGCTCGCTGGCACGCGGCGACCTGGATAATGCCCGTAACCACCTTAACCGCCTGGAAAATCTGCTCGGCAACGGACAGTACCATAGCGACTGGGTCTCCAACGCCGATAAGGTCAGGGTGATTTACTGGCAGATGACCGGCGATAAAAAGTCCGCCGCCAACTGGCTGCGTCACACGCCTAAACCGGAATTTGCCAATAACCACTTCCTGCAAAGCCAGTGGCGCAATATTGCCCGCGTGCAGATCCTGCTGGGTGACTTTGAGCCTGCCGAGATCGTGCTGGAAGAGTTAAACGAAAACGCCCGCAGCCTGCGCCTGATGAGCGATTTAAACCGCAACCTGCTGCTGTTAAACCAGCTTTACTGGCAGGCAGGACGTAAAAACGATGCCCAGCGCGTACTGCTGGAAGCGTTGCAGCTGGCGAACCGCACCGGGTTTATCAGCCACTTTGTGATTGAGGGTGAAGTGATGGCCCAGCAGCTGCGCCAGCTGATTCAGCTCAACACGCTGCCGGAACTCGATCAGCATCGCGCCCAGCGCATTCTGCGCGAGATTAACCAGCATCATCGCCATAAGTTTGCGCACTTCGATGAGAACTTTGTTGAACGTCTGCTGAACCATCCGGAAGTGCCTGAGCTTATCCGTACCAGCCCGCTCACCCAGCGTGAATGGCAGGTGCTGGGGCTGATCTATTCCGGCTACAGCAACGAGCAGATTGCCGGTGAGCTGGCGGTGGCGGCGACCACCATCAAAACGCACATTCGCAATCTGTATCAGAAGCTGGGCGTGGCGCACCGTCAGGATGCGGTGCAGCATGCGCAGCAGCTGTTGAAGATGATGGGGTACGGAGTGTAAATCCTTTGCGGTCTGATGCCCTCACCCCGGCCCTCTCCCACAGGGAGAGGGAGAATGGCTTCTCAACATAACTCTAACTGCAAATTATTATCTTTAATCACCTGCATCACGCCCGCCGGTGGCATCACATCAGTATAAACCGCATCCACCATGCTGATGCTGCCCATGTTCACCATCGCGTTACGACCAAACTTGGAGTGATCCACCACCAGCATCACGTGACGTGAGTTTTCAATGATCGCGCGCTTGGTGCGCACCTCGTGGTAATCAAACTCCAGCAGCGAGCCGTCGGTGTCGATGCCGCTGATCCCCAGAATGCCGAAATCGAGGCGAAACTGAGAGATAAAATCGAGCGTCGCTTCGCCGATAATGCCCCCGTCGCGGCTGCGCAGTTCGCCGCCCGCGAGGATGATGCGGAAATCGTCTTTCTGCATCAACGTGTTGGCCACGTTCAGGTTGTTGGTCACCACGCGGAGGTTCTCGTGGTTCAGCAGCGCATGGGCGACCGCTTCCGGCGTGGTGCCGATATCAATAAACAGCGTCGCGCCGTTCGGGATCTGGCTCGCCACTTTACGGGCGATACGCTCTTTCTCTGCCGTTTGCGTCGCCTTACGGTCATGCCATGAGGTGTTCACCGAGCTGGACGGCAGCGCGGCACCGCCGTGGTGACGCAGAATACGGTTCTGATCGGCCAGGTCGTTGAGGTCACGACGGATGGTTTGCGGGCTAACGGCAAACTGCTCCACCAGCTCTTCAGTACTGACGTATCCCTGTTTTTTTACCAGTTCGATAATGGCGTCATGACGTTGTGTTTGTTTCATGAAATATCCCTGGGAATTATGTTCGCTTTCGCGCATGGAGCGTATCGGCCAACGCCATCGCCAGCCCGACCGCCAGGCCGGTAACGTGCGCACCATTGGCGATAGACATACCAAACAGATCAAACCATCCGGCAATAAGCCATATTAACGCAAAGGTTATTAATCCACGTTGTAAATAGATGCCGCTATCCGGGTCGCGCTCGCCTCTGAGCCAGGCGTAACCCATCAGGGCGTACACCACGCCGGATAACCCGCCAAACCATGGACCGCTGAATTTATGCTGCACGTAGCCGCTTAACAGGGCGCTGATAAGGGTGATCACAATCAGCTTGCCGCTGCCGAGCCGCTTCTCCACCGCCCCGCCGAGATACCACCACCACAGCAGGTTAAAGAGGATATGCATCACCGAGAAGTGCATCAGCGCATGCGTGAAGTAGCGCCAGACGTCAAATTGCAGGGAGGGATCGTACGGCCATGCGAGGGCAATCATCACGCTCTGGTCACCCACCACGCTCATAATAATGAAGACGATGATGCAGGCTACCATTAAAAGCAGCGTAAACGGTCCTGCGCGCTCGCGGAGGGTGGCGAGAAACGGAAAACGTTGATAGTGCAGGCCACTGCCGGTCTGGCCAGATTGCCAGCTTGCCGCCAGATAACGCGGGTCGCCCGGGTTTTCCAGGAAACGCGCCAGCTCGGCGTTCACGCGCCCAGCCTGGCTTTCGTCTGCCAGCCAGACATCCGTCTGTGTATGCTGCTGAATAGTCAGGATAATGCCCTGCGTCGCCATATAGTCGACAAACGCCTGGGCGACGCGCGGGTTGCTAAAAGAGGTGATCATCAACATGGGCAGCGGTCGCTTATTTCCACACAAAAGGGGACAGTATAACGGGATCAGCGCTCAAACGCGTATTCAACTTCTGCCGGGAAATGACGATGCCAGGCATCGAAGCCGCCATCGACGCTGTATACCGCCTCGTAACCCTGCTGGAGCAGATACTGCGCCGCGCCTTTACTGCTGTTGCCGTGATAGCACATCACCATCACCGGGGTATCGAAGTCGTTATCGCGCATAAACGCGCCCAGCGTGTCGTTGGTGAGATGGAACGCGCCCGGCGTGTGGCCCATCGCAAAGCTCTGCGGATCGCGGATATCCACCAGCACCGCTTTTCCCTGGTGCATCTTCTGGTGGGCTTCTTCTACGTTAATACATTCAAACTGATCCATGGTGTTCTCATCTTATATTCAGGTGTGGTGCGGTTTTCCCCTCACCCTACCCTCTCCCGGAGGGAGAGGGCTGGGGTGAGGGCATCAGACCGCACGATTTTACCCCGTAGTGTACGTCCTGGCGGCGGGTAAACGCCATTATGTTATCCATATCACTCTAAATTGTTTTTTTGATGTTACCAAAAGCGCGTTCCTTTGCTATTATGAGCGATATCGAACATTTTTGAGCTTTAACGAAAGTGCATGAGGGTGTTATGGAAACCAAAGATCTGATTGTGATAGGCGGTGGCATCAACGGTGCCGGTATTGCGGTTGATGCCGCAGGACGCGGTTTATCCGTGCTGATGCTGGAAGCTAACGATCTCGCCTGCGCGACGTCGTCCGCCAGCTCCAAGCTGATCCACGGTGGCCTGCGCTATCTGGAACACTACGAATTCCGCCTGGTCAGCGAAGCGCTGGCCGAACGCGAAGTGCTGCTGAAAATGGCCCCGCATCTGGCGATCCCGATGCGCTTCCGCCTGCCCCATCGCCCGCATCTGCGTCCGGCGTGGATGATCCGCATCGGTCTGTTTATGTACGATCATCTGGGTAAACGCACCAGCCTGCCGGGTTCAACCGGTTTGCGTTTTGGCTCAGAATCGGTCCTTAAGCCTGAAATCGTGCGCGGTTTCGAATATTCCGACTGCTGGGTGGACGATGCGCGTCTGGTACTGGCTAACGCGCAGATGGTCGAGAAGAAAGGCGGCGAGGTGAAAACCCGCACCCGCGCCACCGCCGCACGCCGCGAAAACGGCCTGTGGATTGTGGAAGCGGAAGACGTGGATACCGGCGAGAAGTTTAGCTGGAAAGCGCGCGGCCTGGTGAATGCCACCGGCCCGTGGGTGAAACAGTTCTTCGACGACGGCATGCACCTGCCTTCACCGTACGGCATCCGCCTGATTAAGGGCAGCCACATCGTGGTGCCGCGCGTGCATACCCAGAAACAGGCTTATATCCTGCAAAATGAAGACAAGCGCATTGTGTTTGTGATCCCGTGGATGGACGAGTTCTCCATCATCGGCACCACCGACGTGGAGTACAAAGGCGATCCGAAAAACGTTGAGATCGATGAGAGTGAAGTCAGCTACCTGTTGAAAGTGTACAACGCGCACTTTAAGAAACAGCTGGCGCGCGATGACGTGGTCTGGACCTACTCCGGCGTGCGTCCGCTGTGTGATGACGAGTCTGACTCACCGCAGGCCATCACCCGTGACTATACGCTTGATATTCACGACGTTGACGGTCAGGCGCCTCTGCTCTCCGTGTTTGGCGGTAAGCTCACCACCTACCGTAAACTGGCGGAGCACGCGCTGGAGAAACTGGCGCCGTATTACAAAGGCATCGGCCCGGCGTGGACGAAAGGCGCCGTGCTGCCTGGCGGCGATATCGGCGATAACCGCGACGATTACGCCGCGAAGCTGCGTCGCCGCTTCCCGTTCATTACCGAAGGCATGGCGCGCCACTACGCCCGCACCTACGGCAGCAACACCGAACTGTTCCTCGGCGACGCGAAAGAGATTGCCGATCTGGGCGAGCATTTTGGCCATGAGCTATACGAAGCCGAGCTGCGCTACCTGGTGGAACACGAGTGGGTGCGCCGTCTGGACGATGCCATCTGGCGTCGTACTAAAGAAGGGATGTGGCTGAATGCCGAGCAGCAGTCTCGAGTGGCGCAGTGGCTGGCGCAACATGCGGGAAAGCGTGAATTGTCGCTGGCGTCGTAATTGAAAAAAAGCCGGGTGTCGGCTCCGCCTTACCCGGCCTACTCGATCCCGTAGGCCCGGTAAGCGCAGCGCCACCGGGCTTTGTTTTTACAACCGCACCGGATCAATATGCCAGATATTCTCGGCATACTCTTTGATGGTCCTGTCTGACGAGAAGTAGCCCATGTTGGCGATGTTATGCATCGCGGTGCTGGTCCACTTCTCCTGCTGACGGTACAGTTCGTCCACCTTATCCTGACAATCCACGTAGCTGCGGTAATCCGCCAGCACCTGATAGTGATCGCCAAAGTTAATCAGCGAGTCCACCAGGTCACGATAGCGTCCAGGCTCCTCAGGGTTAAACACTCCGGTGGCGATTTGCGTCAGCACCTGGCGTAACTCTTCATCCTCTTCATAATACTCACGCGGCGAGTAGCCCTGCTTGCGCAGCGCCTCCACCTCTTCCGCCGTATTCCCGAAGATAAAGATATTCTCCGCGCCCACATGCTCCAGCATTTCGACATTTGCGCCGTCCAGCGTGCCGATAGTCAGCGCGCCGTTCAGGGCAAACTTCATGTTGCTGGTGCCGGATGCTTCCGTCCCCGCCGTGGAAATCTGCTCAGAGAGATCCGCCGCCGGAATGATCAGCTGCGCCAGGCTCACGCTGTAGTTCGGGATAAACACTACCTTCAGCTTATCGCCAATGTCCGGATCGTGGTTCACCACCTTCGCCACATCGTTGATGAGATGAATGATGTGCTTCGCCATGTAATACGCGGAGGCCGCCTTACCGGCAAAGATTTTCACACGCGGCACCCACTCCGCCGTCGGGTCAGCCTTAATGCGGTTGTAGTGGGTAATGACGTGCAGGACATTCATCAGCTGACGCTTGTACTCGTGGATACGTTTGATCTGCACGTCGAACAGCGCTTTCGGGTTCGCCACCACGTTCAGATGCATCGCCAGCCAGACCGCCAGACGCTTCTTGTTCAGCAGCTTGGCTTCCCGTACCGCTTTGTTCACCGTCGGGAAATCGATGTGCTGCTCAAGCTCGCTCAGCTGGCTCAAATCGGTGCGCCAGGTGCGGCCAATGTTCTCATCCAGAACGTCGGAGAGCGGCTGGTTCGCCAGCGCCAGCCAGCGGCGCGGGGTGACGCCGTTGGTCACGTTGCAGAAACGCGTCGGGAAGATCTTCGCGAAGTCCGCAAACAGCGACTGCACCATCAGGTTCGAATGCAGCTCTGATACGCCGTTGACCTTGTGGCTGATCACCACCGCCAGCCAGGCCATGCGTACGCGACGCCCGTTGGATTCATCAATGATCGAGGCGCGGCTCAGCAGACCGGTATCGTTCGGGTACTGCTCCTGCAAGGTCTTGAGGAAGTAGTCGTTGATCTCGAAGATGATTTGCAGATGGCGCGGCAGAATTTTGCCGAGCATATCCACCGGCCACGTCTCCAGCGCTTCACTCATCAGCGTATGGTTGGTGTACGAGAACACCTGGCAGGTTACTTCAAACGCGTCATCCCAGCTGAACTTATGCTCGTCAATCAGTAGGCGCATCAGCTCAGGGATCGACAGCACCGGATGGGTATCGTTGAGGTGAATAGCGGTTTTTTCCGCCAGATTCGCATAGGTTTTGTGCAGCTGATAGTGACGGCTAAGGATATCCTGAATCGTTGCCGAGACGAGGAAATACTCCTGACGCAGGCGCAGCTCGCGGCCTGAGTAGGTCGAGTCATCCGGATACAGGACGCGGGACACGTTCTCAGAATGGTTTTTATCTTCCACCGCCGCGAAGTAGTCGCCCTGGTTGAATTTACCCAGGTTGATCTCGCTACTGGCCTGCGCGTTCCACAGGCGCAGCGTATTGGTCGCATCGGTGTCGTAGCCGGGGATGATCTGGTCGTAGGCCACGGCCAGGATCTCCTCGGTTTCCACCCAGCGGGATTTTTTACCTTCCTGCTGAATACGCCCGCCAAAACGCACCTTGTAGCGCGTGTTGTGGCGCTTGAACTCCCACGGGTTACCGTACTCCAGCCAGTAGTCCGGGGACTCTTTCTGACGGCCATCCACGATGTTCTGCTTGAACATGCCGTAGTCGTAGCGAATACCGTAGCCGCGCCCCGGCAGCGCCAGCGTCGCCAGTGAATCGAGGAAGCAGGCGGCAAGACGCCCGAGACCACCGTTACCCAGCCCCGGGTCGTTCTCTTCGTCAATCAGCTCTTCTAAATCCAGCCCCATCTCTTCCAGTGCGTTTTTGACGTCGTCATAAATCCCGAGCGATAACAGCGCATTGGAGAGGGTGCGACCAATCAGAAACTCCATCGACAGGTAATACACCTGTCGCGTCTCCTGCGAAAGCTGGGCGCGGTTGGAGCGCAGCCAGCGTTCGACCATGCGGTCGCGCACCGCAAACAGCGTGGCGTTCAGCCACTCATGTTTGTTGGCAATAACGGGATCTTTCCCAATGGTAAACATCAGCTTATAGGCGATGGAGTGTTTCAACGCCTCAACGCTGAGCGTGGGGGAAGAGTAGCTAAATGGAGCATTCATATCAGTAACTTCGCCTCGTTACATCAAGCGTTGATAAAGGTCGCGGTAGGACTGCGCCGCAACGTGCCAGCCAAAGTCCATGGACATCGCCTGACGTTGTACGTAACGCCACAGGGATGGACGGGACCACAAGACGAAAGCACGCCGGATCGCCCGAAGCAGCGACCAGGCATTACTGTCCTCGAAAACAAACCCGCTGGCGATACCATCCGCCAGGTTTTCCAGGGAGCTGTCAGACACCGTATCCGCCAGCCCGCCCGTGCGGCGTACCAGCGGCAACGTACCGTATTTCAGACCATAGAGCTGCGTCAGGCCGCAGGGCTCGAAACGGCTCGGCACCAGAATCACGTCCGCGCCGCCCATGATGCGGTGCGAGAACGCTTCGTGATAGCCAATCTGCACGCCCACCTGCCCCGGATGTTCCGCCGCGGCCGCAAGGAAACCTTCCTGCAATACCGGGTCGCCCGCGCCGAGCAGCGCCAGTTGCCCACCTTGCTCCAGTAATCCCGGCAGCGCTTCCAGCACCAGATCCAGCCCTTTCTGGCTGGTCAGGCGGCTGACCACCGCAAACAGCGGTACCTTGTCGTTGACCTTCAGCCCCATCGCAATCTGTAGCTGGCGCTTGTTCTCCGCTTTGTCCTCCACGGAGTCGCGTCCATAGCGCGCCGCCAGCAGGAGGTCCGTTTCCGGATTCCAGATCTGTTCATCTACGCCGTTCAGAATGCCCGACAGACGACCTTCACGGTGGCGCTGTTGCAGCAGCCCTTCCATACCGTAACCGAACTCCGGCTGGGTAATTTCACGCGCGTAGGTTGGGCTGACCGCCGTGATATGGTCGGCGTAGTACAGACCCGCCTTCAGGAAAGAAATCTGTCCGTTAAACTCCAGCCCGTGCATGTTAAAGAACGACCATGGCAGATCGATGTCATTCATATGATGCGCGTAATACATGCCCTGATACGCCAGGTTGTGCACCGTAAACACCGATTTGGCCGGGTGCCCCTTCGCCGCCAGATACGCAGGAGCCAGCCCCGCGTGCCAGTCGTGCGCGTGCACCACGTTCGGACGCCAGAACGGATCCAGCCCGACGGCCATCTCCGCCCCCACCCAGCCGAGCAGGGCAAAGCGCAGCACGTTATCGGTATAGGCGTACAGGTTGGTATCGTGATACGGGCTGCCGGGTCGATCGTATAAATGCGGGGCATCAATCAGGTAAATCCCTGTGCCATTGTAATGTCCAAACAGCAGGGTGATACGTCCCGCGAAGGTCTCGCGACGGGTAACAACCTTTGCATCGGGAATACCACGCCGGATATCCGGAAAAGCGGGCAACAACACGCGGGTATCCACCCCTCCGGCAATTTGCGCCGCCGGTAGTGCACCAAGAACATCCGCCAGTCCGCCCGTTTTTAACAACGGGAACATCTCAGAACATACGTGTAAAACCTGCATCATCGCTCCTGTTTGATTTGCAGCTTCCGCAACATTTCCCGTGTTACTAACACGATCCCCTCTTCCGAACGGTAGAAACGACGCGCATCTTCTTCCGCGTTTTCCCCAATCACCATCCCTTCGGGAATGACGCAGGCACGGTCGATAACGCAGCGACGCAGACGACATGAGCGCCCTACCCAGACATCCGGCAGCAGGACTGCCGAATCGATATTACAGAATGAGTTTATACGCACGCGCGGGAACAGCACGGACTGCACCACCACCGAACCGGAGATAATGCACCCGCCAGAGACCAGCGAGTTGAGCGTCATACCGTGGCTGCCGGAGCGGTCCTGGACGAACTTCGCCGGCGGCAGCGATTCCATATGGGTGCGAATCGGCCAGTTCTGGTCGTACATATCCAGCTCAGGCGTGACGGACGCAAGATCGAGGTTGGCTTTCCAGTACGCTTCCAGCGTTCCCACATCGCGCCAGTAAGGTTCCGCATTCGGATCGGACTGCACGCAGGACAGCGGGAAAGGATGTGCATACGCCATGCCAGCTTTGGTAATTTTCGGGATAATGTCTTTGCCGAAGTCGTGACTGGAGTTCTCGTCTTTGTCGTCCTCTTCCAGCAGTTCATAAAGATAATCGGCGTCAAAGACATAGATCCCCATGCTGGCGAGCGATTTGGTGTCATCTCCCGGCATGGTTGGCGGGTTCGCCGGTTTTTCGACAAAGTCGATAATCTTGTCGTCGCCATCTACATGCATCACGCCAAACGCGGTTGCTTCCGCAACAGGCACCGGCAGGCACGCCACGGTGCAGCGCGCCCCTTTTTCGACGTGGTCGATCAGCATGTGGGAGTAATCTTGCTTGTAGATGTGGTCCCCGGCGAGGATAACGATGTATTCCGCGTTGTAGCGGCGAATGATGTCGAGGTTCTGGGTCACGGCATCCGCCGTGCCGCGGTACCAGTTCTCCCCGTGAACGCGCTGCTGCGCCGGGAGCAGATCGACAAACTCGTTCATCTCTTCGCTGAAGAATGACCAGCCGCGCTGAATGTGCTGCACCAGCGTGTGCGACTGATACTGGGTAATGACGCCAATACGACGAATGCCTGAGTTCAGGCAGTTTGACAGTGCAAAATCGATAATACGGAACTTACCACCAAAGTGAACGGCCGGTTTAGCGCGCTTGATGGTCAAATCTTTCAGACGGGTACCACGCCCGCCCGCGAGTATCAGGGCAACTGTTTTTAATGGTAGCTGGCGCGCCAACATTAACGGATCGTTCTTCTCTAATCTAACCATGACTAACTCCTTTTTTATCATCTTTGGAATACGCACACTCCGTGCGCAGGCCCGTGCCAGACAGCCATAACAACCGGATTATCCGCTCCGGCAAAGGGAGGAATGGCTCGCCACTCCCCGTCAGGTAAAACAATCTCTGCGACGTCATCCGTCGCGTTCAGCGTCACCAGCCACGCATCCGAAAGCAGGATTTGCAGACAGGGTATGCCGTGTTGCCACTCTTGCGCGCTTAACGGTTGCGCGTCTTTATTCAGCCAGCGAACGTTGCCGTCGCCCTCTTCCCACCAGCGGTCGGCGGTGAGCGCGGGGATGCGCTGGCGAAGATGGATCAGCGCCGCGGTGAAATGGGTCAGCCCGCTGTTCGCTTCTCCCCAGTCGAGCCAGGTCAGGGTGTTGTCCTGGCAATAGGCGTTGTTGTTGCCGTGCTGGCTGTGGCCGTGCTCATCGCCCGCCAGCAGCATCGGCGTGCCCTGCGACAACAAAAGCGTCGTCAGCAGCGCATGAACGCTGGCGCGTCGCCGCTCGATCACATCCAGACTTCCGCCTAACCCTTCTATACCATGGTTAAAGCTATGGTTATTGTTAGTCCCATCGCGATTCTCCTCGCCGTTTGCCTCATTGTGTTTCTGATTGAAACAAACGCAGTCGCGCAGCGTAAAACCGTCGTGCGCCGTCACCAGGTTAATGGTGGCCGACGGACGTTTGCCGTCACGCTTAAAGAGATCGCTGGAGCCGGCAAAGCGACCGGCAAACTCCCCCAGCGACAGATCGCGCGTCAGCCAGAAGCGGCGGACGGCATCGCGGAAGTGGTCGTTCCACTCGGCAAACAGCGGCGGGAAGTTCCCCACCTGATAACCGCCCTCGCCGATGTCCCAGGGCTCCGCAATCAGCTTCACCTTTGAAAGCACCGGGCAGTTTTTGATGGCCTCAAACAGCGGCGCCTGCTGGCTGAACGCCGGGGTGCGCCCCATCACTGGCGCCAGGTCGAAGCGAAAACCATCCACGTGGAACGTCTCAACCCAGTATTTCAGGCACTCGTACGCGTAATGCGTAACGGCCGGATGACTGAGGTTGAGGGTGTTACCGCACCCGGTCCAGTTCTCGTAATCGCCGTCGTCCCTGATCCAATAATAGCTACGGTTATCGATTCCGCGCTGTGAGAGCGTCGGGCCGTCAAGATCGCTTTCCGCACTGTGGTTCAACACCACGTCCAGAATGACCTCGATACCCGCCGCGTGAAGCGCCTTCACCGCATCGCGAAACTCATCCCGCGCCTTCTCAGGATTCACCGCATAACGCGGATCGAGGGCGAACAACGCCAGCGGGTTGTAGCCCCAGTAGTTGCTTAACCCGAGACGCTGTAGCCGCGGCTCGCTGGCGAAATGCGCCACGGGCAACAGCTCCAGCGCGGTGATCCCTAAGTGCTTCAGGTACGCGACCATCGTCGGATGCCCAAGCGCTTTGTAGGTGCCGCGCATCTCTTTGGGAATTGACGGGTGCAGATACGTCAGCCCTTTAACGTGGGCTTCATAAATAACGGTGTTGCCCCAAGGCGTACGCGGCGGGGCATCGTCTTCCCAGTCGTAGAGATCGTGCACCACCACGCTTTTGGGCGCGACGGGCGCGCTGTCGCGGTGGTCAGGTTCGCCGTAGCCAACGTGGAACAGCGGGTCATCTTTAAACTCACCGTCCACCCGGTGCGCACACGGGTCAATCAGCAGCTTCGCCGGGTTAAACCAGTGCCCCTGAGAGGGCTCCCAGGGGCCGTTTACGCGAAAACCGTAGTGCATCCCCGGCCGTCCTCCGGCCAGGTAGCCATGCCAGGTATCCCCCGTGCGCGCCGGTAAATCGTAACGGTGCTCGTTACCTTCCCCGTCAAACACACAGAGTTCCACCCGCTCCGCATGGGCGGAAAAGAGCGTAAAGTTCACTCCCTTTCCGTCAAAACTCGCCCCGAGCGGTTCGGGTTTACCTGCCGTAAGCTGCGTCATTCTCCCTCCCGCACCAGCCAGATTGTGCCAAGCGGCGGCAGTGTCAGGCTCAGGGAGTTCGGACGGCCATGGCTTTCAATGGCATCGCTCTGCACCAGCCCGCCGTTACCCGCATTGCTGCCGTGGTAATGCATGGAGTCGGTATTGAGAATTTCGCGCCATTTGCCCGGCTGGTTAATGCCGAAGCGGTAGTGTTCACGCGGCACTGGCGTGAAGTTGCTGGCGACGATGATCTCGTTACCCGCCTTGTCGCGGCGCGCAAAGACAAACACCGAGCGCTCGTGGTCGTCCACCACCAGCCACTCAAAGCCGTACGGGTCGAAGTCCAGCTCGTGCAGCGCTTTGTGGTGGCGATAGGTCAGGTTCAGGTCGCGGACCAGACGCTGTACGCCGTGGTGCCAGTTGTCCGCGCCTTCCAGCAGATGCCAGTCAAGGCTGGTATCGTGGTTCCATTCGCGCCCCTGCGCAAATTCGTTGCCCATAAACAGCAGCTTTTTGCCCGGGAAGGCGAACATCCAGCCGTAGTAGGCGCGCAGGTTGGCAAACTTCTGCCACGCGTCCCCCGGCATGCGGTCGAGAATGGATTTCTTGCCGTGCACCACTTCATCGTGCGACAGCGGCAGCATGAAGTTTTCGGTGTAGTTGTAGAGCAGCCCGAAAGTGAGCTTATCGTGGTGATACTGACGATAAACCGGGTCGAGCTTCATGTAGTCGAGCGTGTCGTGCATCCAGCCGAGGTTCCACTTGTACCAGAAGCCCAGTCCGCCCATTGACGGTGGACGGGAAACGCCCGGGAAGTCGGTGGACTCTTCCGCCATGGTCACGGCACCTTCCACCTGCTCCCCGATGATGCGGTTGGTGTTGCGCAGAAACTCAATCGCTTCGAGGTTTTCACGCCCGCCATACTCGTTCGGGATCCACTCACCCTCTTTGCGGCTGTAGTCGCGGTAAATCATCGACGCCACCGCATCGACGCGCAGGGCATCAATGCCGAAACGCTCGATCCAGTACAGCGCGTTCCCGACCAGGTAGTTCGATACTTCACGGCGACCGTAGTTGTAGATCAGCGTGTTCCAGTCCTGGTGATAGCCTTCGCGCGGGTCGCTGTGCTCGTAAAGCTTTGTGCCGTCGAACTCTGCCAGCGCAAAATCATCCGACGGGAAGTGGCCCGGCACCCAGTCGAGGATCACGTTCAGCCCGGCGGCGTGCGCGGCATCGATGAAATAGCGGAAGTCATCGCGCGTGCCGAAGCGGCGCGTAGGCGCATACAGCCCGGTTGGCTGATAGCCCCAGCTGCCGTCGAACGGGTGCTCGTTGATCGGCAGCAGTTCCAGGTGCGTAAAGCCCATCCATTTGGCGTACGGCACCAGCTGGTCCGCCAGCTCGCGATAGCTCAGCCAGAAGTTGTTATCGGTGTGGCGACGCCACGAGCCGAGATGCACTTCATAGACGGAGATCGGCGCATCAAAGCGGTTAGCCTGCTTGCGCTCTTCCGTCTGGACAACCTTCTCCGGCAGGCCGCAAATCAGCGAGGCGGTATTCGGGCGCAGTTCGGCCTCAAAGGCGTACGGGTCAGATTTAATGCGCAGCTTGCCGTTGGCATCGATCATCTCGAATTTGTAGAGCTGACCGTTGTGCGCACCGGGGATAAACAGCTCCCAGATGCCGGTTTCCCGGCGCAGGCGCATGGGGTGACGACGACCGTCCCAGTAGTTGAACTGCCCGACAACGGAGACGCGCTGGGCGTTTGGCGCCCATACGGCAAAACGCGTGCCGGTGATACCGTCCATGGTATCCGCATGGGCACCCAGCGTTTCGTAAGGGCGTAAATGGGTCCCTTCGGACAGCAGCCAGGCGTCCATCTCTTTTAAAAGCGGGCCGAAGCTATAGGGATCGTCAATCAGGTTTTGCTGACCGTGCCAGATAACGGCAAGCTGATAACGAAAAGGATTTTTACGGCGGGGCATGACGCCCGAGAAGAAGCCACGCGAGTCGAGGCATTCCAGATTACCCACCTTGCGGCCGGTTTTGGGTTCGATAACCCACACTTCTGTTGCATCCGGTAACAGCGCACGAACTTCCAGTCCGGCCTCTGTACGGTGCATCCCTAGCACAGAAAAGGGGTCGGCAAAGTGACCCGCAATAAGCGCATTAATCACGTCTCTCGAAATACGATCGGACATGGTATTCATCCTGTTTTTTTATGTCGCCCTTTTTACGCGCTCCGGGACGACTTTTAATGTGACCTAAACGGTGCAGTTAATCCTCTCTGCTCCGCCCTACCCTCAGGTGAGAAATAAATCTTCCTTAAAGCATAGCCAACGTCGTGGGTCCTCCTGATAAAAAATAAGACATCTGCGTTTTACTCCATGTAGTACGCAAAAAAAGGGGGTGACAATCACCCCCCGTGTTTAACAAATTATTACGCCAGCTGGCGCAGCATGCGGCGCAGCGGCTCGGCGGCACCCCACAGAAGCTGGTCGCCAACGGTGAACGCGGAGAGGTACTCAGGCCCCATGTTCAGCTTGCGCAGGCGGCCAACCGGGGTGGTCAGCGTGCCGGTGACGGCTGCCGGGGTCAGTTCGCGCATGGTGATATCGCGATCGTTTGGCACCACTTTCGCCCACGGGTTATGCGCGGCCAGCAGCTCTTCCACGGTCGGAATAGACACATCTTTTTTCAGTTTAATGGTGAAGGCCTGGCTGTGGCAGCGCAGCGCGCCGATACGCACGCACAGACCGTCAACCGGAATGGTGTTCGCGGTGCCGAGGATTTTGTTGGTCTCAGCCTGGCCCTTCCACTCTTCGCGGGTCTGGCCGTTATCCAGCTGTTTGTCTATCCACGGGATCAGGCCGCCGGCCAGCGGTACGCCGAAGTTATCCACCGGCAGCTCGCCGCTGCGGGTGAGCTGAGTGACTTTATGCTCGATATCGAGGATCGCGGACGCCGGGTCTGCCAGCTCGGCAGCGACGCTCTGGTGCAGCTGGCCCATCTGGGTCAGCAGCTCGCGCATATGACGCGCGCCACCGCCGGACGCCGCCTGGTAGGTCGCCACGGAGACCCACTCCACCAGATCCTGTGCGAACAGACCGCCGAGAGACATCAGCATCAGGCTGACGGTGCAGTTACCGCCAACAAAGGTTTTCACGCCGTTGTTCAGGCCGTTGGTGATGACGCCCTGGTTAACCGGGTCGAGAATAATGATGGCATCGTCTTTCATGCGAAGCGAAGAGGCCGCGTCAATCCAGTAGCCCTGCCAGCCGCTTTCACGCAGCTTCGGATAGATTTCGTTGGTATAATCGCCGCCCTGGCAGGTCACAATAATGTCGAGTGCCTTCAGCGCCTCCAGGTCGTAAGCATCCTGCAACGTGCCTGTGGTACCCCCAAAGGACGGTGCAGCCTGGCCGAGCTGGGAAGTGGAGAAGAAGACCGGGCGGATGGCGTCGAAATCGCGCTCTTCAACCATGCGTTGCATGAGTACAGAGCCGACCATACCGCGCCAGCCGATAAAACCAACGTTTTTCATAGCATTTTTTTCCTGCAAGGGGTGTGTGCTGATTGTGCAAGCCAGTATTGAACTGGGATATGCTTCACATTACAAAATGCTGCCAAAGTCGCAAGCGAAATTAATCGATGATTGCCCGGCAATCAGAAAAAGTGCTAATCATCGCAATGACCACAATAAGTATCAGGGATAATTTAAGATGAGTGAAATCATTTCCGCAGCGGTTTTATTGATCCTGATTATGGATCCGCTCGGTAATCTGCCGATCTTCATGTCGGTGCTGAAGCACACCGAGCCGAAGCGCCGTCGGGCGATCATGATCCGCGAGCTGCTCATCGCCCTGCTGGTGATGTTTATCTTCCTGTTCGCCGGTGAAAAAATTCTCGCTTTCCTGAACTTACGCGCCGAAACGGTCTCCATTTCCGGCGGGATCATTTTGTTCCTGATTGCCATTAAGATGATTTTCCCGAGCGCGGAGGGCAGCAGCAGCGGCCTGCCTGCGGGTGAAGAGCCGTTTATCGTGCCGCTGGCGATTCCGCTGGTCGCCGGGCCAACGATTCTGGCCACGCTGATGCTGCTGTCGAATCAGTATCTGAATCAGATGAGCCATCTGGTGATTGCCCTGCTGATCGCCTGGGGCGGGACGTTTATTATCCTGTTGCAGTCGTCGCTGTTCCTGCGCCTGCTGGGTGAGAAAGGGGTGAACGCGCTGGAGCGCCTGATGGGGCTGATTCTGGTGATGATGGCAACGCAGATGTTCCTGGACGGGATCCGAGCGTGGATGAAAGGATAGGTAAAAGCAAAACGGCAATCCTTGATTGCCGTTATTAGTGTTTGCTCCCTCTCCCCGTGGGAGAGGGAGAAAACCGGGATTAACTCAGCAGCGTAAACGCAATCATCCCGACAACCGCACCCGTCGTGCCGAGGATGGTTTCCATCAGCGTCCAGGTTTTCAGGGTTTGCGCTTCGGTTGCGCCGGTAAATTTACCGAACAGCCAGAAGCCTGCATCGTTCACGTGAGACACCACAATCGAACCACCCGCGATACAGATAGAGAGCGCCGCCATCTGCGCGCCGGAGTAGTTCAGCTGTTCAATCACCGGCATTACCAGACCCACGGCGGTTAAGCACGCCACGGTCGCGGAGCCCTGAATGATACGCACCGCCGCGGCCAGCACAAAGCAGGTGACCGCAATCGGCAGGCCCATTCCGGTCAGCGCTTCGCCCAGCGCCGGGCCAACGCCGGAATCCACCAGCACCTGCTTGAACACGCCGCCCGCCCCGATCACCAGCAGGATAATCCCCGCCGGTTGCAGCGCGGCACCACAGATCTCCATCACGCGGTCTTTCGGCATGCCCTGACGCATTGCCAGGCCGTAAATCGCGACCAGACACGCCACCAGAATCGCAGTGAACGGATGACCAATAAATTCGAACCATTCGTAAGCGGTTGACCCCACCGGCACAAAGCGTGCAGCGATGGTTTTCAGGCCCACCAGCACCAGCGGCAGCAGGATCAGCGACAGACTGAAGCCGAAGGACGGCATTTTACCCTCGCCCAGGTGCGGCTCGGTGATGTCGTCCGGAATGTGCAGCTCAACGTAACGGCTGATGAAGTTTCCCCACAGCGGACCGGCGATAATCATCCCCGGGATCGCCGCACACAGGCCAATCAGGATCATCCAGCCAAAGTCAGCATGCATCTGGGAGGCCAGCAGCATCGGCGCAGGCCCCGGCAGCAGGAACGCCGCCGCCGCCGCCACGCCCGCAAACAGCGGAATGACCAGCTTCACGAGGTTAGTACCAGTATGGCGCGCCATGGAGAACGCCACGCTTATCAGCAGCACAACGGCCACTTCAAAGAACAGCGGCAGCGCGCAAATCAGACCGGCCAGACCAATCGCGTAGTGCGCACGGCTGTGCCCGAAGGATTTCAGCATCTTGACCGCAATCTGATCGACCGCGCCCGTCTCGTGCAAAATCTTGCCAAACATCGCGCCCAGTGCCACCACAATGGCCAGGAAGCCGAGCGTGCCGCCCATCCCTTTTTCCATCGTCGCCGCGATTTTGTCGAGCGGCATGCCGGAAAAGAGACCAGCACCAATAGAAACCACCATCAAAGCAACGAAGGCGTGCATACGTGCCTTCATCACTAAAAACAGCAGCAGCAATACGGAACCCACTGCTGTCAAAACTAGCGTTAATGTACTCAAAACTTACTGCCTTTTATTAATAACCTCGATGGTGCTGGCAACAACACCTTCCAGCGGCTGATCGATATCAACCACTAAGACATCCTGCTCGTCAGCACCCGGCTCCTGCAACGCTTCGAACTGCGTTACCAGCATCTGGGTTTTGAAGAAGTGGCCTTTACGCGCCTTCAGGCGGCTTTCAATCACCCCGAAATCGCCTTTCAGGTAGATGAAAGAGAGGTTCGGGTTGCCGTCGCGCAGCAGGTCGCGATAGGTTTTTTTCAGCGCGGAACAGACGATCAGGGAGACTTTATTGGTGCGCTGCATCGCGAACGCGGCGTCATTCAGCGCCTGCAACCACGGTTTGCGGTCGTCGTCGTTCAGCGGCTCGCCGGAAGCCATTTTCATGATGTTGCTACGCGGATGGAGGAAGTCACCATCAAGAAACGCAGCCTGGAGTTGATGCGCCACTTCGCTCGCCACGGCAGATTTACCGCTACCGGACACGCCCATCAGGACGTAAACGTGGTGATCGTGATTAGTCGTGCTCAAAGGGTGTCCCTCAGTCAATTGTTACGGGTAACAGTTATCGGTAACATTGTCCTGCCGGGGCATAAGAGAAGCAATATCCAAACGTGCGCGAAGTGAATAAGTGTGAGCTACTTCAAATTTGTCGGATTAAATAGATCCACCCGGTGACAAGGTGAAACCTAAATCTAACATTTTAGGGGTAACTGCCTCACCACGAATGCGCGCCAGCAGGCGTTCTGCACCAATGCGGCCCATGCGTTCACGCGGGGTCAGGACGCTCGCCAGACGCGGCTCCATCACCTGGCCAATGTCGTGGCCGTGGAAACCGGCAATCGCCATATCATCCGGGATTTTTAAACCCAGACGCTGGCACTCAAACGCCGCGCCGACCGCAAGGTCATCGTTGGTACAGAAAATACCGTCCAGTTGCGGATACTCGCGTCGCGCCTGACGCATCAGCTCAATACCCGACGTGTAAGAAGAAGATTGCTCCACCATCACGCTGTACGGGGTTAAACCGGCGTCGAGCATCGCCTCCTCGTATCCCTTCTGTTTGATGATAGTACGTTCATCCAGACGCGCACCCAGATAGGCCACATGGCGATGACCGCGGGCGATGATCGCCGCCGTCATCTGACGCGCCGCTTCAAAGTTATCGAACCCCACGGCGATGTCGAGGCACGGCGACTGGCTGTCCATCAGCTCCACCACCGGAATGCCTGCCACTTCAATCATTTTCAGCGTGCGCGGGGTGTGAGTACGTTCCGTTAAAATCAGGCCGTCGATGTTCCAGGAAAGCATCGATTCAAGACGTTCCTCTTCCAGTTCCGGCTTGTACCCGTAGTGGGCGAGCATGGTCTGATAGCCAAACGCATCGGTGACGCTTTCGATGCCACGCAGCACTTCGGCGAATACCTGGTTGGTTAAGGAAGGAAGCAGGACGCCCACCGCACGGCTGGTCGCATTGGAGAGAATATCGGGCGCGCGGTTGGGGATATAACCCAGTTCATCAAGGGCGGCGGCAATCTTGCCACGCAACGCCACGGAAACCTGTTCCGGGTTACGTAAAAAACGGCTGACCGTCATTTTGGTCACACCGACGCGATCGGCGACATCCTGAAGTACGGGGCGTTTCTTTTTCATCGTCCTGAGAAATCTTGAAGTGAGAGATTTGCTCAGTTTATCACGGACAAAGCTCAACCTTCCCCGTTTAAAGGGAAGGTTGAGAAATTATTTAGACCGGCGGCAGGTCAAACAGCAGAATTTCACTTTCGCTGTCGGCATGCACGGAGAGCGCCTGCTCATCCCAGACGGCCAGACCATCGGCGGTTGTCGCTTTGGTGCCATTGATGGACACCTCCCCTTTCACCACCTGGATCCACACGCGGCGGTTGGCGGCGATCTGGTGCACAGACTGTTCATCTTTCGCCAGCGCCCAGCGGTACAGCTCCATATCCTGATGCACTTTCAGGGAACCTTCACGCGCATCCGGCGAGAGCACCAGCTGTTTGCCCTGTTTCGCGTCGAAGCGGCGCTGCTCGTAGCGTGGCGTGATGCCGGTCTCTTCTGGAATGATCCAGATTTGATACAGGTGCAGTTTTCCCGTTTTGCTCGGGTTGTACTCAGAGTGACGCACCCCGGTCCCCGCGCTCATAATCTGGAACTCGCCCGCCGGAACCTGCTCTTTGTTGCCCATGCTGTCCTGGTGCTCAACCGCCCCTTCCAGCACATAGGTCAGGATTTCCATGTCTTTGTGCGGGTGGGTACCGAAGCCCTGGCCTGCATCAATCACGTCATCGTTAATCACGCGCAGTGCGGAGAAGCCCATGAAGTTCGGGTCGTAGTAGTCGGCAAACGAGAATGAATGCCATGAGTCCAGCCAGCCATGATTCGCGTGACCACGTTCGTTTGCTTTGCGTAAGTAGATCATTGTTTTCACCCTCAGTTCGTTTCGATGGAGTAAGTGTGGACGCAAACGCCCTGGGATCATAGAGGGTGAAAATTGACTCCTCTGTTCAAAAATTGTGAACAAGCGCAGAGGAGCCGTTTTTGCTTATTTCGCGAGGGTTACCGTGGCAGGAGAAGCCTGTTCGAAGGCCCGTTCGAGGATTTCCAGGTTGGTCAGAACGTCAGATTCCTTGACGTAATTCGCCGTGCCGTTTGTGAGGGTCTCAAACAGCGCATCATAGACGCGTCCATAGTCGCCCGTTTCCGGCTTCAGCTCTTCCCTGACCGTCACGCCCTCGTCGTTCACGTACTCCAGCACGCCCACGGAATCATCTGCCGCAAAGCCCGGTTCACCCGGCATGATATTGGCCTTCAGGCTGGTCTCCTGCTGGTCAATGCCGTACTTGATAAAGGAGCCTTTCTTGCCGTGAACGATAAATTTCGGGTAGTCGATTTTCACCAGGTGGCTGGTTTTCACGATGGCTTTGAGATCGCCGTAGAACAGCTGTGCTTCAAAGGTATCGTCCGGGTTGGCCTTATTGCGCAGGCTGCGGATGTCATACGCCACGTGGTCCGGGCGGCCAAACAGGGAAATAATCTGGTCCATGGTGTGCACGCCCAGACCGTAGAACGACCCGTCCTGCGGCAGTCCTGGCTGGGTTTCCGCCACCGGGCGGTAGTAATCGAAGTGGCTTTCGATTTCCACGATCTCGCCGAGTTTGCCGCTTTCAATCGCCTTTTTCGCCGTCAGGAAGCAGCTGTCAAAGCGTCGGTTCTGGTACGGCGTGACGGTCAGCCCTTTGCTTTTCGCCAGCGCGAACAGCTCCTTCGCTTCGGCGATGGTCGGAGTGAACGGTTTTTCCACCAGCACGTTTTTACCTGCTTCCAGCGCGCGTTTCGCGTAGTCAAAGTGGCTGTCAGCGTGGGTACAGACCACCACCAGCTTCACCTGCGGATCATTTAACACTTCATCAAGATCGCTGGTGAAATGAATATGGGAATACTGCGGAGACTGTTCTTCCGGCTTCGCGCTGCGGCGGTAGATATGAGCGACGTGCCAGGTCTCTTTACGGTTGAGAACATACGGAAGGTGGTAACGCGTGGTGCTTTTGCCAAATCCAATAAATGCGCAGTGTAGTGTCATGGCTCAGTCCTTTTTCGAAGGTTGCTGAGTCTAACCATAACAAAAAAAAGCCAGCTAAAAGCTGGCTAAAGTAATACTGGAAGCAATGTGAGCAATGTCGTGCTTTCAGGTTCCCGTAGGAGGTCTTCCTGAACGCAGAGCAATAATAATCATTCTCATTCGCACTTGTCCAACACTTTTTGCAAAAAATAGCGATTGACTCAACTTTTAAAGTCACTGATGTTGGAGGGGACTTTTAACTGACTGAGGAACAAGGAATGAGTGAGATAGTGATACGCCACGCTGAACCGAAAGATTACGACGCCATTCGTCAGATCCACGCCCAGCCGGAGGTGTACCACAACACGCTACAGGTTCCTCATCCTTCAATGGAAATGTGGCAAATGCGGCTAGGCGAACAGCCGGGCATTAAACAGCTGGTTGCCTGCATTGATGATATCGTGGTCGGCCACCTCACCATTGATGTCGCCCAGCGACCACGCCGCAGCCACGTTGCCGATTTCGGTATATGCGTTGGCGCAGAGTGGCATAACCGCGGCGTGGCCAGCGCGCTGATTCGCACCATGATCGATATGTGCGACAACTGGCTGCGCGTCGACCGCATCGAGTTAACGGTGTTTGTGGATAACGAACCGGCAATCGCGGTGTACAAAAAGCACGGGTTTGAGATTGAAGGCACCGGCAGGCGCTATGCCCTGCGCAACGGCGAGTATGTGGATGCGTATTATATGGCGAGGATGAAGTAATGAGTTGCCGGGTGGCGGCTTCGCCTTACCCGGCCTACGTCCGTGTCGTTGTAGGCCCGGTAAGCGCAGCGCCTCCGGGCAACAAAATCAATACCCCGCCGTTAAATCATCCACCGAACGCGGGTCCGACGCGCCAAACAGCGCGCCATCCGGTCCGACCATAATGCTCTGGGTGCTGCCCATCGCCTCCTTCACCGCCACCTTCTGCCCGCGCTGCTCAAGCAGCTTGAGGGTGTCCGGGCTAAAGCCCTTCTCCACGCGCAACTCGTCCGGCAGCCACTGGTGATGGAAACGCGGCGCATTGGTCGCTTCGGCGACGTTCATCCCAAAGTCGATGCTGTTCACCACCATTTGCAGTACGGTGGTGATAATCCGGCTCCCGCCAGGGCTGCCGGTCACCAGCCAGGTTTTGCCGTCTTTCACCACAATGGTGGGCGACATGGATGATAGCGGACGCTTCTTTGGCCCTACTGCATTTGCATCGCCGCCGACCAGGCCGTAGACGTTCGGCACGCCCGGTTTGGCAGAGAAATCATCCATCTCGTTGTTCAGCAAAATACCGCTATTGCCCGCCACAATCCCGGTGCCAAAGGTGGTGTTAAGCGTGTAGGTCACCGCCACCGCGTTTCCGTCTTTGTCCACGACCGTGAAGTGGGTGGTCTGGTTACTTTCATACGGCGCCAGCTTGCCCGGGCGGATCTCGCTCGACGGTTTAGCCTTGTTGATGTCGATCTCATCGGCAATCGATTTGGCATAGGCTTTGTTGGTCAGCGCCTGCCACGGCACCTTTACGAAGTCCGGGTCGCCGAGGTATTCCGAGCGGTCAGCGTAGGCGCGCTTTTCCGCCTCGGCCATCACCTGCATGGCATCGGCGCTACCGAAGCCATACTTGTGCATATCGAAGTTTTCCAGAATATTGAGGATCTGCACGATGTGAATGCCCCCGGAAGACGGCGGCGGCATGGAGAAGACCTCGTAGCCGCGATAGGTGCCACTAATCGGCTCGCGCTCCACCGCCTTATATTCCGCCAGATCCGCTTTGGTGATCAGCCCGCCGTTCTTCTGCATCTCATCCGCAATCTGATCGGCAATCGGCCCCTTATAGAAGGCATCCGGACCGTTTTCGGCAATCAGTTCGAGACTTTTTGCGAGGTTCTTCTGCACCAGCTTATCGCCCTTCTTCAGCGGCTCGCCGTCTTTCCAGAAGATAGCCTTGCTGTTCTCATGATTGGGAATAACTTCGCTGCCGTAGGTTTTGAGGTCGTCCGCCAGCGCGTCGTTGACGACGAAGCCGTCGCGCGCCAGCCTGATGGCAGGCTGCACCACTTTATTCAGCGGCAGCGTGCCGTATTTTTCCAGCGCCAGCGAGAAGCCCGCAACGGTGCCCGGCGTGCCGGAGGCAAGGTGCGAGGTCAGGGATTTTTTACTGTCCGGATTGCCCTGATCGTCGAGGAACATATCGCGGGAGGCCTGGTTCGGCGCCATCTCACGGAAGTCGATGGCCGTGGTTTTACCGTCTTTGGTGCGCAGCATCATAAACCCGCCGCCGCCCAGGTTCCCCGCCTGTGGATGCGTCACCGCCAGCGCATATCCCACCGCGACCGCCGCATCCACCGCGTTACCGCCCTGTTTAAGAATATCGACGCCCACCTGCGTTGCCAGCGCGTCAACCGAGGCCACCATGCCGTGCGTCGCCCGCACGGGGTGAAAAACATCCTCCTCCACGCCGTAAGAGACCGGTGGAGCGGCGGGCGGGTTGGCCGCCACGGTAAATGTGCCGCCTGCCATCAGCGCAGCGATGGCGACCCAGCGCAAAAAGGTTGGTTTCATCATTATTGTTCTCCAGGTAAAGGGCCCATATTCCCCGCTTAAGCCTGGTTCACAACTCTTAAAAAATCATCGTTATGCCGGAATGAGGGTAAACTTAAGAGAAGCCTCAAAGGAGGAGATAACCATGAAACGATTACTGATCCTGACCGCGCTGCTTCCGTTCGCCGCGCTCGCACAGCCAATCAACACCCTGAACAACCCGAACCAGCCGGGCTACGTCATTCCGAGCCAGCAGCGTATGCAGACGGAGATGATGAGCCAGCAACAGCAGCAGAAAGGGATGCTCAATCAGCAGTTAAAGACGCAGACCCAGGTGCAGCAGCAGCACCTGCAAAACCAGATGAATACCAACACCCAGCGCGTACAGCAGGGCCAGATGCTTGAACAGCCGCTGCCCAATGCAAACGGTGGGATGTTAGGAGGCGGAGTATCGCAAAGCAGCGGTCAGCAGCACATGCTGCCGACCCAGCAGAACGGCAGTATGCTTAATAAATAAAGTTCGGCCCGATCTGGTCAATCGCATCGGTACAGATGCTGTCCACGCCCCAGCGCAGCAGCTCGGCTGCACGCTGGGGTTTGTTGACGGTATACACCAGGATATGCAGACCGGCCTCCTTCAACAGCGTCACGCGCGCTTCATCCAGCAGCTTATGGTTGAGGTGGATCGACACGCAGCCTAAGCGGGTCGTCAGCGCGCGCCAGTCTTCTCGCCACGCATCCAGCAGCAGCCCGCGCGGCAACTCCGGAACGGCGGCCTGTGCGGCTTCCAGCGCGTCGATGTCAAACGACGACAGCAGCGGCGCGGTCATCCCTTCCCACAGCTCACGTGCGGCAAGGGCAATCACTTTACCCGTCAGCGGCCCGGTGCCGGTGGTCGGTTTGATTTCAATATTGGCCATCATGCCGTGTTGACGACAGCGGTCCGCCACTTCCGCCAGCAGCGGCAGCGGTTCGCCTTTGAATTCGCCGCTGAACCAGCTTCCGGCGTCCACCTTCAGCAGGTCACGCCACGGCAGTTCACCCGCCACGCCCCAGCCGTTGCTGGTGCGTTCGAGGTTGTCGTCGTGCAGCAGGAAAATTTCGCCGTCCTTCGACAGCTTGGCGTCGAACTCGATCATCGTGTGGCCGTAGCGTGCGCCAACGTCAATTGCCGCCAGGGTGTTTTCCGGCGCCAGTTTACCGCCGCCACGGTGGGCGACGATGTGGGGGTAAGGCCAGTTGCTCATACTCGTTGTCCTGTTTCACCGTCAAATAAGTGCAGGTGATTTTCCGGCATATGCAGCCACAGCGTGCTGCCTGCTTTCGGGCGCTCCTGATGCGGCAGACGCACTACCAGCTTTTGCTCGCCCCAGCGTCCGTGCGCCAGGTTGTCTGCGCCCAGCATCTCCAGCGTGTCCATCACCAGCGGCACGCCGCCGTCCGCCTGAGACGTCAAACCAATATGTTCGGGGCGGATACCAAGCGTCATCTTACGCCCGGCGTAGCCACGATAGTACCAGTTGATCGGCAACGCCATCCCGCTTTCCAGCTCGAAGTGGGTTCCCGCCGCATTGATCCGCCCGTCCAGCAGGTTCATCGCCGGGCTGCCGATAAAGCTCGCCACAAAACGGCTGGCCGGTTTTTCGTATACCTCCACTGGGGTGCCAATCTGCTCGGCGATGCCTTTGTTCATCACCATCACGCGCTGGGCGAGGGTCATGGCTTCAACCTGATCGTGGGTCACATAGAGGGACGTGGTTCCCAGCCGCCGATGCAGCTGCTGTAGCTCAAGACGCATCTGCACGCGCAGTTTGGCGTCGAGGTTTGACAGCGGTTCGTCGAACAGAAATACCGCCGGATCGCGCACGATGGCGCGCCCCATCGCCACGCGCTGGCGCTGGCCGCCGGAGAGCTCGCGCGGGCGACGCTTGAGCAGGCCGTCCAGCTCCAGAATGCGCGCAGCCTCTTTCACGCGCTCCTCGATATGGCCTTTGCCCATACCGCGAATTTTCAGCCCCCAGGCCATGTTCTCTTCCACGCTCATGTGCGGATAGAGGGCGTAGTTCTGGAATACCATCGCGATGCCGCGATCTTTGGGTTCCATCTCGGTAACGCGCTGGCGGTCAATCCAGATATCCCCGGACGTCACACGCTCCAGCCCGGCCACCATACGCAGCAGGGTGGATTTTCCGCAGCCGGACGGGCCGACCATCACGATAAATTCCCCGTCCGCCACGTCGAGCGTCAGCGGCTGAATGACCTGGGTTTTGCCGTCCCAGCTTTTGGTTACTGCCTGTAATTTTAAACCTGCCATCTTATTTCTCGCTATCGACCAGGCCGCGGACAAACGCGCGCTGCATGGCTAAAACAATGACTACGGGTGGGATAAGGGTGAGCAGCATCGCCGCCATCACCTGGTTCCAGAGGGTGGTGCCTTCGCCGGTGGCGATCATGCCTTTGATGCCTGCCACGGCGGTGCCGAGGTTGACGTCCTGAACGATCAGCAGCGGCCACAGATACTGGTTCCAGCCGTAGATAAAGGTGATCACAAACAGCGCCGCGAGATTGGTTTTCGACAGCGGCAGCACGATGTCGCGGAAGAAGCGCATCGGCGAGGCCCCGTCAATGCGCGCGGCTTCAATCAGCTCATCCGGCAGGGTCATAAAGAACTGGCGAAACAGGAAGGTGGCGGTCGCCGAGGCCATCAGCGGCAGGGTCAAGCCCGCGTAGCTGTCGAGCATCTTCAGGTTGGCGATCACCTCCACCGTCGGGAAGATACGCACCTCCACCGGCAGCATCAGGGTGATGAAAATCATCCAGAAAAACAGGTTACGCAACGGAAAGCGGAACCAGACGATGGCGAAGGCCGAAAGCATCGACACGGTGATTTTGCCGACGGTGATGCCGAACGCCATGATGAAACTGTTGAGCATCATCAGCCAGAACGGCGCGCTGTTAGCGCCCACGCCCTGCGTCCAGATAGTTTTCATGTTCTCGAAAAGATGCGTGCCTGGGATCAGCGTCATTGGCGTGTCGAACACCGCTTTGGTGTCCAGCGTGGCGGCGACGAAGGCCACGTACAGTGGGAACAGGATGACGAGGATGCCCAGAATCAGCAGGGTATGGCTGAAAATCGTCAGCCCGCAACGGTTCTCAATCATTGGTAGCGCACCTTACTTTCGACATAGCGGAACTGCACCACCGTGAGGATGATGACGAGGAACATCAGCACGACCGACTGTGCAGCAGAGGCTGAGAGATCAAGCCCGGCAAAGCCCTCGCGGTAGATCTTGTAAATCAGCGTGGTGGTTGCCTGCACCGGGCCGCCCGCGGTGGCGGCGTCGATCACCGGGAAGGTGTCGAAGAAGGCGTACACCAGGTTCACCACCAGCAGAAAGAAACTCACCGGGGCGATCAGCGGCAGCGACAGCCGGAAGAAGCGGCGCACCGGCCCTGCGCCGTCGATGGCGGCGGCCTCCACCAGCGAACGCGGGATAGACTGTAGCGCGGCAAAGAAAAACAGGAAGTTATAGCTGATCTGCTTCCACACCGAGGCGAACACCACCAGGAACATCGCCTGACCGCTATTCTGGGCGTGGTTCCAGTCATAGCCAAACTCACCCAGGAAGTGGGTAATCAGCCCGCGGCCCGGGTTAAACAGGAAGATCCACAGCACGGCGGCCACGGCGGGAGCCACGGCGTAGGGCAGCAGCATCAGGGTCTGATACAGACGGCTGCCCCGTACTACGTAATCCACCAGCGCGGCGAAAAACAGCGACGCGACAAGACCGCTGACTGTGACCAGCGCGCTGAATTTGATCGTCGTCCAGAAGGAATCCAGGTAGTAGCTGTCGTGGAACAGCGCGGTAAAGTTGTCCAGCCCGACAAACTGGCTGGAAAGCCCGAACGGATCGACGCTTTGTACCGAGTACCACAGCGCTTCGCCCGCAGGCCAGATAAAGAAGATGACGGTGATGACCAGCTGCGGCGCGACCAGCAGATACGGCAGCCAGCGGGAACGGAACACCGGACGGGATGATGACATAGGTTAGCTCAGGTTGGTTTCCCCTCACCCCGTCCCTCTCCCAAAGGGAGAGGGTTAGTGAGGGCAAAAAGATTAAGATTTCGTCGACTGCTCAAAGCGGCGCAGCAGCTGATTCCCGCGCTCTACCGCGGAATCCAGCGCCTGCTGTGGCGTTTTCTTCCCGGTCCACACGCTTTCCAGCTCTTCATCGACGATGGTGCGGATCTGCGGCATGTTGCCCAGGCGCAGGCCTTTGGTGAACGGCAACGGCGGCTTGTTCAGCATCTGACGCGTCGCGATATCCGCGCCCGGGTTCTTGCTGTAGAAGCCCTGCTCGCGGGTCAGGTCATACGCGGCTTTGGTGATCGGCAGGTAGCCGGTCTTCTGGTGCCACTCGGCGGCGTTTTCCGGCTTCGCCAGGAAGTCGAGGAACTCGGCCACGCCTTTGTAGGTGCCGTTGTCTTTACCCTGCATCACCCACAGGCTCGCCCCGCCGATGATGGCATTCTGCGGCGCGCCTTTGACGTCAGCGTCGTACGGCATCATGCCCACGCCGTAATTGAATTTGGCGTAGTGACGGATGTCTGCCAGCGAGCCAGATGAGGCGGTGGTAATGGCGCAGTCGCCGTTGTAGAACTTCTCGGTGGATTCGTCTTTACGCCCGAAGTAGCTGAAGTCGCCCTTCTTATTGAGTGCTTCCAGCAGCGCGATGTGCTTCACCTGCTCCGGCTTGTTGAACTCCAGCACCGCGTCGGTACCGTCGAAGCCGTTGTTTTTGGTGGCAACCGGCAGGCCGTGCCAGGCGCTGAAGTTTTCAATCTGGATCCAGCCCTGCCAGCCGCTGGCGTAGCCGCACTTCATCCCCGCCGCTTTCAGCTTCGCGGTGTATTCGGCCAGATCCTGCCAGGTTTTTGGCGGCTGCTCCGGATCTAAACCGGCTTTCCTGAAGGCGTCTTTGTTGTAGTACAGCACCGGCGTGGAGCTGTTAAACGGCTGGGACAGCAGATGCCCGCTTTTGGAATCCGTATAGTATCCCGCCACGGTTGGCACGAACTGGGACTCGTCAAAGTTAATGCCCGCCTCTTTGAACACCTCGTACACCGGCTTGATGGCTTTGGAGGCCATCATGGTCGCGGTGCCCACTTCATAAACCTGTAACAGCGCAGGCGCGTTACCGGTACGGAAGGCGGCGATGCCCGCGCTCAGGCTCTGCTCGTAGTTGCCTTTGTACACCGGCACAATTTTGTAATCCGGGTGGGTGTCGTTGAAACGCTGCGCCAGGGAGTCAACTTCTTTACCCAACTCCCCTTCCATGGAATGCCAGAACGGAATGGTCGTCACAGCCATTGCGTTCGTCGCAAAAGCCAGACCCAGTGCCAGACCCAAAGCTGTGTGTCGTAACGATGTCATTGTCATCTCTCTTATTGTGCCGGATGCGCGATATCACGCGTTTTATGCTCGCGAGGTAACATGACATGCTCGAATGACAGAAAAATAACTGTTTGTTTACAGACAGGTGACAGCCAGGCGTCAGAGGG
This sequence comes from Enterobacter cloacae complex sp. IR5450, assembly GCF_049238665.1. Classification (NCBI taxonomy): domain Bacteria; kingdom Pseudomonadati; phylum Pseudomonadota; class Gammaproteobacteria; order Enterobacterales; family Enterobacteriaceae; genus Enterobacter; species Enterobacter cloacae complex sp. IR5450. The sequence goes on from NZ_JBMKIC010000014.1 coordinate 105,971, forward strand.
ATGATGGTTGTGTGAAGGGGTTTAGATGTTGGGTGCGGTCTGGTGCCCTCACCCCGGCCCTCCCCCTGTGGGCTGAGGGATCCCCAGTAATATGGTCATGCCACCATGACCATATTACTGTACTCTTTTCCCAGCTTTTTCATCTC
>NZ_JBMKIC010000015.1:0-100313 GCF_049238665.1 Enterobacter cloacae complex sp. IR5450
GGCCTACAGGAAACGCCTCAGCGATTTACAGCCGGACCGAGGCATCGCTGAAAGCCCTCAGTTATTCTGAGGCAACGTTATAGTTTTTGCTTTCAAATTACTGGGGAACCCTCTCCCCTATGGGGAGAGGGTTAGGGTGAGGGGAAAAGCCTCTTTAGACCAGCACCACATCGATCCCGCTTTTGCGTAACCCTTCCAGGCTTTCCGCCGGAATGCCTTCATCAACAATAATCATGTCGATTCGCTGAGTATCAATGATTTTATGCAGGCTTGAACGGTTAAACTTGCTGGAGTCAGTGACAACGATAATACGCTCCGCCACCTCGCACATTTTGCGGTTCAGACGGGCTTCATCCTCGTTGTGCGTACTCACCCCCCGGTCGAGATCGATGGCATCGACGCCCAGGAACAGCAGGTCAAAATGGTAATTCTGTAAGGACTGCTCCGCCTGGTCGCCGTAGAAGGACTGTGACTGACGGCGCAAATGCCCGCCGGTCATCAGCAGCTCTACGCCTTCCGCTTCCAGTAGCGCGTTTGCCACGTTCATCCCGTTGGTCATGGCAATGACATCGGTGTGCTGGCGCAGCATGCGGGCAATTTCAAAGGTTGTGGTGCCGGAGTCCAGAATAATGCGGTGACCCGGCTTCACCAGTTCAACCGCCGCCTGCGCGATGCTGCGCTTCACTGCCGTATTAAGGGAACTTTTGTCCTCAACGGATGGCTCCACGCCGGGGGCATTGCCTTCGCAAATCAGCGCGCCGCCGTAAGCGCGAACGGCAATCCCCTGCTTTTCCAGAAAGGCCAGATCGTTACGGATCGTCACCGTCGACACGCCGAATAAAAGAGAAAGATCGTTAACCTGCACGCTTCCCTGCGCCCGCAACCGCTGAATGATCTGCTCTCGCCTTTCACTGGTGCCGGTGATGCGCTTCTCTGCGGATGAATCGGTGCTGCTCATACGAGCTCCTTAGTAAATAAACTTTCGTTTCATTTCGTTTTTCTTATTAACGCCTTTCTTTTGAGGGAATGCAAGCCCTGTATGGTAGGCGGACGCAAGCTTAATCGCCGCTGAAACCTTTCATTATGTTTCTTTTGTGAAACAGATAGGAAAACTATTATCTTTCGTTTTATTTTTACATCACCATAATGCAGTATCAAATGAAACAAAACGAAAGATGAATACCAACACCATCCGAAATGGAGAGGAAAGTGAAACATCTGACAGAAATGGTGGAACAACATAAACGGGGGAATACAAACGGGATTTATGCCGTCTGTTCCGCACATCCACTGGTACTTGAAGCTGCAATACGTTACGCCCATTCACAACAGACGCCTCTGCTGATTGAAGCCACCTCAAACCAGGTGGATCAGTTTGGCGGCTATACCGGTATGACGCCCGCCGATTTTTATGGGTTTGTCTGCAAGCTGGCGGGATCCCTCGGTTTCCCCACCTCACAGCTGATCCTTGGCGGCGATTATTTAGGTCCAAACCGCTGGCAAAACCTGCCAGCTTTGCAGGCGATGGCGAACGCCGACGATCTGATCAGAAGCTACGTGGCGGCCGGATTTAAAAAAATTCACCTCGATTGCAGCATGTCCTGCGAAGACGACCCGGTTCCTTTAACCGATGCAATCGTTGCCGGGCGTGCCGCTCGGCTGGCTAAAATTGCCGAAACCACCTGTCTCGAGCAATTTGGCGTAGCCGATCTGGTCTACGTTATCGGCACGGAAGTTCCGGTTCCCGGTGGGGCACACGAGACGCTGACCGAGCTTGAGGTCACCACGCCAGAGGCGGCACGCGCCACGCTTGAGGCACACCGCCACGCATTCGAGAAGGAAGGGTTAAGCGACATCTGGCCGCGCATTATTGGCCTGGTCGTTCAGCCTGGCGTTGAGTTCGACCATGCGCACGTTTGTGACTATCAACCGCATAAAGCCGTCGCGCTGAGCAAGATGGTTGAAGCCTACGACACGCTGGTATTTGAAGCACACTCTACCGATTACCAGACGCCGCAGGCGCTGCGCCAGTTGGTGAAAGATCACTTCGCCATTCTGAAAGTCGGCCCTGCGCTAACCTTCGCGCTGCGCGAAGCGCTGTTCTCACTGGCAGCAATTGAAGAAGAGCTGCTGCCGGCAAAAGCCTGCTCAGGGCTGCGTCACGTCCTGGAAAACGTGATGCTCGATCGCCCGGAATACTGGCAAAGCCACTATCACGGCGACGGCAATGCCCGTCGCCTGGCCCGCGGTTACAGCTATTCCGACCGCGTGCGCTATTACTGGCCAGACAGCCAGATTGACGACGCCTTTGAGCGGCTGGTACGCAACCTGGCGGATGAACCGATCCCGCTGCCGCTGATCAGCCAGTATCTGCCGTTGCAGTACAGCAAAGTTCGCGATGGTGCTCTCAGCTCCACACCACGGGAACTCATCCTCGACCACATTCAGGACATACTCCATCAGTACCATGCCGCCTGCGAAGGCGTAACGACTCAACACGCATAATTAAAAAGAGGAAAACGCTATGCCAAACATTGTCTTATGCCGCATTGATGAACGCCTGATCCACGGTCAGGTGGGCGTACAGTGGGTGGGGTTTGCGGGGGCGAACCTGGTGCTGGTGGCAAATGACGAGGTTGCAGACGATCCGGTTCAGCAAAACCTGATGGAGATGGTGCTTGCGGAAGGCATCGCCGTGCGTTTCTGGTCTCTGCAAAAAGTGATCGACAACATTCATCGCGCCGCCGACCGGCAGAAAATTCTGCTGGTCTGTAAAACACCGGCTGATTTTTTAACGCTGGTCGAGGGCGGCGTGCCCATCACCCGTATTAACGTCGGAAATATGCATTACGCCAGTGGCAAACAGCAAATTGCCAAAACGGTATCTGTAGACGCGAACGATATCGCCGCGTTTAACGGCCTGAAGGCGGCCGGAGTGGAATGCTTCGTTCAGGGCGTTCCAACAGAGACTGCTTTGGATCTCTTTAAACTGCTCTGAGGGATTCACAATGGAAATCAGTCTGTTGCAGGCTTTCGCGCTGGGGCTTCTCGCCTTTATAGCGGGCCTGGATATGTTTAACGGCTTAACACACATGCACCGTCCAGTGGTGCTCGGGCCACTGGTTGGCCTGATTCTGGGCGATTTGCACACCGGAATTCTGACCGGCGGTACGTTAGAACTGGTCTGGATGGGACTCGCGCCGCTGGCGGGCGCGCAGCCGCCAAACGTGATTATCGGCACCATCGTTGGCACCACATTTGCCATTACTACAGGCGTGAAGCCGGATGTCGCCGTTGGGGTCGCCGTGCCGTTTGCCGTGGCGGTTCAGATGGGGATCACCTTCCTCTTCTCGGTGATGTCCGGCGTGATGTCCCGCTGCGATCGCATGGCGGCTAACGCAGACACCCGTGGTATTGAACGGGTCAACTATCTTGCACTGCTGGCGCTCGGCGTCTTCTACTTCCTGTGCGCATTTCTGCCCATCTACTTCGGCGCTGAACATGCGAAAACCGCCATTGACGTGCTGCCGGAACGTCTGATCGACGGTCTCGGCGTCGCGGGCGGCATCATGCCAGCGATCGGCTTCGCCGTGCTACTGAAGATCATGATGAAAAACGTTTACATCCCTTACTTCATTATCGGCTTTGTCGCCGCGGCCTGGCTGAAACTCCCGGTGCTGGCGATTGCCGCGGCTGCACTGGCGATGGCGCTGATCGACCTGCTGCGCAAATCGCCTGAACCCACGGCGCCTGCGGCCCAGAAAGAGGAATTTGAAGATGGCATCTAATCACACCACCCTGCCGGGCGTGTCTGAAAGTGAAGAGACACTGCTGACCGGCGTGAATGAAAACGTCTACGAAGATCAGAGTATTGGCGCTGAGCTAACGAAAAAGGATATTAACCGTGTCGCCTGGCGTTCCATGCTGCTACAGGCCTCGTTTAACTACGAGCGTATGCAGGCCTCCGGCTGGCTGTATGGGCTACTGCCCGCCCTGAAAAAGATCCACACCAATAAGCGGGACCTGGCGCGCGCCATGAAAGGCCATATGGGCTTCTTTAACACCCACCCGTTCCTGGTGACCTTCGTCATCGGCATTATTCTGGCAATGGAGCGTTCCAAGCAGGATGTGAACAGCATCCAGAGCACTAAAATTGCCGTCGGCGCACCGCTCGGTGGCATTGGTGACGCCATGTTCTGGCTGACCCTGCTGCCCATCTGCGGGGGGATTGGCGCCAGCCTGGCGCTACAGGGATCCATTCTTGGCGCGGTGGTCTTTATCGTTCTGTTTAACGTGGTGCATCTCGGCCTGCGTTTTGGTCTGGCGCACTATGCCTACCGAATGGGTGTCGCCGCGATCCCGCTGATCAAGGCCAACACCAAAAAGGTTGGTCATGCTGCGTCCATTGTCGGAATGACAGTGATTGGCGCGCTGGTGGCAACCTATGTGCGCCTGAATACCACACTCGAGATTAAAGCCGGGGACGCGGTCGTCAAACTGCAAACCGATGTGATCGACAAACTGATGCCCGCCTTTCTGCCGCTGGTCTACACCCTGATCATGTTCTGGCTGGTACGCCGTGGCTGGAGCCCACTGCGCCTGATTGGTATCACCGTGGTGCTGGGCGTTGTCGGTAAATTCTGTCACTTCCTGTAAAAAGCAAAGAGGTTGCGATGTTAGGCATTATTTTGACGGGTCACGGCGGTTTTGCCAGCGGCCTGCAACAGGCGATGAAGCAAATCCTCGGCGAACAGCCGCAGTTTATCGCCATCGATTTTCCGGAAAGCTCCACCACTGCGCGGCTGACCGCGCAGCTTGAGCAGGCAGTGAATGAACTGGATGCAGAGCACGATATCGTGTTTCTCACCGATCTTCTCGGCGGTACGCCGTTTCGTGTGGCCTCTACCCTCGCGATGCAGCGCCCCGGCAGCGAAGTGATTACCGGCACCAATCTCCAGCTTTTGCTGGAGATGGTTCTGGAGCGCGACGGATTAAGCAGTGAAGCCTTTCGTTTGCAGGCGCTGGAGTGCGGCCATCGCGGCCTGACCAGCCTGGTGGATGAACTTGCACGCTGTCGCGAGGAAGCGCCCGCCGAGGAAGGGATATGAGCCAGCTGCTGCGCGCGCGTCGTCTGCTTACCGGGCAAGGCTGGCTGGATGACCATCAGCTGCGTATGGATAGAGGCGTCATCACCGCCATCGAGCCGATTCCGGCAGGGGTTAACACCCGCGAGGCAGACCTGCTTTGCCCGGCATACATTGATATCCACGTCCACGGCGGCGCGGGTGTGGATGTGATGGATGATGCCCCCGACGTGCTGGACCGGTTAGCCTTACATAAAGCGCGTGAAGGCGTAGGGGCGTTTCTGCCTACCACCGTCACCGCTCCGCTGGAGGCGATCCATGGCGCGTTACGGCGCATTGCCCGGCGCTGTCATGCCGGTGGCCCCGGCGCGCAGCTCCTGGGCAGCTATCTGGAAGGCCCGTACTTTACACCGCAGAACAAAGGGGCGCACCCGCCAGAACTGTTTCGCGAGCTGGATCTCGCGGAACTTGATGAGCTGATTGCGGTTTCGCAGAACACGCTGCGGGTGGTGGCGCTTGCTCCGGAAAAAGTGGATGCCCTGAAGGCGATCCATCACCTCAAGCAAAAAGGGATACGCGTCATGCTGGGCCACAGCGCCGCTACATACGCGCAAACCCTGGCCGCATTTGATGCAGGCGCAGACGGGCTGGTGCACTGCTACAACGGCATGACGGGATTACACCACCGGGAGCCGGGCATGGTTGGCGCCGGGCTTACGGACCCACGCGCGTGGCTGGAGCTTATTGCCGACGGGCATCACGTTCATCCTGGAGCCATGCGGCTATGTTGTTGCTGCGCGAAGGATCGTACGGTGCTGATTACCGATGCCATGCAGGCGGCGGGTATGCCTGATGGGCGCTATACGTTGTGTGGTGAAAATGTCGAGATGCAGGGCGGCGTTGTTCGCACGGCCTCGGGCGGGCTGGCGGGCAGCACGCTCGCGCTGGATGCCGCCGTGCGAAATATGGTGGAGCATACGGGGGTCGCCCCAGAAAACGCTATCCATATGGCCTCGCTGCATCCCGCCCGTCTGCTCGGTATGGATCACCTGCTGGGATCGTTAGCACCAGGCAAACGCGCCAATATTATTGCGCTCGATGCGGGTTTACACCTCCGGCAGATCTGGATCCAGGGTCAGGCTCTTTCCCTGTAGCCCCTTCACAGTGTGCTCTGTTGGCCTTACGGAAGACGATCGTAAGGCCTTTCTTTTCCTTTCCTTGATCTTTGCCTTTCCTTTCGCGATCACACTTTTCGTTTTATTTCTTTTTCGCCATTGAACTTTCGATTTCTTTTCTATAGATTTTCTTTAACTGCTAAAGTAAACAAGTGAAACGAAACGAAAGATAGCGACACATTTGCCAGCGTCTGATGTGGAATTCACACGACTAAGGACTGAGTTATGCCACAAACCACTACCACCACCGGCACCTGGACCGAAAAAGAGATCCGCCAGCAGCCAGCCAGCTGGCTTCGCTCGCTCAACAATATTGATAATCTGCGCGCGTCGATCGACAGTTTTCTGACGCCACTGTTGCGCAAGCCCGATCTGCGGATCGTTCTGACCGGCGCGGGTACGTCTGCGTTTATCGGCGACATCATTGCGCCATGGCTTGCCAGCCACACGAGAAAAAATATCACCGCGATACCTACGACCGATCTGGTCACCAACCCGATGGATTACTTCAGCCCTGCGCACCCGCTGCTGCTGGTCTCTTTCGCCCGTTCTGGCAATAGCCCGGAGAGCGTCGCTGCCGTTGAGCTGGCGAATCAGTTTGTTCCGGAGTGCTACCACCTGTCGATCACCTGTAATGAAGCGGGCAGCCTGTATCAGAATGCCGTCGACAGCGATAACGCCTGCGCTCTGCTCATGCCAGCCGAAACGCACGATCGCGGGTTCGCGATGACAAGCAGCATCACCACCATGATGGCGAGCTGCCTGGCGGTATTCGCACCGGAAACGATCAACAGCAAAACGTTCCGCGACGTGTCCGATCGCTGTCAGGCGATCCTCACGTCGCTTGGCGATTTCAGCCCCGGCGTCTTTGGTAACGAACCGTGGAAACGCATTGTTTATCTGGGCAGCGGTGGATTACAGGGCGCCGCACGGGAGTCAGCGTTGAAGGTGCTGGAGCTGACCGCCGGCAAGCTGGCGGCATTCTACGATTCGCCAACGGGTTTCCGTCACGGGCCTAAGTCGCTGGTGGACAACGAAACGCTGGTCGTCGTGTTTGTCTCCAGCCATCCGTACACGCGTCAGTACGATCTGGATCTGCTCGCCGAGCTGCGACGCGATCGTCAGGCTATGCGCGTGGTAGCCATTGCAGCCGAAACGGATCCGGTCATTGAAGCTGGCCCGCATATCCTGCTGCCGCCTTCCCGTTCATTTAACGATATGGAGCAGGCATTCTGCTTCCTGATGTACGCCCAGGTCTTCGCACTGACCCAGTCTCTGCACGTTGGCAATACGCCGGATACGCCATCCGCCAGCGGTACGGTTAACCGTGTGGTCCAGGGCGTCGTTATTCATCCGTGGCAGGCTTAAGAGGACAGGCTCATGAGTATTATTTCTACCAAATATCTTTTGCAGGACGCACAGGCGAAGGGCTATGCCGTTCCGGCCTTTAACATCCATAACGCCGAGACGATCCAGGCGATCCTCGAAGTCTGTAGCGAAATGCGATCGCCGGTGATCCTCGCGGGTACGCCGGGGACGTTTAAACATATTGCGCTGGAAGAGATTTACGCCTTGTGCAGCGCGTATTCCCTTACTTATGACATGCCGCTGGCGCTACACCTCGATCACCACGAATCGCTGGACGACATTCGCCGCAAAGTCCATGCCGGCGTACGTAGCGCAATGATCGACGGTAGCCATTACCCCTTCGAACAAAACGTCAAGCTGGTGAAATCGGTCGTCGATTTCTGCCACCTCAACGACTGTAGCGTCGAGGCCGAACTGGGCCGACTGGGTGGGGTGGAAGATGACATGAGCGTCGACGCCGAAAGCGCGTTCCTGACCGACCCGCAGGAAGCAAAACGCTTTGTCGAACTGACAGGCGTGGACAGCCTCGCCGTTGCCATCGGTACCGCGCACGGTCTCTATACCAAACGCCCAAAAATCGACTTCCAGCGGCTGGCCGAGATCCGCGAGGTAGTGACAGTGCCGCTGGTGCTGCATGGTGCAAGCGATGTGCCGGATGAGGATGTGCGCCGCACCATTGAGCTGGGCGTCTGCAAAGTTAACGTCGCAACAGAGCTGAAAATCGCCTTCTCTGACGCAGTCAAAGCCTGGTTTGCCGAGAACCCACAGGGCAACGATCCGCGCTTCTACATGCGCGTCGGCATGGATGCCATGAAAGAGGTGGTCAGAAGCAAAATCACCGTTTGCGGCTCGGCGAACCGGCTGCTGCTTCCGGCTGAAGCCTGAACCCATCGCGCATAACGTTAGTACCTAAAAAAATAACTATAAGCCTCGCAAATATGAAGGCGCGTCCTTAAGCCGGACAGCGCCTTCCATTATCCTAAAAATCCGAGGAGTCCCTACATGACACAGGAAAAGTCGTTTAAATCGAAAGCGTGGGAGTTTTTCCAGAGCCTGGGAAAGACGTTTATGTTCCCGGTCTCGCTGTTGGCCTTTATGGGGTTGTTGTTAGGTATCGGTAGTTCTGTCACCAGCCCTTCCACCATCAAAAGTTTTCCCTTTCTGGGCGGCGAGTTAACGCAGCTCACCTTTGGTTTTATCGCCATGGTCGGCGGCTTTGCTTTTACCTACCTGCCGCTGATGTTTGCCATGGCGATCCCGATGGGCCTTGCCAGACGTAATAAAGCGGTGGGCGCTTTTGCCGGATTCGTTGGCTACATGCTGATGAACATGAGCATCAACTACTACCTGACCGCCACCCACCAGCTTGCGGATGCCGCCACCATGAGACAGGTGGGACAATCCATCGTGCTTGGTATTCAAACGCTGGAGATGGGCGTGCTCGGCGGCATTGTGGTAGGGGTGATCACCTACTTCCTGCACGAACGCTTCCAGGACACGGTGCTGCACGACGCGTTTGCCTTCTTTAGCGGCATTCGTTTTGTACCGATTGTTACCGCCCTCACCCTGTCGCTGGTCGGCTTGTTCATCCCCCTGCTGTGGGAATATGTGGCAATGGGCATTGCCGGGATTGGTCATATCATCCAGAGCACCAGCGTCTTTGGGCCGTTCCTGTATGGCGTGGGCGTACTGCTGCTCAAACCTTTTGGCCTGCACCACATCCTGCTGGCGATGGTGCGCTTCACCCCGGCGGGCGGCATTGAGATGGTTAAAGGCCAGGAAGTGGCCGGTGCGCTGAACATTTTCTACGCCGAGCTGAAAGCCGGCCTGCCGTTTAGCCCGCACGTTACGGCATTTTTATCGCAAGGGTTTATGCCGACCTTTATCTTCGGCCTGCCTGCCGTGGCTTACGCTATCTACCGCACCGCGCGTCCGGAAAACCGTCCGGTGATTAAAGGGCTGCTGCTTTCTGGCGTGCTGGTTTCAGTTGTCACGGGTATTTCAGAGCCGATTGAGTTCCTGTTCCTGTTTATTGCCCCTGTGCTTTACGCGTTTCATATCGTTATGTCTGGCCTGGCGCTGATGGTGATGGCGCTCCTCGGCGTCACTATCGGCAACACCGACGGCGGCATTCTGGATCTGCTGATCTTCGGCGTCATGCAGGGGATGGCGACCAAATGGTATCTGCTGTTCCCGGTGGGTATTGCCTGGTTTGCTATCTACTTCTTCGTCTTCCGCTGGTACATCCTCAGGCACGATATTAAAACGCCGGGCCGTGAGGTTGACGCGCAGGGTGCGCTCCAGGCGGTGGAAGCCAATACCCGGGCACGTGGAAAATCAAAATACGATCATGGGCTTATTCTTCGCGCGCTTGGCGGTAAAGAGAATATTGAGTCGCTCGACAACTGCATCACCCGCTTACGTCTGGTGGTGAAAGATATGGGGCTTATCGACCAGCAGGCGCTGAAGGCCGCGGGCGCCTTGTCAGTCGTGGTGCTTGATGCCCACAGCGTTCAGGTGATCATCGGCCCGCAGGTGCAGAGCGTCAAATCCGGCATTGAAGCCTTAATTTAACAGGGGGACGTTGTGTTTGATTTCGACAGAATCATTGAGCGTAAAAGCGATAAATGCCGTAAATGGGATCATGCGTTTGTGTGCTCGCGTTTCGGTGATGTCCCGGAGGGATTTATCCCGCTGTGGATAGCAGACATGGATTTCACCTCGCCACCCGCCGTGATTGAAGGCTTCCAGCGCATCGTGGAGCATGGCACCTTCGGTTACACCTGGTGCTTCGACGAATTCTACGATGCGGTCATCGCCTTCCAGCGCACCCGTCATCAGGTTGAGGTGCATAAGTCATGGATCACCCTGACCTACGGCACCGTTTCCACGCTGCACTATACGGTTCAGGCGTTCTGCAAACCCGGCGACTGCGTGATGATGAACACCCCGGTGTATGACCCATTTGCGATGGCGACACAGCGACAGGGCGTGCGGGTGCTTGCAAATCCGCTGAGCGTGAAGGAAAACCGCTATCACCTGGATTTTAATCTGATTGAAGTTCAGCTCAAAACTCACCGTCCAAAACTGTGGTTCTTCTGCTCGCCGCATAACCCTTCGGGCCGAATCTGGCGCGCGGATGAGATACGCCAGGTGTCCGATCTCTGTAAGCGCTACGGCACGATTCTGGTGGTTGATGAGGTTCACGCCGAGCACATTCTGGACGGTACATTCGTCAGCTGTCTGACTTCGGGCTGTGCCGCCCAGGACAACCTGATTGTGCTGACCTCCCCCAATAAAGCGTTCAACCTTGGCGGGCTAAAAACATCCTACTCGATAATTCCAGACGATTCGCTGCGCCAGCGTTTCCGCCAGCAGCTGGAGAAGAACTCCATTACCTCGCCCAATATCTTCGGCGTGTGGGGAATTATTCTGGCCTATCAGCAGGGTCTGCCATGGCTCGACGCGCTGAATGGTTATCTGCGCGGCAATGCCCGCTACCTTGCGGATGCTATCCAGACCCACTTCCCTGCATGGAAGATGATGAACCCGGAGTCGTCGTATCTCGCCTGGATAGACGTCAGTGCGGACGATCGCAGTGCGACGGCGCTAACCCAACATTTCGCCAAACAGGCTGGCGTGGTCATCGAAGATGGCAGCCACTACGTACAAAACGGCGAAAACTACCTGCGTATTAACTTCGGCACCCAGCGCTACTGGCTGGAACAGTCCATCAACCGAATGCTGAAGCATTACTGATAAGGATCTTACCCCGATGAAAAAAATGCTCACTCTCTCGCTGCTGGCTCTCTGCGTTTCTCATGGCGCGGCGGCAGCAAACTACGCGCTCAGTAACGACAATATTGCCCTTTCGTTTGATGATGCAAATGCAACGGTAGTAGTAACGGACAGCAAATCTAACCATCCGCTCACGCCCCAGGAGCTGTTCTTTCTGACGCTGCCGGATGAAACAAAAATCCACACCGCTGATTTCAAAATCAAGCACGTCGAAAAGCAGGACAATGCGATAGTCATCGACTTTACGCATCCGGATTTTAACGTAACGGTGAAACTGAACCTGGTGAAGGGAAAATACGCCAGCATCGGCTACACCATCGCCGCCGTCGGGCAGCCGCGGGACGTAGCGAAAATTACCTTCTTCCCGACGAAGAAGCAGTCTCAGGCACCTTACGTTGACGGGGCGATTAACAGCTCGCCAATCGTGGCCGACTCGTTCTTCATCCTGCCAGACAAACCGATTGTGAATACTTACGCTTATGAAGCCACCACGAACCTCAACGTGGAGCTGAAAACGCCAATTCTGCCTGAGACACCGGTTAGTTTTACCACCTGGTTCGGCACTTTCCCGGAAACTAATCAGCTGCGCCGCAGCGTAAACCAGTTTATCGATGCCGTGCGTCCGCGGCCTTATAAGCCTTATCTGCACTACAACAGCTGGATGGACATCGGTTTCTTTACCCCTTACTCCGAGCAGGATGTCATTGGGCGGATGGACGAATGGAATAAAGAATTTATTGCCGGACGCGGGGTGGCGCTGGACGCGTTCCTGCTGGACGATGGCTGGGACGATCGCACCGGACGCTGGCTTTTTGGCCCGGCATTCAGCAACGGTTTTGGCAAAGTCAGGGAAAAAGCCGACAGCCTGCACAGCTCGGTTGGGCTGTGGCTTTCTCCGTGGGGCGGATACAACAAGCCGCGCGATATTCGCGTCTCGCATGCAAAAGAGTATGGTTTCGAAACCGTAGACGGCAAGCTGGCGCTGTCAGGGCCGAACTATTTTAAAAACTTTAACGATCAGATCATTAAGCTGATCAAAAACGAGCACATTACCTCGTTCAAGCTCGACGGAATGGGTAACGCCAATTCGCATATCAAGGGCAGCCCATTTGCATCGGATTTTGACGCGTCCATTGCCCTGCTGCACAACATGCGCAGCGCAAACCCGAACCTGTTTATCAACCTGACCACCGGCACCGACGCCAGCCCGTCCTGGCTGTTCTATGCTGATTCAATCTGGCGTCAGGGCGATGATATCAACCTGTACGGCCCCGGCACGCCAGTGCAGCAGTGGATGACCTACCGCGATGCCGAAACCTGGCGATCCATCGTGCGCAAAGGTCCTCTGTTCCCGCTGAACTCACTGATGTACCACGGGATCGTCAGCGCAGAGAACGCTTACTATGGACTCGAGAAAGTGCAAACAGACAGCGATTTTGCCGATCAGGTCTGGAGCTACTTCGCAACCGGAACTCAGCTTCAGGAGCTGTACATCACGCCGTCCATGCTGAATAAGGCGAAGTGGGATACCCTGGCGCAGGCGGCGAAATGGTCGCGTGAGAATGCCAGCGTGCTGGTGGATACTCACTGGATTGGCGGTGACCCAACTTCGCTTCAGGTTTACGGCTGGGCCTCATGGAGTAAAGACAAAGCGATTTTTGGCTTACGCAACCCGTCGGATAAGCCGCAACGTTACTACCTGGATTTAACCAAAGATTTTGAGATCCCGGCAGGAGAGCGTTCGCAGTTTACCCTGAAAGCCGTGTACGGCAGTAATTCGACCGTACCAGAGGAGTATAAAAACGCTGTGGTAATTACGCTGCAACCGCTGGAAACGCTGGTGTTTGAGGCGATGCCGGGGAAATAGTGAGGCTCTGACACGGTGTAGGCCGGGTAAGGCGAAGCCGCCACCCGGCAAAACAGGCGGCAGGGGCTTACTCCCCCTGCTGCTCCAGCGCATATTTATACAGTGCATTTTTCTTCACGCCGTGGATCTCCGCCGCCAGCGCCGCCGCTTTTTTCAGGGGGAGTTCAGCCTGTAGCAGAGCCAGCGTACGCAGCGCATCGGCAGGCAGAGCGTCTTCCTGCGCTTTGTGCCCTTCAACAATCAGCACCATTTCGCCCTTGCGGCGGTTTTCATCCTCTTTCACCCACGCCAGCAGTTCGCCAACCGGCGCACCGTGAATGGTTTCCCACGTTTTGGTCAACTCGCGCGCCAGCACCACGTAGCGCCCTTCGCCCCAGACGGTCACCATATCTTCCAGGCTTTCCAGCAGACGGTGAGTTGATTCGTAGAAGATCAACGTACGCGGTTCAGCTTCCAGATCCTTTAACACATCGCGACGGCCTTTGGATTTAGCAGGCAGGAAGCCTTCGTAGCAGAAACGATCGGACGGCAGGCCCGCAGCGCTTAACGCCGCAATGGCCGCGCACGGCCCCGGCAGCGGCACCACGCGGATGCCTGCTTCACGGCAGGTGCGTACCAGATGGTAGCCCGGATCGTTGATCAGCGGCGTTCCCGCATCGGAGACCAGCGCAATGTTCTGCCCTTCTTTAAGCTTCGCCACCAGCGTTTCGGCTTTTTGTTGCTCATTGTGATCGTGCAGGGCAAACAAACGGGCGTTAATGGCAAAGTGTTGTAGCAGTAAACCGGTATGACGGGTGTCTTCAGCAGCAATTAAATCAACAGCTTGCAATACGGTGAGCGCACGTTGGGTAATATCAGACAAATTCCCGATAGGAGTAGGTACAATATAAAGCTGGCCTTGAGAATTATCTGCCGTTTCGTGTTGTTTCATTGTTTCGTCCGTATTGCCGATTTAATATTGAGCATTGCGTAAAAAAATCACTGGATACAGTATGGTACCGTTAACGTTTCTTCAAAAAAAAGCCGCGCACAGCGTGCCCCTCCTGCTGGCAGCCCTGATCTTTACCGGCTGCGGCACCCAGGCACCTGACCAGAGCACTGCTCATATGCAGGGATCCGCTCAGGCTGATTCTGGCTTTTATCTGCAACAAATGTCGCAGAGTACAAATGATACCAGGATCAACTGGCAATTACTCGCCATTCGTGCACTGCTGAAAGAAGGGAAAACCCAGCAGGCCGCCGAGCTGTTCAGCCAGCTGCCGCAGGATCTTAACGACGCTCAGCGCCATGAGCAGACGCTGCTGTCAGCAGAACTGAAGGTCGCGCAAAAAGATTACGACGGCGCGAAGAAGATCCTCGGCACCATCGATCTCAGCACGCTGGATAAAAACCAGCAGGCCCGTTTCTGGCAGGCCGGTATCACCGCTGAGCAGGGCCGCCCTTCCCTGACGCTACTCCGCGCGCTGATAGCCCAGGAGCCTCTGCTCGCGGGTGCGGACAAGCAGAAAAATATTGATGCAACCTGGCAGGCGCTCGCCTCCATGACCCAGGATCAGGCCAAAGCGCTGGTAATCAACGCCGATGAAAATGTTCTGCAAGGCTGGCTGGATCTGCAACAGATGTGGTTCAACAACCGCAGCGATCCGAACATGCTGAAAGCTGGCATTACCGACTGGCAAAAGCGTTACCCGCAAAACCCGGGAGCGAAAATGCTGCCAACGCAGCTGGTGAACGTGCAAAACTTTAAGCCCGCCTCCACCAGCAAAATCGCCCTACTGCTGCCGTTAAACGGTCAGGCAGCGGTGTTTGGTCGCGCCATTCAGCAAGGTTTCGAAGCCGCGAAAAACGGCACTACCGCCGTCAGCGGTAGCGCGGTTCCGACCCAGGCAGCACAAGCGGCGAATGTGAATGACGTTGTCAGCCCGTCCGCCGCCGAAACCAGCGACCTGACCACCGCGCAAACCCCTGCGCAGGGCACCATGCAGAATCCGGTTACCGCCCCAACGACGCAGCCCGCTCCCCCTGCGCCTGCGGCAACACAGGCCCCGGCTGAAACACCGGCGCCCGCGACGGCAGAACAACCTCAGCCGCAAACCGCGCAGCCGGAACAGCAGCCAGCAACCCAGCCGCAGGCTGTGGCCACCACCAGCGCTAACCCTGGTGCAGAGTTGAAAATCTACGACACCAGCGCTCAGCCGCTTGACCAGGTGCTGGCGCAGGTTCAGCAGGACGGGGCCAGCATCGTTGTCGGTCCGCTGTTGAAAAACAACGTGGAAGCGCTGATGAAGAGCAACACCACGCTGAACGTGCTGGCGCTTAACCAGCCTGAGCAGGTTCAGAACCGCGCCAATATCTGTTACTTCGCCCTCTCTCCGGAGGATGAAGCCCGCGATGCGGCCCGTCATATTCACGAGCAGGGCAAGCAGGCGCCGCTGCTGTTGATCCCACGCAGCACGCTGGGCGATCGCGTTGCCAACGCGTTTGCGCAAGAGTGGCAGACCCTTGGCGGTGGCGTGGTGTTGCAGCAGAAATTTGGCTCAGCTTCCGAACTGAGAGCGGGCGTGAACGGCGGGGCAGGTATTGCCCTCAACGGTAGCCCGGTATCCGCCAGCCTTCCGCAGCAGCAGAGCGTCACCATCGGCGGTCTGACGATCCCAGCGCCCCCTACCGACGCGCAAATCAGCGGCGGCGGTAAAGTGGATTCGGCGTACATCGTCGCTACGCCGGAAGAGATCGCCTTTATCAAACCGATGATCGTCATGCGTAACGGCAGCCAGAGCGGCGCAACGCTCTACGCCAGCTCACGCAGCGCACAGGGTACCGCAGGCCCGGATTTCCGTCTGGAAATGGAAGGACTGCAATACAGCGAGATCCCGATGCTGGCAGGCAGCAACCCGCAGTTGATGCAGCAGGCGCTGGGCGCGGTGCGCAATGACTATTCCCTGGCGCGTCTGTACGCGATGGGCGTCGATGCCTGGGCGCTGGCAAACCACTTCACCCAGATGCGCCAGGTACCGGGCTTCGAGCTTAACGGGAATACCGGCGATCTGACCGCCGATCAGGATTGTGTGATTAACAGGAGGTTATCATGGCTCAAATACCAGCAGGGGCAGATTGTCCCGGCCAGTTAAGCCGTAAACAGACCGGCGACGCGTGGGAGTTAAAGGCGCGTCGCTGGCTTGAAGGCAAAGGACTGCGCTTTGTCGCCGCCAACGTTCGCGGGCGCGGCGGCGAGATTGACCTGATCATGAAAGACGGTCAGACCATCGTGTTTGTTGAAGTTCGCTACCGACAGTCGTCCCGTTTTGGCGGTGCTGCCGCCAGCGTGACGCTCGCCAAACAACAAAAATTATTACAGACTGCCCACTTGTGGCTTGCCCGCCATAATGGGAGTTTTGATACTGTGGATTGCCGTTTCGATGTGGTAGCCTTCACCGGAAATGCGATCGACTGGCTTAAAAACGCGTTTGGCGAAGACGCATAAATAAGATTTTAAAGGGATACCGTGCTCGAACGAATTAAAGTGTGCTTCACAGAAAGCATTCAAACGCAGATTGCCGCGGCGGAAGCCCTTCCGGACGCGATCTCGCGTGCAGCGATGACACTGGTTCAGTCGCTGCTCAACGGCAACAAAATCCTCTGTTGTGGCAATGGCACGTCCGCCGCCAACGCACAGCATTTTGCTGCCAGCATGATTAATCGCTTCGAAACCGAGCGCCCGAGTTTACCTGCCATTGCACTAAACACCGATAACGTGGTCTTAACTGCGATTGCCAACGATCGTCTGCATGACGAAATCTACGCCAAGCAGGTGCGCGCCTTAGGCCATGCCGGAGACGTGCTGCTGGCGATCTCCACGCGCGGTAACAGCCGGGATATCGTTAAAGCGGTTGAAGCGGCAGTGACCCGGGATATGACGATTGTCGCCCTGACCGGTTACGACGGCGGTGAGCTGGCTGGCCTGCTGGGGCCGCAGGATGTGGAGATCCGCATTCCTTCGCACCGTAGCGCCCGCATCCAGGAGATGCATATGCTCACGGTGAACTGCTTATGCGATCTGATCGATAACACGCTTTTCCCTCACCAGGATGATTAAGGAGTTCTCATGAAGGTTTTATCGGCCCTTGCAGTCGTGATGTCTGCATTACTGCTTCAGGGATGCATCGCTGCCGCTGTAGTCGGTACCGCAGCGGTCGGCACCAAAGCAGCGACCGATCCGCGTACCGTTGGGACGCAGGTGGATGACGGTACGCTTGAGCTGCGCGTAAACAGTGCACTGTCGAAAGACGAGCAGATCAAGAAGGAAGCACGCATCAACGTGACGGCTTATCAGGGCAAAGTGCTGCTGGCAGGCCAGGCGCCAAATCCTGAACTCGCCTCGCGCGCCAAACAGATCGCGATGGGTGTGGAAGGCACGGCGGAAGTGTATAACGAGATCCGCCAGGGCCAGCCGATTGGTCTCGGCACCGCGTCATCTGATACCTGGATCACCACCAAAGTGCGTTCCCAGCTGCTGGGTACCGACCAGGTGAAATCCTCAAACGTGAAAGTGACCACGGAGAACGGCGAAGTGTTCCTGCTGGGTCTGGTGACGGAACGTGAAGGGAAAGCGGCAGCGGATATCGCCAGCCGGGTGAGCGGCGTGAAGCACGTCACCACCGCGTTTACTTATATTAAGTAATTCACACCTGACTGTAAGCCCGGTAAGCGCAAGCGCCACCGGGCTTTCTTTCACACAAGCGCCATACTCCCCACAATCACTCCACTCAACGCCACCAGCCCCGCAGTCAGCCACAGCGCTTTCGCCGGGAATGACTTACGCAGCATGATAAGCGACGGCAGGCTCACCGCCGGCAGCGTGATGAGCAGCGCCAGCGCTGGTGCGGTCCCCATACCGGCCATCATCATGGTCTGAATAATCGGGATCTCCGCCGCGGTTGGGATCACGAACAGGCAACCGGCCACCGCCATCGCAATCACCCACATCAGCGTGTTGTCGATAGCGCCATCCGCATGCGGGAACAGCCAGACGCGCGCGGCCCCCAGCACCAGTACGGCCAGGATATAGACCGGAATGGTGCTCCAGAAAAGCTGCCACAGCGCTTTGCCCCAGCGAGCAAAGAAACTGCCCTGCGGCTCGCTGACGTCCAGCTCAACGGAAGCAGACCCGGCCTCGTTGTCTTTCACCAGGTGCTGCACCAGCGTAGCGACAAGCACCACCGTCAGCAGGCCAGCCGCCAGACGGATAAACGTGAAATGCCAGCCGAGAACGAAGCCCATAAACACCAGCGTTGCCGGGTTCAGCAGTGGGTTACCCATCCAGAAGGCAAGCGCGCCGCCCATCGACACGCGCTGTCGGCGCATACCCGCCGCCACCGGTGCGGCGCAGCAGGAACACATCATGCCCGGCAGGGAGAAAATCGTCCCCAGCAGCGTGCCCTGCAAGCGTGGCTGTCCCAGGGTTTTCACCAGCCAGTTACGCGGGATAAGTACCTGAATCAGCGAGCCCAGCAATACGCCCAATACCGCCGCTTTCCAGACGGCAAGAAAATAGACCATTGCGTAATCCCACGCCGCGCGTAGCGGGCTGGAATCGGCCTGCGCGAGAATCGATTTACCGATGCTGTGGGTGTCGGCGGCGGTGAAGGCTTTACCGTAGTACGGCTGCCATTTCACATACCAGAGGCCAATGATGACCACGAGAAAGAAGAGTGCGGGCTTCCACCACTGAACAGGTGTTGCCGCCTGAGATGAAGACTGACCAGTCATACCATTCCCCGGAAGGTGTTATTTAATAAGCCGGGGAAGTTTACGCCTCGCCCTGCGCGATTTCACGCAGTTTTGCCGAAGGGATAATATTAACCCCCTCCTGCGACGGAGCCAGCGCCTCTTTTAGCATCGCCAGCGCGACATCCCGCGCCTCGATGGACTTCCAGTTACCCGGCAGAATGCGAAACAGCGGAGCGAAAAAAGACTCGTTAAAACGACGTTCGTCACGGTGCCCCATCAGCATGGAAGGCCGCGCGATGGTCAGGCGCTCCCATTTCTGCGCGATTAACGCCTCTTCCATTTTGCCCTTCACCTGGTTGTAAAAAAACGGCGAGCCTGCGTTCGCGCCGTGCGCGCTGACCACCAGGAAATGTTTTGCGCCCAGCTTTTTCGCCGTCAGGGCGGTATCCACCACCAGCGTGTAATCCGCATGGACAAAAGCTTCTTTACTGCCCGCTTCCCGTCGGGTGGTGCCAAGGCAGCAAAAGGCGATATCAATGGGATCCTGCACCTGCGCCAGCGCGTCGGTGAGCTGTGGATCGTGCGGGTTATAGACGCCGGTGATATCCAACAGCGGGCGACGCGTCGGGGCGGCGATATAGTTGATATGCCGATCCTGGATCAGCAGCCGCAGCAGATGTCCACCCATCAGCCCGGTTGCGCCGGTAATCAGTACCTGACTCATCTTATCCCCTTTACAGAATTGTCCGTTTGCGTTCTGGGCCTGCTCTACCACACTTAAAAGTCTGTTACCGGTAAGTATTTACCACAAACGGGAAAAAAACAGTCTGAAGCGAAAACAACGGAGGAAGCATGGGTAAAAAAATCGCAGTCTTGATTACCGACGAGTTTGAAGATTCAGATTTTACGTCGCCAGCAGAGGCATTCCGCAAGGCGGGCCACGAAGTGGTCACCATCGAGAAAGAAGCGGGTAAAACCGTGAAGGGCCATAAGGGCGAAGCCAGCGTGACCATTGACGAATCCATTGATAACGTCAGCCCGTCGGATTTCGACGCCCTGCTGTTACCGGGCGGCCATTCACCGGATTCCCTGCGCGGAGACGAGCGTTTCGTCACCTTTACCCGTGACTTCGTCGGCACCGGTAAACCGGTATTTGCCATTTGCCACGGTCCGCAGCTGCTGATCAGCGCCGAGGTGGTGCGCGGGCGTAAGCTCACCGCGGTGAAGCCGATCGTTATCGATCTGAAAAACGCGGGAGCCGAGTTCTACGATCAGGAAGTGGTGAACGATAACGATCAGCTGATCACCAGCCGTACACCGGACGATCTGCCGGCGTTTAACCGTGAAGCGCTACGCCTGCTCGGCGCGTAACCAGTGCAGCTTTTTACCAAAGCCCAGGGTGTTGTCGGTAAATTTCAGCTCATCAAGGCGGATTTCCCACACCGGGGCTTTTAGCGCCGCAGCCACCGGGAAGCGGCGCGTATAGCGTTTACGTTGCGCGTCGCTCTCCTCCCCTTCCAGGCGACGAATTTCACCTTTGAACTGGACCCCGCGGATCAGCGCAACAGTTTTAGGCTGACCGTTTACCGTACCTGCCACTTTTGCCTGCTGGCCCGTCATCTGCGCATGCCGCGTTTTGTCTTCGCTCATTACGTAAAAGGCCACGCGCTCGGGATCGTAGTAATAAAAGGCATTTGCGCACCACATCTCCTCGTCTTTACAGACGCACCAGGTCACGACATGCTGCTTTGCCAGCCAGCGGTTAATGGCGGCCAGTGTTTCCATTTTCGCTCTCTCTCATGCTATGGTGCGTTCACCTTAACATACTGAATCTGTTTACTGTGTGCTGGTTTCTCTATCTTGTCCGAACCGCTGATAACGCACTCTACACCGGGATCACTACCGATGTGGCACGGCGTTTTTTACAACATCAAACGGGGAAAGGGGCGAAAGCACTACGGGGGAAAGGTGAACTTCAGTTAGCGTTTTCAGCCGCCGTGGGCGACAGATCCCTGGCGCTCAGGCTGGAATACCGCATCAAGCAGCTGACAAAGCGCCAGAAAGAGCGTCTCGTCAACGGGGACGGCTCTTTCGAGGCGCTACGCGAAAGCCTGCTTAAAAACGATTGAAATGATCGTGGTACTCCACCAGACCGGTAACGCCGTCGAGCGCATCATCTGCCAGAGGATGCACCTGGAAAGATGTTTCCGTGCCCGGCCCGTGGCAGCGCAGATCGTATCTGGACGCTGGCTCAAAACCTAAACGTTCGTAGAACGCCGGATCGCCCAGAACGACGACAGCGGCATAGCCAAATTCATTCAATGAATCCAGTCCTTCATAGACCAGCTGGCGCGCCAGGCCCTGGCCACGGTAGTTTTCATCCACCGCCAACGGCGCCATGCCGACCCACTGCAACTCTTCACCCTGCACAATCACCGGGCTGAAGGCCACGTAGCCGACCACCTGCCCTTCATCGTCAGTGGCAACCAGGCCCAGCGTAATCAGGCCATCTTCGCGAAGATCGTGAACCAGTTGGGCTTCGGCGTCGCCTGCAAAAGAGCGGCGTAACAACGCATCGATACCCGGCGCATCAATCCCAATTTCGACTCGAATCAGCATGGTTCACCTACTGAAGTGTGTTTACTGTCCGGCGGGGTTTTTAGCCCGGCCTCAACGAAATCTGCCATTTGCATCAACATCATACGCAGCGCTTTCGGCATCTGCTCCAGCTCAATGGCATCCATTAAATTTTTGACGTACAGACCGAGCTCCGTGTCGCCTTCAATCACCAGACGACGCTGGAAGAAGAGGGTGTCCGGATCCTGTTTGCGCGCGGCGATCATCAGCAGATCGCTGGCATCCGCGCTAAAGCTGACATCCGCCTCGGCGGTTTCACGGACGATAAGCCGATCGTTCTCAACGGAAGTAAACCAGCGCAACCCGATATCGCGCACTTCAATCTTTAACCAGCGGCCTTCCAGAAACTCCAGCTCACCGTCCTGTAGCGCCTGGCGGAACTGCCAGCTCAGTACCTGTTCCAGCACCTGGCGTTTAAGCGCGAACGGCGCCAGTTTTACCGGCACGCTCAGCATTGATGGACCAAATTGTACGAGACGTGAACGCAGTTTATCCAGCACGAGCTTTACTCCCTGATAGCTATAGTCCTGCTATTTTGCCATATCCCGACAAGAAGATAGCGGCGTAAATCAACAAACCGTTGTCCGGAGTACCTCATTATTGGTGCCATCAATACGCCATTAGCTGCCTTAAATCAAAAATTGTCGCGTATGGGTTAATTAAAATCCCAGCTCGTTAACATTTTTTACGATCCCTGCGATCGACAACATCGGGATAAATTATGGAGCTGCTCTGCCCTGCCGGAAACCTTCCGGCGCTTAAGGCGGCCATCGAAAATGGGGCCGATGCGGTCTATATCGGGCTGAAAGATGATACCAACGCCCGCCATTTTGCGGGTCTTAACTTTACGGAGAAAAAGCTTCAGGAAGCCGTTAACTTCGTCCACCAGCACCGGCGCAAACTGCACATCGCCATCAATACCTTTGCCCATCCTGATGGCTATGCCCGCTGGCAGCGCGCCGTGGATATGGCGGCCCAGCTGGGCGCCGATGTGCTGATCCTGGCCGACCTCGCCATGCTTGAGTATGCGGCAGAACGTTATCCGCATATTGAGCGCCATGTCTCTGTTCAGGCATCGGCCACCAATGAAGAGGCCGTCCGTTTTTATCATCGACACTTTGACGTGGCTCGCGTGGTGCTGCCGCGCGTACTCTCTATTCATCAGGTTAAGCAACTGGCGCGCGTCACGCCAGTGCCGCTGGAGGTTTTTGCCTTCGGCAGCCTGTGCATCATGGCCGAAGGCCGCTGCTATCTTTCCTCGTATTTGACCGGCGAATCGCCAAATACCGTCGGCGCCTGCTCGCCTGCCCGCTTCGTTCGCTGGCAGCAAACGCCGCAGGGACTGGAGTCACGCCTGAATGATGTGTTAATTGACCGCTATCAGGACGGTGAAAACGCGGGCTACCCGACGCTGTGCAAAGGCCGATATCTGGTGGACGGCGAGCGCTACCACGCGCTGGAGGAGCCCACCAGCCTCAACACGCTGGAACTGCTGCCAGAGCTGCTGGCCGCCAATATTGCCTCGGTGAAAATCGAAGGCCGCCAGCGCAGCCCGGCCTACGTGAGCCAGGTGGCAAAGGTGTGGCGTCAGGCCATCGACCGCTGCATGGCGGACCCGCAAAACTACGCTCCGCAGGCGGCATGGATGGAGACGCTCGGCGCGATGTCCGAAGGCACCCAAACCACGCTCGGCGCGTATCACCGTAAATGGCAGTGAGATAATCATGAAATATTCATTAGGGCCGGTGCTTTACTACTGGCCAAAAGAGACGCTGGAAGATTTTTACCAGCAGGCGGCTAACAGCAGCGCCGATGTGATTTACCTCGGCGAAGCGGTGTGCAGCAAGCGCCGCGCCACCAAAGTGGGCGACTGGCTGGATATGGCGAAAAGCCTGGCCGGCAGCGGCAAGCAGGTGGTGCTCTCGACGCTGGCGCTGGTGCAGGCGTCCTCTGAACTGGGCGAGCTGAAGCGCTACGTCGAAAACGGTGAGTTCCTGCTGGAGGCGAGCGACCTGGGCGTGGTGAACCTGTGCGCCGAACGTAAGCTGCCGTTTGTCGCCGGACATGCCCTGAACTGCTATAACGCCGTGACCCTGCGCCTGCTGCTCAAACAGGGGATGACCCGCTGGTGCATGCCGGTTGAACTCTCCCGCGACTGGCTGGCCAACCTGCTTACACAGTGCGAAGAGCTGGGCATTCGCAACAAGTTTGAAGTGGAAGTTCTGAGCTATGGGCATCTGCCGCTGGCCTACTCTGCCCGCTGCTTCACCGCACGTTCCGAAGATCGTCCGAAAGACGAGTGCGAAACCTGCTGCATTAAGTACCCGAACGGACGCAGCATGCTGTCGCAGGAGAATCAGCAGGTGTTTGTTCTTAACGGCATTCAGACCATGAGCGGTTACGTCTATAACCTCGGCAACGAACTGGCGTCAATGCACGGGCTGGTGGATATGGTGCGTCTTTCGCCGCTGGATACCTGCGTATTCGCCATGCTGGACGCCTTCCGCGCCAACGAAAATGGCGCTGCTCCGCTGCCTCTGACGGCAAACAGCGACTGCAACGGTTACTGGCGACGTCTCGCCGGGCTGGAATTGCAGGCATAAAAAAGGCTCACTTTGTTAACAACGGTTATCATTTTTTAATGCAGTATTAAAGATTGACCGTCGACAAAGTGAGCTGTTATGACTGACAAAACCATTCCGTTTTCGGTGCTGGATCTGGCGCCGATCCCACAAGGCTCCTCGGCCAGAGAAGCCTTCACGCACTCTCTCGATCTTGCTCAGCTTGCCGAAAAGCGCGGCTATCACCGCTACTGGCTGGCGGAGCACCACAATATGGTGGGCATCGCCAGCGCCGCCACCTCGGTGCTGATTGGCTATCTGGCGGCGAATACCACCAGACTGCACCTGGGCTCCGGCGGTGTGATGCTGCCGAACCACGCCCCGCTGGTGATCGCCGAGCAGTTCGGCACGCTGAATACCCTCTATCCGGGCCGTATTGATTTAGGGCTTGGCCGTGCGCCGGGCAGCGATCAGCCGACCATGCGCGCCCTGCGCCGCCATATGAGCGGCGATATCGACAACTTCCCGCGCGATGTGGCGGAGCTGGTGGGCTGGTTCGACGCGCGTGACCCGAACCCGCACGTGCGCCCGGTACCGGGTTACGGCGAGAAGATCCCGGTATGGCTGTTGGGCTCAAGCCTCTACAGCGCGCAGCTTGCCGCCCAGCTGGGGCTGCCGTTTGCGTTTGCCTCGCATTTCGCACCGGATATGCTGCATCAGGCGCTGCATCTCTACCGCACGCACTTCAAACCGTCCGAGCGTCTGGAGAAACCGTACGCGATGGTGTGTATCAATATCATTGCCGCCGACAGCAACCGCGACGCGGAATTCCTGTTCACCTCCATGCAGCAGGCGTTTGTGAAGCTGCGTCGCGGTGAGACGGGCCAGCTGCCGCCGCCGGTAGAGAATATGCATCAGCTATGGTCGGCCTCCGAGCAGTATGGCGTGCAGCAGGCTCTGAGTATGTCGCTGGTAGGTGATAAGGCGAAAGTGCGTCACGGGCTGGAGTCGGTGCTGCGTGAAACCCAGGCGGATGAGATTATGGTTAACGGCCAGATTTTCGATCACCAGGCGCGTCTGCATTCGTTTGATTTGGCAATGCAGGTGAAAGAGGAGTTGGTGGGGTAGTTTTTTGCTTTGCC
The DNA here is from genome assembly GCF_049238665.1 of Enterobacter cloacae complex sp. IR5450. Lineage (NCBI taxonomy): Bacteria > Pseudomonadati > Pseudomonadota > Gammaproteobacteria > Enterobacterales > Enterobacteriaceae > Enterobacter > Enterobacter cloacae complex sp. IR5450. The sequence goes on from NZ_JBMKIC010000015.1 coordinate 25,363, forward strand.
CGGTGGCGCTTCGCTTACCGGGCCTACATTCTTTTCTCCCTCTCCCTGCGGCAGAGGGCCGGGGTGAGGGGTTCAGACCGCACGTTTTACTGATACACAGGCAACAGATTAAAACTCGACAGCACGTGCACCACCGCGTTACCGATACCAAATACCAGGATCAGCGCAATCATCGGTTTTCCGCCCCAGACGCGGAATTTCGGGCTGCCGAAGCGCTTACGTGATTTGCGCGCCAGCAGCGCCGGTACAATCGCCGCCCAGATGGTGGCCGCCAGTCCTGCATAGCCGATGGCGTACAGGAAACCGTTCGGCCACAGCAGGCCGCCCACAATCGGCGGCAGGAAGGTCAACAGCGCCGTTTTGAAGCGCCCCGTCGCAGAGTCATCAAAACCAAACAGATCCGCCAGGTAGTCAAACAGGCCCAGCGTCACGCCGAGGAATGAACTCGCCACCGCAAAGTTCGAGAAGACCACCAGAAGCAGATCCAGGCTGCGGCTGTTCAGCACGCCGCCCAGCGCCTGTACCAGCACATCAATGTTACCGCCCTTCTGCGCAATGCCGATAAATTCCGGACGCGGGATGTTACCCATCGTCCCCAGCAGCCAGATCACATACAGCGCCAGCGCCAGCAGCGTGCCGTAAACCAGGCATTTCACGATGGTGCGCGGATCCTTGCCGTAGTACTTCATCAGGCTCGGTACGTTACCGTGGTAGCCAAACGACGCCAGACAGAACGGCAGGGTCATCAGCAGGTACGGCGTATAAGAGGTGTTCGTTTCGGCAACGTTAAACAGCGTGGCCGGCGTGACGTGCCCCAGCAGGCTGCCGAAGGTAAGAAAGAAGGTGATGACCTTTGCGCCCAGTACGATTGCCGTCATGCGGCTGACCGCTTTGGTGCTCATCCAGACGATAAACGCCACGCCCAGCGCGAAGCAGAGACCCGCCAGACGCGCCGGAACGTTCAGCGACATCTCTGAGAAGGTGTGATGCAGAATCGACCCGCTCGCTGAAATGTACGCGTAGGTCAGGATATAAAGTACAAACGCGATGGACAGCCCGTTCACCAGGTTCCAGCCTTTGCCCAACAGATCCCGGGTGAGGGTGTCGAAGCTGGAGCCAATGCGGTAGTTCAGGTTTGCTTCAAGGATCATCAGCCCGGAATGGAGCATGCAGAACCAGGTGAAAACCAGTGCCGCCAGCGACCAGAAGAACCACGCACCGGACATGACCACAGGCAGGGAAAACATCCCGGCACCAATGATGGTTCCGCCGATGATCACCACGCCGCCAAGCAGCGAAGGTGACGTTTGGGTGGTGGTTAGTGTTGCCATGCGGCCTTATCTCCAGTGAAAAATGTGGTTCTGCATTTTAATGTGTTGCACTGTACCAGTACAAGAGTACAAAAGGAATAAAAAAAGCCCCGATAGCGACTATCGGGGCTGTATATTTTACTTTACGTCAGAAGCGAAAGGCTTACGCGTCACCGAAACGACGACGGCTGGCACCTTCTTCACGGCGTGGACCACGGTTTTCGCGGCGCTCACCGGAGAAACGACGGCCTTCACCACCGCGACCTTCGCTGCGACCGCCTTCACGACGCTCGCCACCGAAACCGCGACCACCGCCACGACGTTCGCCGCCACGGTCAGGACGTGGCTGTGCATCGCCCAGCAGCTGCATGTTCATCGGCTTGTTCAGGATGCGGGTGCGAGTAAAGTGTTGCAGTACTTCGCCCGGCATGCCTTTTGGCAGCTCGATGGTGGAGTGGGAACCGAACAGCTTGATGTTACCAATGTAACGGCTGCTGATGTCGCCTTCGTTAGCGATCGCGCCAACGATGTGACGAACTTCAACACCATCATCACGGCCCACTTCAATGCGATACAGTTCCATTTCGCCAGCGTCACGACGCTCGCGACGTGGACGGTCTTCACCACCACGCTCTGGACGGTCACCGCGTGGACCACGGTCGTTACGGTCGCCACGACGTTCGAAACGATCGTCACGGTCACGGAACTCACGCTTAGGACGCATCGGCGCATCAGGTGGCACGATCAGGCTACGTTCGCCCTGCGCCATTTTCAGCAGTGCTGCGGCCAGGGTTTCCATGTCCAGCTCTTCGCCTTCAGCGACAGGCTGGATCTGGGACAGCAGCGCACGGTACTGATCCAGATCGCTGCTTTCCAGCTGCTGCTGTACTTTCGCGGCGAATTTTTCCAGACGGCGTTTGCCCAGCAGTTCTGCGTTTGGCAGCTCGGCTTCTGGAATGGTCAGCTTCATGGTGCGTTCAATGTTACGCAGCAGACGACGCTCGCGGTTCTCAACGAACAGCAGCGCACGGCCCGCACGACCCGCACGACCGGTACGGCCAATACGGTGAACGTAAGACTCGGAGTCCATTGGGATATCGTAGTTTACAACCAGGCTGATACGCTCAACGTCCAGGCCACGTGCTGCCACGTCGGTTGCAATCAGAATATCCAGACGACCGTCTTTCAGACGCTCCAGGGTCTGCTCGCGCAGGGCCTGGTTCATGTCGCCGTTCAGCGCTGCGCTGTTGTAGCCGCTACGCTCCAGGGCTTCAGCCACTTCCAGGGTCGCGTTTTTGGTACGTACGAAGATAATCGCCGCATCAAAATCTTCCGCTTCCAGGAAACGGACCAGCGCTTCGTTTTTGCGCATGCCGTATACAGACCAGTAGCTCTGGCTGATGTCCGGGCGAGTGGTCACGCTGGACTGAATGCGCACTTCCTGCGGCTCTTTCATGAAGCGGCGGGTAATGCGACGGATCGCTTCTGGCATAGTTGCAGAGAACAGAGCGGTCTGATGACCTTCCGGGATCTGCGCCATGATGGTTTCTACGTCTTCGATGAAGCCCATACGCAGCATTTCATCGGCTTCGTCCAGTACCAGGCCGCTCAGTTTAGAGAGGTCCAGGGTACCGCGCTTCAGGTGATCCAGCAGACGGCCCGGCGTACCGACAACAATTTGTGGGCCCTGGCGCAGGGCGCGTAACTGCACGTCATAACGCTGGCCGCCGTACAGGGCTACCACGTTTACGCCGCGCATATGTTTAGAGAATTCCGTCATGGCTTCAGCAACCTGAACAGCCAGTTCACGGGTTGGAGCCAGGACGAGGATCTGCGGCGCGCGCAGGTCCGGATCAATGTTGTTCAGCAGCGGCAGCGAGAATGCTGCGGTTTTACCGCTACCAGTCTGGGCCATGCCCAGCACGTCACGACCAGAAAGCAGGTGTGGGATACACTCAGCCTGGATCGGAGATGGTTTTTCGTAACCCAGATCGTTAAGGGCTTCAAGGATAGGAGCCTTCAGGCCCAGATCTGCAAAAGTGGTTTCGAATTCAGCCATGTAGTACAAGTGCCTCGATATTAATGGCGGCCAGTCTACTTAGCTCATCGTGAAAATGATTAGCAATTTTCATTGAAAAGTGTGAACCGGCTCAAATTAGGTGTATTGACGAACAACAACGCCCTCACCAGTGAAGGTGATGGCAATCAAAAGATTACGGGCTGATGTTTATGTCGTCAGCTATTGCTGGTCCGATTCTGCCAGGTCGTCTTGCTCCTGGCCCAAGAGCGATAATTCCAACAATGCATAACGGTGCTCAACGAAGTTATGTACGTTGTTAGCAACCGCTAATTTGAACAGTGCCGTAGCGCTGTCCATATCCCCCAGACTTAGGTAGTACTTACCTAAATAGAAGTTGGTTTCACTGAGATGCTCAGCGAGCGAGGTGTTATCCGTTGCGTCCGCCTTGAGGCGTTCCATCAGCGTTGCTTCGCTAATGTTGCCCAGGTAGAACTCGACAATGTTCCATCCCCACTGTTCCTTGTCCGATTTCTCGAAGCGCTGTTTCAGTGCTTCTTTGGCCTGCTTCTCATCAAGCTTCTGCTCAACGATGTAAAGCCACAGGCTGCGGAAAGGATCATTAGGATCGTCTTGATAAAACGCCAGCAGATCATCTTGCGCTAACTTATCACGTCCGCCGTAATACAATGCGATACCGCGATTCAAGTGCGCGTAGTTGTAAGTTGGATCAAGCTCAAGTACAGAATCAAACGCTTCATAGGCAGCATCAAAATTGCCTGCCTGCGTTAAATAAATGCCTAAGTAATTGAATACTTCAGGCATATCAGGTCGAATCGCCAGCGCTTGTGAAAAATCATTTCGCGCCAGTGCCCTCAGACCGAGACTATCATACAACACTCCGCGCTCATATAAAAGCTGTGCGCGTTCGTCATCGGTTAAAGCCCGACTGGCAAGTATTTGTTCCATGCGTGCCAGAATGACTTCCTGCTGCAAAGTCGGTTGCAATGGCACTGCGAGGACTTCGCTCTTACGCCAGGCAGAGTTGCTGCATCCTGCCAGCGTTAAAGCTGTCGCAACGAAACACCAGCGCAAAAAAGGCTTCATTTCCCACTCCCGAAGACAACTATTGGATGAACGTCCTGTCCCCCGGCGGCTTAACAAGGCGTCCTGCCTGATAATAAGCCCTCCGCCTGCGCGGAGGGCAAATGGCAACCTTACTCGCCTTGCTGTTCAGCAGCCGGAGCTTCCGGCGCCGCAGCAGGCTGAGACTGCTCGGTTGCTTCTTTAATGCTCAGACGGATACGGCCCTGGCGGTCAACTTCCAGAACTTTCACCGGTACTTCCTGACCCATTTGCAGGTAATCGGTCACTTTCTCAACGCGCTTGTCAGCGATCTGAGAGATGTGTACCAGACCTTCTTTACCGCCACCGATGGCAACGAATGCGCCAAAGTCAACGATACGGGTCACTTTACCATTGTAGATACGGCCCACTTCGATTTCTGCCGTGATCTCTTCGATACGACGGATAGCGTATTTCGCTTTCTCGCCGTCGGTTGCTGCGATCTTCACAGTACCGTCATCTTCGATTTCGATGGTGGTGCCCGTTTCTTCGGTCAGTGCACGGATAACGGAACCGCCCTTACCGATAACATCTTTGATCTTGTCTGGATTGATCTTGATGGTGTGAATACGCGGAGCGAATTCAGAGATATCACCGCGTGGCGCGTTGATAGCCTGTTCCATCACGCCCAGGATGTGCAGACGCGCACCTTTAGCCTGGTTCAGAGCAACCTGCATGATCTCTTTGGTGATACCTTCAATTTTGATATCCATCTGCAAAGCAGAGATACCGTCGCGGGAACCCGCCACTTTGAAGTCCATATCACCCAGGTGGTCTTCATCACCCAGAATGTCAGACAGAACAACGTAGTTGTCGCCTTCTTTCACCAGACCCATTGCGATACCCGCAACGGCGGCTTTAATTGGCACGCCTGCATCCATCAGCGCCAGAGAAGCACCACACACGGAAGCCATGGAAGAAGAACCGTTGGATTCAGTGATTTCAGACACCACACGTACGGTGTACGGGAATTTGTCTGCTTCTGGCATCACTGCCAGCACGCCGCGCTTCGCCAGACGACCGTGACCAATTTCACGACGCTTCGGTGAGCCAACCATACCGGTTTCGCCCACAGAGTACGGAGGGAAGTTGTAGTGGAACAGGAAGCTGTCAGTGCGCTCGCCCATCAGTTCGTCGATGATCTGTGCGTCACGTGCAGTACCCAGGGTCGCGGTTACCAGCGCCTGCGTTTCACCACGGGTGAACAGCGCAGAACCGTGAGTACGTGGCAGTACGCCAGTACGCACGTCCAGACCACGGATCATGTCTTTTTCACGGCCATCAATACGCGGCTCGCCTGCCAGTACGCGGCTACGAACAACGTTTTTCTCGATGGCATGCAGGATTTCGCCAATTTCGTTAGCGTCCAGCGTTTCGTCTTCGGCAACCAGGGTCGCGGTCACTTCAGATTTGATCACATCAACCTGAGCATAGCGCTCCTGTTTGTCGGTGATGCGGTATGCGTCGCTCAGACGAGATTCTGCCAGTGCAGCAACGCGTGCGTTCAGCGCGTCGTTTGCCGCTTCTGGCTGCCAGTCCCAACGTGGTTTACCGGCTTCTTTCACCAGGTCGTTGATGTTCTGGATAACAACCTGCTGCTGGTCGTGGCCGAAGACCACAGCGCCCAGCATCTGGTCTTCGCTCAGCAGTTCAGCTTCGGATTCAACCATCAGCACCGCGGCTTCAGTACCGGCGACAACCAGGTCCAGCTTACTCTCTTTCAGCTCTTCCTGAGTTGGGTTCAGCACGTACTGATCATTGATGTAACCCACGCGCGCAGCACCGATTGGACCATTGAATGGAATACCAGACAGTGACAGGGCAGCAGACGCACCGATCATCGCAACGATATCCGGGTTAACCTGCGGGTTAACGGAAACAACGGTTGCGATAACCTGCACTTCGTTCACGAAGCCTTCCGGGAACAGCGGACGAACCGGGCGGTCAATCAGACGCGCGATCAGGGTTTCGCCTTCGCTTGGACGGCCTTCACGACGGAAGAAGCCACCTGGGATTTTACCGGCAGCGTAGGTACGCTCCTGGTAGTTAACGGTCAGCGGGAAGAAGTCCTGACCTGGTTTAGCTTTTTTCTGGCCAACTACGGTAACGAATACAGCAGTGTCATCCATGCTTACCATAACGGCAGCAGTAGCCTGACGCGCCATCATGCCGGTTTCCAGCGTGACGGTATGCTGACCATACTGGAATTTACGAACGATCGGATTCAGCAAAGTTCTGTCCTTTCTTAAATGTTTGAAAGCACACCTCAGGTGTGCTGACGATTTAACCCGACCTTCTTCGCATCCTCGCGACTAATGACAACCGACACCCCCCTGGGTGAAGCCTCTCATTAGCCGCGCGAACCTCTGCAATGAAGATCATTTATAGCAACAATACAATAGTTTCCATTGAATTGCTGCCGTCTGGTTGAAAAAAGGGGCCATCAGGCCCCCTTTTCTGAAACTCGCAAGAATTAGCGACGCAGACCCAGACGCTCGATCAGCGCGGTGTAGCGTGCAACATCTTTACGCTTCAGGTAGTCGAGCAGTTTACGACGCTGAGAAACCATACGCAGCAGACCACGACGGCTGTGGTGATCTTTTTTGTGCTCTGCAAAGTGACCTTGCAGGTGGTTAATCTGTGCAGTCAGCAGTGCAACCTGAACTTCGGTAGAACCGCTGTCGTTAGTACCACGACCAAACTCAGAAACGATTTTAGCTTTAGCTTCAACGCTTAGAGACATTTTCAAACTCCAAAGTATAAAGAATGTAAGGATGCCGATCTCTAATTCAGCTATCCCATGTACGCCCCGCAGATTGTTAAACAATTTACCAGGCGTTAAGCGGCGATATTCTACTCGTCTCCCCTGCTTATCGCAAGGTAAGGCGTTATCACCGTCACGCTTCGACCGGATATTCGACGACCAGACGACGCGGCGCCACACGCCCTTCGCCGTCCATTTCGCCCATACCGATGAATTTCCCTTCGTCACCTTCCGTCACGCGTACCAGGCCCTCAAGCGGTGCCCCCGTTGTGCGAACCGGGTTTCCGTTCTTAAAGTAAACGGACGATGTTAAAGGAAGATTAACAACCGGGAAGTCCACTGCCGGACTGTCCATTGGCATCAGCAGCGGGTCCAGCAGATCGGCCGGCGCAACGCCCTGCGCTTGCGCCTGCTCAATCAGGGCGTGCAGATGCTCAAGCGTCACCATGCGTTCGACCGGATATTTGCTGACCGCCAGACGACGCAGATAAATCACATGCGCGCCGCAGCCCAGCTTTTCACCGAGGTCATCAATGATGGTGCGGATATAGGTCCCTTTCGAACAGTGTACTTCCAGCTCGAGTTCATCACCTTCGTGACGAATGAACAGCAGCTCATACACGGTAATCGGACGAGCTTCGCGCGGAACCTCAATGCCCTGACGTGCATATTCGTAGAGCTTTTTGCCCTGATATTTCAGCGCCGAATACATCGACGGCACCTGTAGCGTATCACCACGGAAGCTGTCCAGCGCCGCATCAAGTTGCTCTGCGCTGAAGGTCACCGGGCGCTCTTCCACCACCTGGCCATCTGCATCGGAGGTATCCGTACGCTGGCCCAGTTTGGCAATCACGCGGTAGCGCTTATCGGAATCCAGCAGGTACTGGGAAAACTTTGTCGCTTCCCCCAGGCAGATCGGCAGCATGCCGGTTGCCAGCGGATCCAGCGCGCCAGTGTGCCCTGCTCGGTTGGCGTTATAAATACGCTTCACTTTTTGCAGCACGTCGTTGCTGGATGCGCCCTGTGGTTTATCCAGCAAGAGCACGCCATGCACGTCACGACCGCGACGACGAGGACGACTCATCAGTCCTCCTTGCTGTCGTCCGCCGGGTTAACACGACGCTCATCGTCATGTTTCACCACGCTGGTCACCAGGTTGGACATACGCATACCTTCAACCAGCGAGTTGTCGTAGAAGAAGGTCAGCTCTGGCACGATACGCAGGCGCATCGCTTTGCCAAGCAGAGAGCGAATGAAACCAGAGGCTTCCTGCAACGCTTTAATGCCGTTCTTCACAGCGTCTTCATCCTGGTCATTCAGGAAAGTTACAAACACTTTGGCGTACGCCAGGTCGCGGGACATTTCCACGCCAGACACGGTGGTCATCATACCCACGCGTGGATCTTTGATTTCACGTTGCAGAATGAGAGCGATCTCTTTCTGCATCTCCTGCGCGACGCGCTGTGGGCGACCAAATTCTTTCGCCATAATAAATTCTCCAGACAAAAAAGGGGCTTAAGCCCCTTTTTAAAATTACTGCCGGGTGGCGCTTCGCTTACCCGGCCTACGCTAATTAATCTTCAGTTGACGAAGATTACGCGATGGTACGCTGAATTTCGATGATCTCGAACACTTCGATCATATCGCCAACGCGAACGTCGTTGTAGTTCTTCACGCCGATACCACATTCCATGCCGTTACGAACTTCGTTAACGTCATCTTTGAAGCGGCGCAGGGATTCCAGCTCACCTTCGTAGATAACCACGTTGTCGCGCAGAACGCGGATTGGGTTGTGACGCTTAATGGTCCCTTCGGTAACCATACAGCCCGCGATCGCACCGAATTTCGGTGATTTGAACACGTCACGTACTTCAGCCAGACCGATGATCTGCTGTTTCAGCTCAGGAGACAGCATGCCGCTCATCGCTGCTTTCACTTCGTCAATCAGGTTATAGATGACGGAGTAGTAACGCAGATCCAGGCTTTCAGCATCAATCACTTTACGCGCAGATGCGTCAGCACGAACGTTGAAGCCAACCAGGATCGCGTTTGACGCTGCTGCCAGAGTTGCGTCGGTTTCGGTGATACCACCTACGCCAGAACCGATGATCTTCACTTTCACTTCGTCGGTAGACAGTTTCAGCAAGGAGTCGGAGATCGCTTCCACAGAACCCTGAACGTCCGCTTTCAGAACAACGTTCACTTCGTGAACTTCGCCTTCGGTCATGTTGGCGAACATATTCTCGAGTTTGGATTTCTGCTGACGAGCCAGCTTCACTTCACGGAATTTACCCTGACGATACAGAGCGACTTCACGCGCTTTCTTCTCGTCACGTACGACGGTTACTTCGTCACCGGCAGCCGGAACACCGGACAGCCCCAGGATTTCCACTGGAATGGACGGACCCGCTTCCAGCACTTCCTGACCCAGTTCGTTACGCATCGCGCGAACGCGACCGTATTCGAAACCACACAGAACGATGTCGCCCTTGTGCAGAGTACCTTCGCGAACCAGAACGGTTGCAACCGGACCACGACCTTTATCCAGGAAGGATTCGATTACCGCGCCGCTCGCCATACCTTTACGAACCGCTTTCAGCTCCAGAACTTCAGCCTGAAGCAGGATAGCGTTCAGCAGGTCGTCGATACCGGTACCTGCTTTTGCAGATACAGGGATGAACTGCGCTTCACCGCCCCACTCTTCCGGCATAACGCCGTACTGGGACAGTTCGTTCTTCACGCGATCCATATCAGCTTCTGGCTTATCGATTTTGTTGACTGCAACAACCAGAGGCACCTGCGCCGCTTTCGCGTGCTGGATAGCTTCAATGGTCTGTGGCATCACGCCATCGTCGGCAGCAACAACCAGAACAACGATATCCGTTGCCTGAGCACCACGAGCACGCATTGAGGTAAACGCTGCGTGGCCTGGGGTATCCAGGAAGGTGATCATGCCGTTTTCGGTTTCTACGTGGTAAGCACCGATGTGCTGGGTAATACCACCCGCTTCGCCGGAGGCAACCTTAGTAGAACGAATGTAGTCAAGCAGAGAGGTTTTACCGTGGTCAACGTGACCCATGATGGTCACAACCGGTGCGCGCGGTTCAGCCGCTGCGCCCGTATCACGGTCGCTCATTACTGCTTCTTCCAGCTCGTTTTCACGACGCAGGATAACTTTGTGGCCCATCTCTTCGGCAACCAGCTGTGCGGTTTCCTGGTCGATGACCTGGTTGATGGTGGCCATTGCGCCCAGTTTCATCATCGCTTTGATGACCTGAGAGCCTTTCACCGCCATTTTGTTAGCCAGTTCGCCAACGGTGATAGTTTCGCCGATCACAACGTCACGGTTAACGGCCTGAGCAGGCTTCTGGAAGCCCTGCTGGAGAGCGGAACCTTTACGCTTGCCGCCTTTACCGCCGCGAACCGCTGCACGCGCTTCTTCACGGTCAGCTTTTGATTCAGCGTGTTTGTTACCTTTTTTCGCAGGACGCGCAGCTTTTGCACTGCGAGTACGACCACGACCACCTTCTACTTCGCGGTCGTTGTCGTCTTCTGCCTGACGCGCATGCTGAGACGTGGTGACGTGATAATCGCTGGTATCTTCAGTTGGTTCAGCAGTATTCACACCATTCTTCTCGTTTTCTTCTGCCATGCGACGCGCTTCTTCGGCGACGCGGCGAGCTTCTTCTTCAAGCTTGCGGCGGGCTTCTTCTTCCGCTTTACGCTTCAGCTCGGCAGCTTCATTTTCACGGCGGGCTTTTTCAGCCTGGGCAGTTTTGGTCATTTCGTCGGTCTGTTGATTGCTCACTTTGTCTTTTTCCGCAGCGTCACGCTTCGCTTTTTCACCGGCGTCGCGTTTCGCTTTTTCTGCGGCCTCACGTTCAGCTTTTAATTCTGCTTCACGTTTGGCAGTGGCTTCTGCCTCACGCTGAGCTTGTTCTTCCGCTTCACGCTGTGCCTGCTCTTCCGCGGCAAGGCGTTCTGCCTCTTGCGGATCACGTTTTACAAAGGTGCGCGTCTTGCGGACTTCAATTTGTACCGACTTGCTTTTGCCACCGGTACCAGGGATGTTCAACGTGCTACGCGTTTTACGCTGTAGCGTTAACTTATCAGGCGTAGAGCCGTGTTCACGGTTCAGGTGCGCTAACAAGGTTTGTTTTTCTTGCGCGGTCACCGAGTCATCAGCGGACTTCGGGATCCCTGCATCAGCAAATTGCTGTACCAGGCGGTCCACGGAGGTCTGAATCTCAGCAGCCAGCGATTTTACAGTTACATCAGTCATGCTGTTCCTTCCTGCTACAGTTTATTACGCTTCGTCGCCGAACCAGCAAATATTACGTGCGGCCATGATGAGTTCGCCGGCTTTCTCGTCGGTTAAACCTTCGATATCGGCCAGGTCATCAACGCCTTGCTCAGCGAGATCTTCCAGCGTACAAACACCACGGGCAGCCAGCTTGAACGCAATCGCACGATCAAGACCTTCCAGATTCAGCAGGTCATCAGCCGGCTTCTTATCGCCAAGGCTTTCTTCCTGAGCCAGCGCCAGGGTGGTCAGTGCGTTTTTAGCGCGTTCACGCAGGGCTTCAACGGTTGGTTCATCCAGACCGTCAATTTCCAGCAGCTCTTTCATTGGCACGTAGGCCAGTTCTTCCAGCGTAGAGAAACCTTCTTCAACCAGCACAGTGGCGAAGTCTTCGTCAATGTCCAGGTATTTGGTGAAGGTATCGATCGCCGCGTGGGCTTCAGCCTGATGCTTGGCCTGAAGGTCATCAACGGTCATCACGTTGAGTTCCCAGCCGCTCAGCTGTGACGCCAGACGTACGTTCTGACCGTTACGGCCAATCGCCTGCGCCAGGTTGCCCGCTTCTACAGCGATATCCATGGTGTGTTTGTCTTCGTCAACAACGATAGACGCCACATCAGCCGGTGCCATTGCGTTGATCACAAACTGCGCCGGGTTGTCGTCCCACAGAACGATATCAATGCGCTCGCCGCCCAGTTCGGTAGAAACCGCCTGAACACGTGCGCCACGCATACCGACGCAAGCACCGACCGGGTCGATACGCTTGTCGTTGGTTTTCACCGCAATTTTCGCACGGGAACCCGGATCGCGGGCCGCCGCTTTGATTTCGATAACTTCTTCGCCGATTTCCGGCACTTCGATACGGAACAGTTCAACCAGCATTTCTGGTTTAGAACGCGTCACGAACAGCTGTGCACCACGCGCTTCAGGACGTACGGCATACAGCACACCACGAATACGGTCGCCTGGGCGGAAGTTTTCACGCGGCAGCATGTCTTCACGCAGGATCACGGCTTCAGCGTTACCCGGCAGCCCTTCGGATTTGATCTCCAGAGAGATGTTGTCGCGGTTCACTTTCTTCACCACGCCAGTGATGATTTCGCCTTCCTGATCGCGGAACTGATCGACAACCAGCGCGCGCTCGGCTTCGCGAACTTTCTGCACGATAACCTGCTTCGCGGTCTGGGTGGTGATACGGTCGAAGGTAACAGATTCAATCTGATCTTCAACGTAGTCACCCACGTTCAGACTTTCGTCTTCAAAACGTGCCGCTTCCAGGGTGATCTCTTTGGTCGGTTGGGTCACTTCTTCAACGATTACCCAACGACGGAATGTATCGAAGTCACCGCTTTTACGATCGATTTCTACGCGAACATCGATCTCTTGTTCGTATTTTTTCTTGGTTGCTGTAGCCAGTGCACTTTCCAGCGCTTCGAAAATCTTCTCACGCGGCAGTGATTTCTCGTTGGAGACGGCTTCAACAACAGCCAAAATTTCTTTGTTCATCGCGGGCTTTTCACCTCAATCCAGACTGTTAAAAGTGGGGAACCAGGTTCGCCTTCTGGATATTACTCAGCGCGAACACTTCATCTTTGCCTTCGACTGTCACCGTGATCATTTCACCATCAACGGCTTTGATAATTCCCTGCCATTTACGGCGGTTCTGTACGGCCATACGCAGAACGAGAGCCACTTCTTCACCGGTAAAGCGCACGTAGTGCTCGGCCGTGAACATCGGACGATCGAGGCCAGGTGAGGAAACTTCCAGGTTGTACGCAACGGTAATCGGATCTTCAACATCAAGAACCGCACTCACCTGGTGGCTGACATCAGCACAATCATCAACATTGATGCCATCTTCACTATCAATATAGATGCGCAGTGTGGATGTACGGCCGCGAACGAATTCGATGCCGACCAGTTCGTAGCCCAGTGCTTCGACCGGCGCAGTAATCATCTCTGTTAATTTTTGCTCTAATGTGGACAAGCCCACCCCCAAGACATAAAAAAAGGGCGTAAAGCCCAGTTATTCTGTAGTCAGATAACAAAAAACCCCGATAAATCGGGGCTTTAGATAACTGAACCCTATAGCCACAACTGTGGCCTGGAGCACTCTCCGAAAGCATTTTTTCAAATCCAGCTACGAAGGCTCTAAGTCTTCACAGTATATTTGAAAAAGAACTTTATGGGAAAGTGGTTGCGGGGGCCGGATTTGAACCGACGACCTTCGGGTTATGAGCCCGACGAGCTACCAGGCTGCTCCACCCCGCGCCTGAAACGTGGCAAATTCTACGCGTTTTGGACAGAATTTGCAAATAATGCTGGGATTTGGTACCGAAGACGGGACGTAAAATCGGCATTCAGTATATTGATAGTTGACCCCACCTGTCAACCCAACTTCGGCCAGGGCAATAAAAGGGAAATTTTTACAAAAAACGCACACGTCTCTTTCGGTCGTCGATAAAAGATGATTAAATGAATACTCACTTATTTTGCATAAAAATGCATCGAGAGCGAAAGCGGTCTCTAATCAGTCAATCAAGCAGGATTTTATTATATGACGACGATTCTCAAGCATCTCCCGGTAGGACAACGTATTGGCATCGCTTTTTCTGGCGGCCTGGATACCAGCGCTGCACTGCTGTGGATGCGCCAGAAGGGAGCGGTTCCTTATGCATATACTGCGAACCTGGGTCAGCCGGACGAGGAAGATTATGACGCGATCCCTCGTCGTGCCATGGAATATGGCGCAGAGAACGCACGTCTGATCGACTGCCGTAAGCAGCTGGTCGCCGAAGGGATTGCCGCGATCCAGTGCGGTGCTTTCCATAACACTACCGGCGGCCTGACCTATTTCAATACCACCCCGCTGGGTCGTGCCGTCACCGGCACTATGCTGGTCGCCGCCATGAAAGAAGATGGCGTGAACATCTGGGGGGACGGTAGCACCTATAAAGGCAACGATATTGAACGTTTCTATCGTTATGGCCTGCTGACCAACGCCGAGTTGCAGATCTACAAACCGTGGCTGGATACCGACTTCATCGACGAGCTGGGTGGCCGTCATGAAATGTCTGAGTTTATGATTGCCTGCGGCTTTGACTACAAGATGTCGGTTGAGAAAGCCTACTCAACCGACTCCAACATGCTGGGTGCGACGCATGAAGCGAAAGACCTGGAATTCCTGAATTCCAGCGTAAAAATTGTTAACCCGATCATGGGCGTGAAGTTCTGGGATGAGAACGTTAAGATCCCGGCGGAAGAAGTGACCGTGCGTTTCGAACGCGGTCATCCGGTTGCCCTGAACGGTAAAACCTTCTCCGACGATGTTGAACTGATGCTGGAAGCAAACCGCATCGGCGGTCGTCACGGGCTGGGTATGAGCGATCAGATCGAAAACCGTATCATCGAAGCAAAAAGCCGCGGCATTTACGAAGCTCCAGGGATGGCGCTGCTGCACATCGCTTATGAGCGTCTGCTGACCGGTATTCACAACGAAGACACCATTGAGCAGTATCACGCTCATGGCCGTCAGCTGGGCAAACTGCTGTATCAGGGTCGCTGGTTTGATCCACAGGCGCTGATGCTGCGTGACGCCCTGCAACGTTGGGTGGCAAGCGCCATCACCGGCGAAGTGACCCTGGAACTGCGTCGCGGTAACGACTACTCCATCCTGAACACCGTGTCTGACAACCTGACCTATAAAGCAGAGCGTCTGACCATGGAGAAAGGTGAGTCAGTATTCTCTCCGGACGATCGTATTGGCCAGCTGACCATGCGTAACCTGGACATCACCGATACCCGTGAGAAGCTGTTCAACTATGTTGAGAATGGCCTGCTCTCCGCGAATTCCGGTAATGGTCTGCCGCAGGTTGAGAACCTGGAACACAGCGATAAGAAGTAATCGACAGCAAGACATGCAAAAGGCGCCCAATGGGCGCCTTTTTTGTGGTCTTCGTAGGCCCGGTAAGCGCAGCGCCGCCGGGCAAAACGGCGGGTGGCGCTGCGCTTACCCGCCCTACAATAGATCGGAAACACAGAATATAGAGACGAAAAAAAGACGTCTTGCGACGTCTTTCTTCTGGAATATTGGTACCGAGGATGGGACTCGAACCCACAAGCCCGTTAGGGCACTACCACCTCAAGGTAGCGTGTCTACCAATTCCACCACCTCGGTACGGAATACTTACTGCGGGATATCGCTGGTTGGCTTAGCCGGTGCAGCTGGCTGAGTTTGCTCAGTTTTTGCTGGCGCGCTCAGATTTTCCCACTCGCTTCCTTTACTGGTCTTGTTGCTGTTGATATTGCCCAGCACCAGACTGATAATGAAGAACAGCGTAGCCAGAATCGCCGTCGTGCGGGTCATGAAGTTCGCAGAACCACTTGAACCGAACAGCGTACCAGAAGCGCCTGCTCCGAAGGAGGCTCCCATATCAGCGCCTTTACCTTGCTGTAGCATAATCAGCGCTACGAGAGCGATGGCTACAATAAGGAAAATAACTAAAAGAGCTTCGTACATAATCAACCTGTTCCTTGCGGATTTGCCGCATACCAATGCTTCGACCAATTAGCAGGATTTTGTTTCCCACTGAAGCGGGTGTGAATACTAACCAAAGCGAATCACCTTCGCAAGGGCATTTTCGAGGCATTGTATCAACTGCGGAAAAAAACAGCAAAAAGCCATTAATTGTTTAAAACAAAGGCGGCAAACGCCGCCTTTTTAAACACTTATTCTGAAAGATTATGCAGCTTTGACTGCATCCGCAATGCGGTGCGCAAATTCAGTCACCTGCGCTTCGTCTTCGCCTTCCACCATCACGCGGATCAGCGGCTCGGTACCCGACTTACGCAGCAGGACGCGCCCACGGCTGCCAAGCGTCGCTTCCACCTCTGCCATCACCGCTTTCACGTTATCATTTTCCAGCGGGTCACCTTTACCCGCGGTGAAACGCACGTTGACCAGGATCTGCGGGAACATTTTCATGCCGCTGCACAGATCGTGCAGGCTCATATGGTTACGCGCCATCGCGGCAACAACCTGAAGCGCCGCCACAATGCCGTCACCGGTGGTGGTTTTATCGAGCAGGATCACGTGGCCGGAGTTTTCCGCGCCAATACGCCAGCCTTTCTCCTGGAGTTTTTCCAGCACGTAGCGGTCACCCACCTTCGCACGAACAAACGGGATGCCCAGCTGTTTCAGCGCCAGTTCCAGACCCATATTGCTCATCAAAGTGCCCACCGCGCCACCGCGCAGTTGCCCCTGACGCAGGCCTTCACGCGCAATGATGTAGAGGATCTGATCGCCATCGACCTTGTTACCTTCGTGATCAACCATGATCACACGGTCACCATCGCCATCCAGGGCAATACCCAGATCGGCCTTTTCAGCCAGGACACGCGCCTGCAAGGCACGCACGTCTGTCGCGCCAACTTCTTCGTTGATGTTCAGACCGTCCGGCTCGCAGCCGATAGTGATCACTTTCGCACCCAGCTCGCGGAACACATTCGGCGCAATGTGGTAAGTCGCACCGTTGGCACAGTCCACCACAATTTTGAGGTGTGCCAGGCTCAGCTCATTCGGGAAAGTGCCTTTGCAGAATTCAATGTAGCGGCCTGCGGCATCGACAATACGGTTTGCTTTACCCAGCTCAGCGGAGTCAACACAGGTGATCTCTTTTTCCATTTCCGCTTCAATCGCCTCTTCCACGTCATCCGGCAGTTTAGTGCCGTCGATGGAGAAGAATTTGATACCGTTGTCATAGAACGGGTTATGGGAAGCGGAAATGACGATGCCCGCTTCCGCACGGAAGGTGCGGGTCAGATAGGCAACAGCAGGAGTCGGCATTGGCCCCGTAAAGGAAGCTGAAAGCCCCGCCGCCGCCAGCCCGGCTTCCAGCGCGGACTCCAGCATATAACCCGAAATACGGGTATCTTTCCCAATAATGATCTTACGGGAGCCATGACGCGCCAGCACTTTCCCCGCTGCCCAGCCCAGCTTCAGGACAAAGTCAGGGGTAATTGGCGCATCGCCTACGCGCCCACGGATGCCATCGGTACCAAAATATTTACGATTACTCATAGCGTTTGTTTTCCTTCGCTGCCAGTGTGGCTTCCACCACACGCATGGCTTCTACTGTTTCTTTTACGTCATGTACGCGAATGATGTGTGCACCTTGCATCGCGGCAATCACCGCGCAGGCCAGACTGCCGCTCAGACGTTCGCTCGGCCCGACATTCAACAACTGACCAATCATCGATTTTCTCGACATTCCCACCAGCAGTGGCAGGCCGAACTGATGAAACTCTGATAAGCGCGCAAGCAACGCGTAATTGTGTGAGAGATTTTTACCGAAACCGAAGCCCGGGTCGAGCAGCAATTTCTCTTTTGCGATACCCGCACGTTCACAGCGTTCGATATGCTTAATAAAGAAGCGGGTGACGTCGGCAAACACGTCTTCATATTTTGGCGCCTCCTGCATTGTCTTAGGCTGGCCCTGCATATGCATCAGACACACCGGTAGCCCGGTTTCTGCGGCGGCTTCAATCGCGCCCGGCTCGGTCAACGAGCGGATATCATTGATAATGTGAGCGCCCACTCTCGCCACTTCACGGATCACTTCGGGTTTGGAGGTATCAACAGAGATCCACACTTCAAAGCGCCGGGCGATAGCCTCCACCACCGGCACCACGCGCGCCAGCTCTTCTTCCACCGAAACCTCCGCCGCGCCAGGTCGCGTTGACTCCCCTCCAACGTCAATGATGGTGGCACCCGCGTTAATCATTAAATTCGCGTGTTTAACCGCGTCGATAAGCGAATTATGCGTGCCGCCGTCAGAGAAGGAATCAGGCGTGACATTCAGGATCCCCATCACATGGGGATGTGAAAGGTCGAGATGCGAGTCCTGGGCGAATAGTTTCATGGTGAAGTCCCTGGGATTAATGTGGTTAAACAGATAAGAAAAACCCCGGAGCAAGCTCCAGGGTTTGAGATACAGACAAACGCTTCAACAGCAGTGACTTACTTGTCGCCTAACTGCTCTGACATGGTGTTGCCCGGGTTTGGCGTACGCGGTTCATCGACCGGACGCGGCGCACGCGGGGTGCCATTGTTGTCAGAATTGTTAGACGCGCCTGGGTCTTCCCAGCCTGCCGGCGGACGCACTTCGCGGCGCGCCATCAGGTCGTCAATCTGTGGTGCATCGATGGTCTCATATTTCATGAGCGCATCTTTCATCGAATGCAGGATGTCCATATTGTCGTTCAGGATCTGACGGGCGCGAGCGTAGTTACGTTCAATCAGCGCTTTCACTTCCTGGTCGATGATACGTGCCGTTTCATCGGACATATGTTTCGCTTTTGCCACGGAACGGCCCAGGAACACCTCGCCCTCTTCCTCTGCATACAGCAGCGGACCGAGTTTGTCGGAGAAGCCCCACTGGGTCACCATGTTACGCGCCAGGTTTGTCGCCACTTTAATATCGTTCGACGCACCGGTGGAAACATGTTCCGCACCGTAGATGATTTCTTCTGCCAGACGACCGCCGTACAGGGTTGAGATCTGGCTTTCCAGCTTCTGACGGCTGGCGCTGATCGCGTCGCCTTCAGGCAGGAAGAAGGTCACACCCAACGCACGACCGCGTGGAATGATCGTCACCTTGTGTACCGGATCGTGTTCCGGCACCAGACGACCGATAATCGCGTGGCCCGCTTCGTGATATGCCGTGGACTCTTTCTGCGCTTCCGTCATCACCATGGAGCGACGTTCCGCACCCATCATGATTTTGTCTTTCGCTTTCTCAAATTCGACCATGGACACTACACGCTTGTTACCGCGAGCGGCAAACAGGGCTGCCTCGTTGACCAGGTTAGCCAGATCCGCACCGGAGAAGCCTGGAGTACCACGCGCGATGATTGCCGCGTCGATATCTGGCGCTAGCGGTACGCGACGCATATGCACTTTCAGAATCTGTTCACGACCGCGAACATCCGGCAGACCGACCACAACCTGGCGGTCGAAACGGCCTGGACGCAGCAGCGCAGGGTCAAGTACGTCCGGACGGTTAGTTGCCGCGATAACGATGATACCTTCGTTACCTTCGAAGCCGTCCATCTCAACCAGCATCTGGTTCAGCGTCTGCTCACGTTCATCGTGACCACCACCCAGGCCTGCGCCACGCTGGCGGCCTACGGCATCGATTTCATCGATGAAGATGATGCACGGTGCTGCCTTCTTAGCCTGCTCGAACATGTCACGCACACGAGATGCACCGACACCCACGAACATTTCAACGAAGTCAGAACCTGAAATAGTAAAGAACGGCACCTTCGCTTCACCCGCGATGGCTTTTGCCAGCAGGGTTTTACCCGTACCCGGAGGGCCGACCATCAGGACGCCTTTCGGGATCTTACCGCCCAGTTTCTGGAAACGGCTCGGCTCGCGTAGGTATTCAACCAGTTCACCCACCTCTTCTTTTGCTTCGTCACAACCTGCTACGTCAGCAAACGTGGTCTTGATCTGGTCTTCCGTCAGCATACGCGCCTTGCTCTTACCGAACGACATGGCACCTTTGCCACCACCGCCCTGCATCTGGCGCATAAAGAAGATCCAGACGCCGATAAGAAGCAGCATCGGGAACCAGGAAATGAAGATAGAAGCCAGCAGGCTTGGTTCTTCCGGCGGCTCGCCTACCACTTTGACGTTTTTGGTCAGAAGGTTATCAAGCAGCTTAGGATCGTTCACCGGGATGTAAGTCGTGTAACGGTTACTATCTTTCTTGGTAACGTTGATCTCACGTCCGTTGATACGCGCTTCGCGAACCTGGTCCTGATTGACCTCTTGCAGGAAGGTAGAATAATCCACCTTGCGGCCATTCGACTCGCTGGGCCCAAAGCTCTGGAATACTGACATCAGCACAACGGCAATGACCAGCCAGAGTATTAGGTTTTTCGCCATGTCACTCAAGGGATTAACCTCATATTACAACTGTGTTAAAAACAGCGTCAGGATACTCTATATCCAGTTTCATTCAAACTTTCGTCTGAAATCTCCCGGTTATCATTTTCGCCCGGTCGCTACAATATACACTTCACGGGAACGGGCCCGGGAAGAGTCCGGCTTACGAACTTTGACCTTCGCAAACAGGGAGCGAATTTCCTTAAGATACTCCTCGAAACCTTCGCCCTGAAACACCTTCACAACAAAACTACCACCAGGCGCTAGTACATCACGACACATTTCTAACGCTAGTTCCACCAGATACATGGCGCGGGGGATATCCACCGCCGGTGTTCCACACATATTTGGCGCCATATCCGACATGACAACCTGGACCTTACTGTCACCTACACGATCAAGTAATGCTTTAAGCACTAATTCATCACGAAAGTCGCCCTGAAGGAAGTCGACACCGACGATGGGATCCATTGGTAAAAGATCGCATGCGATGATTCGGCCCGTTCCGCCGATCTGCGTAACCGCATACTGGGACCATCCGCCAGGTGCCGCACCGAGGTCGACCACCGTCATTCCCGGTTTAAAAAGTTTGTCACTTTGCTGTATTTCATCAAGTTTAAACCAGGCGCGGGAACGCAACCCCTTTTTCTGCGCCTGTTGAACATATTTATCGCTAAAGTGTTCCTGAAGCCAGCGGCTGGAGCTGGCAGAACGCTTTTTACCTGTCATTTAACATTTCCGTCCTGGTTCATCGTTGCTTGCCTGTGACGTAAATTTCTACGCAGCTATTTGGCGATATTAGGGAGATGGCGGTAGAATGAACCGTTTTCAATCCCAACGTAAGCAAAAATATACGATGAATCTGAGTACTAAACAAAAACAGCACCTTAAAGGTCTGGCACATCCGCTCAAGCCTGTAGTGATGCTTGGCAACAATGGTTTGACCGAAGGGGTGCTTGCCGAGATTGAACAAGCGCTGGAACACCACGAGCTGATCAAGGTGAAAATCGCCTCTGAAGACAGAGACACTAAAAACCTGATCGTGGAAGCCATCGTGCGCGAAACCGGCGCCTGTAATGTACAGGTCATCGGTAAAACGCTGGTGCTCTATCGCCCATCTAAAGAGCGCAAAATCTCGCTGCCACGTTAAGGATATCCTGAATCGAACACATTTTCTGTGTGAAACGAGGGATTTCTTTCAGCAGGCGAGCAAAATGCCATGCTCCGTGAGTTGATAAAAGGCCGCTATGCGGCCTTTTTCTTTTCTTTACAATGTATCAACATCTTAGTAGAGAAGCGAATTACAGATATTCAACCTTAATAATTTCGTATTCCACTTCACCACCAGGGGTGCGGATGGTGACCACATCGTCCTGCTCTTTGCCAATCAGGCCACGAGCAATTGGCGAGTTCACCGAAATCAGGTTCTGTTTGAAGTCCGCTTCATCATCACCCACGATGCGATAGGTCTGCTCTTCGTCGTTGTCCAGATTCAGGACGCTGACGGTAGAACCGAAGATAACACGGCCATTATTTGGCATTTTGGTGATATCAATAACCTGCGCGTTAGACAGTTTCGCCTCGATATCTTTAATGCGCCCCTCACAGAAACCCTGCTGCTCACGCGCCGCGTGGTATTCAGCATTCTCTTTCAGGTCGCCATGCTCACGCGCTTCCGCGATAGCGGCGATGATTTCAGGGCGACGCACGGATTTCAGAAAATCCAGCTCTTCGCGCAGTTTTTCGGCACCACGTAAGGTCATCGGAATAGCTTGCATTTGTTATACCTCTTAAACATTCCTGTTGGGAGCAGTGTTCCCTGCTCCAGCCCACCTGAACAGGCCAGAAGCAAAAAGAAAACCGACCCGGGAGCAACGCCCCAGGTCAGCAGCAATTTTTCAATTTGATACGCATTTTACCGCGAAGTTCACTATGGGTCATCGTTTACTTTACAGTGCCATGCACCGTAGTATGACGGTTTGTTTTCGGGTTGTTAGCGCGAGATTATGCGATTTTCCAGTTTTATCATCGGATTGACTACCAGTATAACGTTCACCGTTCAGGCCGCGAATGTTGATGAGTACATTAATCAACTGCCCGCCGGCGCGAACCTTGCCCTGATGGTGCAGAAGGTTGGCGCGCAGGCTCCCGAGATTGACTATCACAGTCAACAGATGGCGCTGCCTGCCAGTACCCAGAAGGTGATCACCGCCCTCGCCGCTCTGCTCCAGCTCGGGCCTGACTTCCGTTTTACTACCACCCTTGAAACCAGAGGTAACGTTGAGGGTGGCGAACTGAAAGGCGATCTTATCGCCCGTTTTGGTGGCGATCCCACCTTTAAGCGCCAGGATGTCCGCAACATGGTGGCGGTACTGAAAAAATCCGGCGTAACAAAAATTGATGGCAACGTGCTGATCGACACCTCCATTTTCGCCAGCCACGATAAAGCGCCTGGCTGGCCATGGAACGACATGACGCAGTGTTTTAGCGCCCCGCCAGCCGCCGCCATCGTTGACCGTAACTGCTTCTCCGTATCGCTTTACAGCGCGCCAAAACCAAATGACTTAGCGTTTATCCGCGTGGCGTCTTACTACCCGGTCACGATGTTCAGCCAGGTGCGGACGCTGGCGAAAGGCTCCCCGGAGGCACAGTATTGCGAGCTGGACGTGGTACCGGGCGATCTCAACCGCTATACGCTCACCGGCTGCCTGACCCAGCGGGCCGATCCACTCCCGCTGGCCTTTGCCATTCAGGATGGCGCAGGTTATGCCGGTGCCATTTTTAAAGATGAACTGAAGCAGGCGGGCATAACCTACACCGGAACGCTGCTGCGCCAGACGCAGGTGAATGAGCCAGGCACGGTGATTGCCAGCAAACAGTCCGCGCCACTGCATGATTTGCTTAAGATTATGCTGAAAAAGTCGGATAACATGATTGCCGACACGGTGTTCCGCATGATCGGGCACGCGCGCTTTGGTGTGCCGGGCACCTGGCGGGCCGGTTCTGATGCCGTACGTCAGATCCTGCGCCAGCAGGCGGGTATCGATCTGGGCAATACGATCGCCGTTGATGGTTCCGGTTTATCGCGTCATAACCTGATCTCGCCGGCCACCATGATGCAGGTGTTGCAGTACATTGCTCAGCATGACGCTGAGCTAAACTTTATTACGATGCTGCCGCTTGCCGGACACGACGGCTCTCTTCAGTACCGCGCGGGCCTTCACGCTGCGGGCGTGGATGGCAAAGTGTCAGCCAAAACGGGTTCCCTGCAAGGCGTTTACAACCTTGCCGGTTTTATCACCACCGCCAGCGGACAACGCATGGCATTTGTGCAGTATCTTTCCGGCTATGCCGTCGAACCGGCTGACCAGCGCAATCGCCGTATTCCACTGGTGCGTTTCGAAAGCAGGCTCTATAAGGACATCTACCAGAATAACTAGCGATGAAACTACTGATAGTTGAAGACGATCTGTTATTGCAGGAAGGGTTAGCGCTGGCGCTGGGCAATGAGGGCTACGCCCTGGATTGTGCCGCCACGGCCGCTGAAGCAGATGCCCTGATCCAGAGCGGTGAATACAGCCTGGTGATCCTGGATTTGGGACTGCCGGATAAAGACGGCGCGACGCTGCTCTGCCAGTGGCGTCGTCGCGGAGTGGAGAATCCCGTATTGATTCTCACCGCCCGCGATGCCATTGAAGACAGAATTAACGGGCTTGATTCTGGCGCTGACGATTATCTGGTAAAACCCTTCGCCCTTGCCGAGCTACAGGCTCGCGTACGGGCGTTGATCCGCCGCTATCAGGGCCACAGCGACAACCTGCTGACGGACGGGGATATTACCCTCAATCTGCAAACTCAGCAGGTGCTGCGCCAGTCTCAGCCTGTGGAAGTGACCCCAAAAGAGTTCGCTCTGCTGACGCGCCTGATCATGCGCAGCGGGCAGACCGTGCACCGTGAAACGCTGCAACAGGACATCTACTCCTGGCAGGACGATCCAGGATCAAACACGCTTGAAGTTCATATTCATAATCTGCGCCGCAAGCTCGGTAAAGATCGCATCAAAACCGTACGCGGCGTGGGTTACCGTCTGGAGAGCCAGAAATGAACAGTATGCGCCGGCGATTAATGGTGTTGCTGGCGGTTATTCTGCTATTTTTTCAACTCATTAGCGTAGTCTGGCTGTGGCATGAGAGCCGCGAGCAGATCGGTTTTCTGGTGAACGAAACGTTGTCCGCTAAAGCACGCAACAACCATGTCGAAAAAGAGATCCGCGAAGCCATTGCCTCCCTGCTGGTCCCTTCACTGGTGATGGTCGGTTTTACCCTGCTCTTCTCATTCTGGGCAGTCACATGGATCACCCGACCACTCAACAAACTTCGCGCCAGCCTTGCGAACCGTTCGGCGGATAATCTGACTCCCCTGCCGATGTATTCTGATATGGAAGAGATAGGCGCAGTAACCACGTCCCTCAACCAACTCCTCGCCCGGCTGGACCACACTATTCAACAGGAACGCCTGTTTACCGCCGATGCGGCACACGAGTTACGTACGCCGCTGGCGGGGATTAGGCTCCATCTGGAACTGATGGCTCAGTCCGGTTCCCCGCAGGCCACGCCACTGATAAACCGGATCGATCAGCTGATGCACACGGTGGAACAGCTGCTGATGCTGGCGCGTGCCGGACAGGCGATGGCCAGCGGCCATTACGATACCGTGAACTGGACTGAGTCGATCATTGCTCCGCTTAGCCTGGAGCATGAAGCCAAAGAGCATACGGTATTATGGCCGGCCCACAGCACGCTGACGGTACAGGGGGACGCCGTCCTGTTACGTCTGATGCTAAGGAACCTTCTGGAGAATGCCGCCCGTTACAGCCCGGCAGGCACAACCATTGAAGTGGCATTAACAGCGACGGAGGGGGGTACCCGGGTGAGCGTTACCGATCAGGGGCCGGGTATTGATGAGGCGCACCGCCAGTCGATCACCGAACCTTTCCGACGTCTCGACCAGCGCTACGGCGGCAGCGGCCTTGGGCTGAGCATCGTACAGCGTATCGTACAGCTCCATCATGGTCATTTAACGCTGGAGAACGGCGCTGAGGGCGGCCTCATCGCCAGCTGTTGGTTACCGACGAAAATAGGATAAAAAAAAGCCCCGTTAAGGGGCTTTATACAGGGGTTAGTGCTTGTAGATGAACTCGACGCCTTCTTCGTCGTCTTCATCCCAGTCATCGTCCCAGTCTTCATCATCTTCTTCCGCTTCCAGCTCTTCGAGCTGCTGGCGGTGGTAGTCATCCCACATGAATTCGACTTTTTCAGGCTGTTTCGCCTCTTCTGCCTGAACAACCGGATTCTCGATGATAAAGGTCATCACATCCCAGCAGAGATCTTTCACGCCAACCTGGCTGGCGGCAGAGATCAGATAGTACTTATCTTCCCAACCCATCGCTTCGGCAATCGCTTTAGCTTTCGCTTCAGCTTCCGCTTTGTCCATCAGGTCGATCTTGTTGAATACCAGCCAGCGCGGTTTTTGCGCCAGTTTTTCACTGTATTTCTCCAGCTCGCCGATAATGATACGAGCGTTTTCAACCGGATCGGAACCGTCGATTGGATCGATGTCGATGAGGTGCAACAGTACGCGGCAACGCTCAAGGTGCTTCAGGAAGCGAATACCCAGACCGGCGCCTTCTGCAGCCCCTTCAATCAGACCCGGGATGTCAGCGACCACGAAGCTCTTCTCGTTATCCATACGGACAACGCCCAGGCTCGGTACCAGCGTCGTAAACGGATAATCTGCCACTTTTGGTTTCGCCGCAGAGACCGCACGGATAAACGTCGATTTACCGGCGTTTGGCATGCCCAGCATCCCCACATCCGCCAGCAGCATCAGTTCCAGTTGCAGGTCGCGCTTATCACCCGGGGTACCCATGGTTTTCTGACGCGGGGTACGGTTAACGGAAGATTTGAAACGGCTGTTACCCAGACCATGCCAGCCGCCTTTCGCCACCATCAGGCGCTGACCGTGTTTGGTCATATCACCCATGGTTTCGCCCGTACCCTGATCGATGACACGCGTACCCACCGGCACTTTGATCGTCACGTCTTTACCGCGTTTACCGGTACAGTCGCGGCTCTGGCCGTTCTGGCCACGCTCGGCGCGGAAAGATTTTTCGAAACGGTAGTCGATCAGCGTGTTGAGGTTTTCATCCGCCTCCAGCCACACGTCGCCACCGTCCCCACCGTCACCGCCATCAGGACCGCCACGAGGAATATATTTTTCACGGCGGAAGCTTACACAACCGTTACCGCCATCACCTGCCACGACCAGAATCGTCGCTTCATCAACAAACTTCATTTTACTCTCCGTAACTCATTCGCCTGAGCGGGGGACTATTACAACCGCTTCATTTTTGCGCCAACGCCCCCAGAGACGATGACCAATGGCGGAATACATCGCGCCCGCAACCACGACAAACGCACCGAGATAACCCAACAGGTTGAGCATCGGCTTGACGAAGACATCGGGCCAGGCCATTGATAATAAATCTGAAAATAACAGCGTAAACAGCGGGGTAAGCGTGATTAAGGCGCTCACCTGTGCTGCCTGCCAGCGCGCCATGGCTTCAGCCAGCGCGCCATAACCGACCAGCGTATTCAGCCCACAAAAAATGAGGCACGCCAGTTGCCAGTCGCTGAGCTGGGTAATTACACCCGGCTTCGCTAAAGGCAATAATGCCAGTGTACACAAAGTGTACAGCAAAAAGAGGATCTGCTGTGAGGCAAGACGGCGCAATAACACCTTTTGCGCGACGCCATAACTCACCCAGACCGTTGCTGCGCCCACCCCAAAAATGACACCCCAGGTGTAATCCGTCAGGCGGGTAAAAATCTCAATCAGGCTGGTGTTAAAGAACATCACCAGCCCGCAAAGCAGCATACTTGCCCCAATGATCTGCGTGCCGCGCATCTTCTCCTTGAGGATGAATACGCTGGCGACCATCATGCCGACCGGTGAAAGCTGACCAATCACCTGCGACGCTGTAGGGCTAAGATATTGCAGGGAAGAGCTGAACAGAATGAAGTTACCGAACAGACCGCCCGTCGCGATAGCCAGTAACACCAGCCAACGCGGTTTTCGAAAGATGCGCAGCGGTGGCAGCTTACCTTTGACGGCCAGAATGGCACCCAGGCCTATGCTTGCCATCAGGAAGCGATAAAACACCACCGTCGGTGGCTCCATGACTTCCAGTACCTGCTTCATTGCAATTGGCAGCGCACCCCAGCACATTGCGGTAGTGAGCGCCAAAAGAATACCAATGCCGGCCTGCTGCTTCATGCCCGTTTTCCCTACAGAAAATTTTCCGGGTTTCCAATGTAAAAAGCCCCGCAACACGTTGCGGGGCTTTAATCCGTTACCGGACCGAGAAAACCTTACTCAGCAACGATGCTGATGTATTTACGGTTGTTCGGGCCTTTAACTTCAAATTTCACTTTACCGTCTGCTTTAGCAAACAGAGTGTGGTCACGACCGCAACCTACGTTGGTACCCGCGTGGAACTTGGTGCCACGCTGACGAACGATGATGCTACCCGCCAGAACGGATTCGCCACCGAAACGCTTAACGCCCAGGCGTTTAGCTTCTGAATCGCGACCGTTACGTGTGGAGCCGCCAGCCTTTTTATGTGCCATTTAAATCTCTCCTCAGGTCTTAGGCGCTGATGCCAGTAATTTTCACATCAGTGAACCACTGACGGTGGCCCTGCTGCTTACGATAGTGTTTACGACGACGAAACTTAACGATTTTAACTTTCTCGCCACGACCGTGAGCAACAACTTCAGCTTTGATAACGCCGCCATCAACGAAAGGAACGCCGATTTTGACTTCTTCACCGTTTGCGATCATCAGAACTTCAGCGAACTCAACAGATTCGCCAGTTGCGATGTCCAGCTTTTCCAGGCGAACGGTCTGACCTTCGCTTACTCGGTGTTGTTTACCACCACTTTGGAAAACCGCGTACATATAAACTCCGCTTCCGCGCACATCCTCGTATGATTCAGAGTGCGCTATAAATATTCACAATAGGGCGCGAATATTACGCAAAACGCGAGCCTTTGACAAGTGCTACCATCAATACATGAAGAAAAAAAACACAACACGTACGGTAACGTTTATCTGAGCCGTTTTTTCAGTACAATCAGCAATACTATTTATAAACCGAAACCCTTTGTGTACCCATCTCGTGTGGGATAAACAGGATAAAAAGCCCGGCTTTTGCGATGAATTTAGAAAAAATCAATGAGTTAACCGCGCAAGATATGGCGGGTGTGAATGCAGCAATCCTGGAGCAACTCAACTCTGACGTTCAGCTGATCAATCAGTTGGGCTATTACATCGTCAGCGGCGGCGGTAAACGTATTCGTCCGATGATTGCCATTCTGGCCGCACGCGCGGTTGGCTATCAGGGAAATGCCCATGTCACGATCGCGGCGCTGATCGAATTTATCCACACCGCCACCCTGCTTCACGACGATGTTGTGGATGAATCAGACATGCGTCGTGGCAAAGCCACCGCCAACGCCGCGTTTGGTAATGCGGCAAGCGTTCTGGTAGGCGATTTTATCTATACCCGAGCCTTCCAGATGATGACCAGCCTTGGCTCGCTGAAGGTGCTGGAAGTGATGTCAGAAGCCGTGAACGTTATCGCTGAAGGTGAAGTCCTACAGCTGATGAACGTCAACGACCCGGACATCACCGAAGAAAACTATATGCGGGTGATTTACAGCAAGACCGCACGTCTGTTCGAAGCCGCCGCGCAGTGCTCTGGCATTCTGGCTGGCTGTAGCGAAGCGGAGGAAAAAGGCCTTCAGGACTATGGCCGTTACCTCGGCACCGCGTTCCAGTTGATTGATGATTTGCTGGACTACAGCGCGGATGGCGAAACGCTCGGTAAAAACGTCGGCGATGACCTGAACGAAGGCAAGCCAACGCTGCCGCTGCTCCACGCGATGCGCAATGGTACACCAGAGCAGGCGAAAATGATCCGGGAGGCTATCGAGCAGGGAAATGGACGCCATCTTCTGGAACCGGTACTGGAAACAATGGCAATCTGCGGCTCCCTGGAATGGACGCGTCAGCGCGCTGAAGAAGAAGCGGACAAAGCCATCGCCGCTATTCAGGTCATTCCCGACAGCCCATGGCGTGATGCGCTAATCGGCCTCGCGCACATCGCCGTCCAGCGCGACCGTTAATCCCTCATCATCTCCCTGCCCCTACGCAGGGAGACTCCAGTACGCTCCAGTAAATTACATTTACGCGTAAGCCCATCGGGTTACAGGCCGTATGTATAAAGCCGTGCCTTATTCTGAATATTGCTTCTCGTAACATGAACTTTTTAGAACAGATGTTCGAAGTGAGTATAGTAATGCTGTCTTTTCACACGAAACGACGTGGACGATAACGAACACAAGGACAGCATTATGGATACAAAATTCATCGACTGGCATTCTGCTGACATTATTGCGGCACTGCGTAAAAAAGGAACTTCGCTGGCTGCCGAATCACGTCGTCATGGGCTGAGCTCGTCGACGCTGGCAAACGCCCTGACCCGCCCATGGCCGAAGGGGGAACTGATTATCGCGACGGCGCTGGATACGCATCCGTGGGTGATATGGCCGTCACGCTACCACGATCCCATCACCCATGAATTTATCGACAGAACGCGCATGATGCGCCAGAGCAAAACGAAGAAAGCGCATCAGGACTGATGCACCAGAATTGACAAGAACAGCAATCCCCCGGCCTGTTCTGGCAGGGGGGTGCCGGAATGATTACTCGCCCTTCACACGCTCGATATTTGCACCCAGCGCGCGCAGTTTATCCTCAATACGCTCGTAACCACGATCGATGTGGTAGATACGATCGACAACGGTAGTCCCTTCCGCAATACAACCTGCCAGTACGAGGCTCGCAGATGCGCGCAGATCGGTCGCCATCACCTGCGCACCGGACAGTTTTTCAACGCCGTGGCAAATTACCGTGTTGCTTTCAATCTCAGCATGCGCACCCATACGGATCAGTTCCGGTACGTGCATGAAACGGTTTTCGAAGATGGTTTCCGTGATGAAGCCCGTGCCTTCGGCCACCAGGTTCAACAGCGTGAACTGTGCCTGCATATCCGTCGGGAATGCCGGATGTGGCGCAGTACGCACGTTAACGGCTTTAGGACGCTGCCCGTGCATATCCAGGCTGATCCAGTCTTCACCGATTTCAATGTCCGCACCCGCATCGCGCAGCTTCGCCAGCACCGCATCCAGGGTATCCGGCTGGGCGTTACGGCAGACAATCTTACCGCCAGAAATGGCCGCGGCCACCAGGAAAGTGCCGGTTTCGATACGGTCTGGCAGTACGCGATACACACCGCCACCCAGACGTTCAACGCCTTCGATGGTGATACGGTCTGTGCCCTGCCCGCTGATCTTCGCTCCCAGCGCGACCAGGAAGTTCGCGGTATCCACGATCTCCGGCTCACGGGCGGCGTTTTCGATGATGGTAGTGCCTTCTGCCAGCGTAGCAGCCGACATGATGGTGACCGTTGCGCCCACGCTCACTTTGTCCATGACAATGTGCGCGCCTTTCAGACGACCATTGACGGATGCTTTAACGTAACCCTCTTCCAG
Source organism: Enterobacter cloacae complex sp. IR5450 (assembly GCF_049238665.1). Taxonomy (NCBI): domain Bacteria; kingdom Pseudomonadati; phylum Pseudomonadota; class Gammaproteobacteria; order Enterobacterales; family Enterobacteriaceae; genus Enterobacter; species Enterobacter cloacae complex sp. IR5450. The sequence goes on from NZ_JBMKIC010000015.1 coordinate 56,511, forward strand.
CTTGATCTCCGCGCCGAGTTTTTCCAGGCCGAAGATATGCAGGTCAACGGGACGCGCGCCGATAGCGCATCCGCCCGGCAGTGAAACCTGTCCCTGACCGAAGCGCGCCACCAGCGGACCAAGCGCCCAGATGGACGCACGCATGGTTTTCACCAGCTCATACGGCGCTGAGAAGTTGTTCACGTTGCTGGCATCGATCCAGACGGAACCGTTACGCTCCACTTTGGTGCCCAACTGGCCGAGCAACTTCATGGTCGTGTCGATATCTTTCAGCTTCGGTACGTTCTGGATCTCTACCGGCTCTTCTGCGAGCAGCGCAGCGAAAAGAATGGGCAGCGCGGCGTTTTTTGCGCCAGAAATTGTGACTTCGCCCTGGAGACGCGTAGGTCCCTGTACACGAAATTTATCCATCGTTTGCTCTCTTATAAATTCAACCGTGCTGCGGGCGTTTCGCCCTCAGCTCAAAAACCGTTTAGTTTGCGATCGCGTGCCCACTCCTGTGGGGTGAACGCTTTAATCGACAGGGCGTGGATGCGGTTATCCGCAATGTATTCCATCAGCGGCGCGTACACAGCCTGCTGTTTCTTCACGCGACTCATTCCGTCGAACATCTCACCCACAGCAATAACCTGGAAGTGACTGCCATCGCCAGAGACGTGGGCTTCCTGAAGGGAGAGTGCATTCATCAGCACAGTCTGGATTTCATTATTTTCCATGGGGTCTACATCATCTGATAGTGAAAACAAGCTCAACATCTTAGAGCAAAGTGGCGCGGTCTTAAACAAGCAAAAAGCCCCGACGCGTAAACTGTCGGGGCTTTCAGAAGTAACGTACTGAAAAAATTAGCGAGGTAATACGTCTTCGGGCAAATTGTAAAGCTGTGCAAGGGTAATCACGTTATCGCTTACCCCCGTCAGGGTGACGCTACTCCCCTGCTTTTTGCCCGTGGCCACCAGGTGCGCCAGCAGGGCGATACCGGCGGTATCTACCCGCGTGACGCCATGGAGATCAATCAGCGTCACGCCCTGCATCGCGTTATGGCGAGCGTCCCACAGCGGGTTAAGCAGATCCTGATCCAGCTCTCCCGTCAGCGTCAACGTCTCGCCGTCACGCGCCCAGCTAAGCTGCTGTGACATTACTTCTTCTCGTCCAGGGTAATTTTCTGACGAGAGATGGACTGAAGCTGAGCCGTCAGGCCATCGATGCCTTTAGTGCGCAGCAGATCGCTCCACTCGTTCTGTTTAGTGGTGATCATGCTGACGCCTTCAGCGATCATGTCGTACGCCTGCCAGTTTCCGGTCTGACTGTTTTTACGCCACTGGAAGTCCAGACGAACCGGTGGACGACCGTTTGGATCGATAATCGTCACGCGAATAGGAATGATAGTGGCATCGCCCAGCGGTTGTTCAGGGGCAATCTGATAGGTCTGCCCGTGATACATCGCCAGCGCCTGGCCGTAAGCCTGTTTCAGGTATTCACGGAACGCCGCAAAGTAAGCCTCGCGCTGCGCCGGGGTCGCGTCTTTGTAGTAACGGCCCAGCACCAGTGCGCCCGCGTACTTGATCTGCACATACGGCAGCAGCTCCTGATCCACCACATCACGTAGATAATCAGGGTTAGAACGGATTTTTGGCTGTTCGTTTTTAAGACGGTCGAAGGTTTTCTTCGCGGCCTCATTCATCAGTTTGTACGGGTTACTCTGATCCGCAGCGTGCGCCGCGGTAAGAGGGGCAATGACCAGCATGGCAACCATTAACAGTCGTTTAAACATGAATAACTTCTCCTGAAATTAATTCGTCGCGCCTGGCGTCGGTTCGACGTTGGTGTGGTCTTCACTCTGCGCAGGGGCATCGTCAGACTTTTTATCATCCCCTTTACTGTTGTAAAGGAACTGACCAATCATATCTTCCAGCACCATCGCTGACTTGGTATCCTGGATTACGCTACCGTCTTTAAGGATAGTCGTTCCCAGCTCAGGATCTTCAAAACCAACGTTAAGGGCCAGATATTGCTCCCCCAGCAGGCCAGAGGTGCGGATAGAAAGCGAGCTGGTGTCCGGAATGTGGTTATAGCGCTCTTCGATATCCATCGCGACGCGCGGCAGATAGGTTTTCTCATCAAGCGTAATGTCGGCGACACGTCCGATAACGACGCCACCAATACGCACCGGTGAGCGCGCTTTCAGGCCGCCGATGTTATCGAAAGTCGCGTAGATACGGTACGTCGGCTCGGCGCGAACAGAGGTGATGTCCGCCGCTCGCAGGCAGATGAACAGCGCGGCCAGCAGCGCCAGAAGCAGAAACACGCCAACCCAAATTTCATTTTTTCTCGTTTGCATGAACTCAATTCCCAAACATCAGTGCGGTGAGCACAAAATCCAGACCTAAAACGGCCAGCGACGAATGTACGACAGTACGCGTCGTTGCACGGCTAATGCCCGCCGACGTCGGAATGGCATCGTAACCATTAAACAACGCAATCCAGGTAACCGTCACAGCGAAAACCACGCTCTTGATCAGACAGTTCACCAGATCCATCCGCAGATCGATGGCGTCCTGCATGGCAGACCAGAAGAATCCGGCATCAATGCCTTTCCAGTTAACGCCAACCAGCGCGCCTCCCCAGATACCTACCGCCACAAAGAGGATAGTCAGTAACGGCAAGGAGATAACCCCGGCCCAGAAGCGCGGCGAGATCACCCGGCGCAGCGGATCGACTGCCATCATCTCCATACTGGAGAGCTGCTCGGTGGCGCGCATCAGGCCAATTTCCGCCGTCAACGCTGACCCGGCACGCCCGGCGAACAGCAGCGCGGCAACCACCGGCCCGAGTTCACGCAGCAGCGAGAGCGCCACCAGCATGCCAAGGCTGGTTTCCGCGCTGTAGGTTGTCAGTACCAGATACCCCTGCAACCCCAGCACCATGCCAATAAACAGACCCGACACGATGATGATAAGCATCGACAGCACGCCGACGTTATAAAGCTGCCGCACCAGTAACGGCGCATGCTTGCGGAACTCCGGTTTGCCGACCAGCGCGTTGAACAACATTAATCCGGCACGCCCGAACGTACTGATGGTTTTTAGGCCACGGTGTCCAAGACCCGCCAACGCATTTAACAGCATGAGTGGCTTAACTCCCTATTCCCAGTAAATCGTCATGATAGTCGCCCGCCGGATAGCGGAAAGGCACCGGCCCATCTGCGATACCGTCCAGGAACTGCCGCACGCGCGGATCGCCATTCTCCTGCAACGCCTGCGCGCTGCCGTGGGCGACGATCTTTTTGTCAGCCACAATATAGGCGTAATCAGCGATACTCAGCACTTCCGGCACGTCGTGGGAAACCACCACGCAGGTGACGCCAAGGGCGCTGTTCAGCTCCGAAATTAACTTCACCAGCACGCCCATGGTGATGGGGTCCTGCCCGACGAACGGTTCATCGAACATGATTAAATCGGGTTCCAGGGCAATAGCACGCGCCAGCGCGGCGCGGCGCGCCATCCCACCCGAGAGTTCGGACGGCATGAGTTTCGCAGCCCCCCGCAGCCCCACGGCTTCAAGCTTCATCATCACCGTGCTGTGCAACAGCGCAGGAGGAAGATGGGTGTGCTCACGCAGCGGATAGGCCACGTTGTCAAAAACGTTCATATCGGTGAACAGCGCACCCGACTGAAAGAGCATGCTCATCCGTTTGCGAACCGTGTAGAGGCGCGAGCGAGACATCGCCGGGACGTTTTCGCCGTCGAAGAGAATTTCGCCGCTGTCAGGGGGGATTTGCCCGCCGATAAGACGCAGCAACGTGGTTTTACCGATCCCTGACGGCCCCATGATGGCGGTGATTTTACCGCGCGGCACGGTCAGCGAAATATCATCAAATATTAACCGGTTGCCGCGAGAAAAACTGACGCCCCGGACATCGACTATATTCGCCATCGTTTGGCTCATTTATGGTTCCTTACTTACCTTGCTTCACGGCTGGCATGAAGCGTAAATCAGCCCTAAACCCCGCATTTTTACAGAATATTCACTATTGGGGTTAGCGAAAGCTGGCATTTGTTTTACTTTTCCGGCGCATAAAGTCAAAATTAGGAATTCGTCACGTCTCAGACTTCATCTGGCGCTAAAATTCGTGCGCAGTGGACCAGCGAGTATACCTGAAGAAAGGACTTTTGATGCTTTTAGCAACAGCACTGTTAATAATTGGTTTACTGTTGGTGGTCTACAGTGCTGACCGTTTGGTCTTTGCCGCATCCATTCTCTGTCGACTCATTGGCATGCCGCCCATCATTATCGGCATGACGGTGGTCAGTGTAGGCACATCGCTTCCTGAAATCATCGTTTCTGTTTCAGCCTCGTTGCATGGCCAGGTTGACCTCGCTATCGGCACCGCGATTGGCTCTAACATCGTCAATATCTTGCTGATTTTAGGCTTAGCCGCATTACTGCATCCATTTCGCGTACATTCCGATGTTTTGCGTCGTGAATTGCCGCTAATGTTAGTCGTCAGTCTGCTGGCGGGCTATGTGCTTTATGACGGGGTGCTGAGCGTCGGTGACGGTATATTCCTGCTCGCCCTAGCCGTGATCTGGTTGCTTTACAGCGTGAAGATCGCACGTCTGGCGGAAAAACAGGGTAACGATAGCCTCACGCGTGAGCACCTCGCCGAGCTGCCCCGGGAAGGGACCTTACCCGTCGCCCTGCTGTGGCTGGGCGTCGCGCTGATTATCATGCCAATGGCCACGCGGATGGTGGTCGATAACGCGACGGTGCTGGCGAACGCGTTTGCGATGAGCGAACTGACAATTGGTCTGACGGTCATCGCTATCGGCACCAGCCTGCCAGAGCTGGCTACCGCCATCGCCGGGGCGCGTAAAGGGGAAGATGATATCGCCATCGGCAATATCATTGGCTCGAATATTTTCAATATCGCGATCGTGACGGGGCTGCCGGCATTAATCTCACCGGGGCCGTTTAACCCTATGGTTTTCACGCGCGATTACGGTGTGATGCTGCTGGTCAGCGTGATTTTCGCCCTGCTCTGCTGGCGGCGAAAAGAGCAGATCGGCAAAGGCGCGGGCGCGCTGCTGACGGGTGGATTTATCGTATGGCTGGCGATGCTGTACTGGCTCTCGCCACTTCTCTCTGGGTAAACGGAAACGCATTATGTCGCAAATAGAATTGCAGCCGGGTTTTGACTTTCAGAAAGCAGGCAAAGACGTTCTGGAGATTGAACGTGAAGGTCTGGCGCAGTTAGATCAGTACATTAATCAGGATTTTAGTCTGGCCTGTGAGAAGATGTTCTACTGCGCCGGTAAAGTCGTGGTGATGGGGATGGGCAAATCCGGCCATATCGGGCGCAAAATGGCGGCGACCTTTGCCAGTACCGGCACGTCGTCATTCTTCGTTCATCCCGGTGAAGCCGCGCACGGTGACCTCGGCATGGTTACGCCGCAGGACGTGGTTATTGCGCTGTCCAACTCCGGGGAATCGAATGAAATCCTGGCGTTGATCCCGGTGCTGAAGCGTCTGCACGTACCGCTGATTTGCATGACCAGCCGCCCGGAAAGCAGCATGGCGCGCGCGGCGGATATTCACCTGTGCGTGAAGGTGCCTAAAGAAGCCTGCCCGCTGGGGCTGGCGCCGACCTCCAGCACAACCGCCGCGCTGGTGATGGGCGATGCCCTTGCCGTTGCGCTGCTGGAAGCCCGCGGTTTTACGCCAGAAGATTTCGCCCTGTCTCACCCCGGCGGCGCGCTCGGGCGCAAACTGCTGCTGCGGGTTAACGATATTATGCACACCGGGGATGAGATCCCGCACGTCAGCAAAGAGGCCTCTTTGCGCGACGCGTTACTGGAGATCACCCGTAAAAACCTGGGCATGACGGTTATCTGCGACGATCTGATGAAGATTCAGGGCATTTTCACCGACGGCGACCTGCGCCGGGTATTCGATATGGGTGTGGATGTCCGAACGCTGGGCATCGCTGATGTAATGACACCAGGAGGGATCCGCGTCCGTCCGGGTACGCTGGCGGTAGATGTACTGAACCTGATGCAGTCCCGTCATATTACCTCAGTGATGGTTGCCGATGGCGACCAACTGCTGGGTGTGGTACATATGCATGATCTGCTGCGCGCTGGCGTAGTGTAATGAAGGATAAGACAATGAGTAATGCGGGTGCATCCCTTGCAACCTGTTATGGCCCGGTGAGCGCCCACATGATGTCAAAGGCGGAAAATATCCGCCTGCTGATCCTCGATGTGGATGGTGTGCTCTCCGACGGTCTGATTTATATGGGCAATAACGGCGAAGAGCTGAAAGCCTTTAACGTTCGCGACGGTTACGGTATCCGCTGTGCGCTCACGTCCGGTATTGAAGTTGCAATCATCACCGGGCGGAAAGCTAAACTGGTAGAAGATCGGTGTGAAACGCTGGGCATTACGCATCTCTATCAGGGACAGTCTGATAAGATGGTAGCCTTCCGGGATTTGCTGGGAAAACTGGCCATTGCGCCAGAGAATGTGGCATACGTCGGGGATGATTTGATCGACTGGCCAGTCATGGCGGAGGTGGGTCTGAGCATCGCCGTGGCTGACGCGCACCCGCTGCTGATCCCGCGTGCTGATTACGTTACCCATATTCACGGTGGCCGTGGCGCCGTCCGTGAAGTCTGCGATCTGCTTCTGCTGGCGCAGGGCAAGCTTGATGAGGCGAAAGGGCAATCGATATGAGTAAAACCAGACGTTGGGTTATCATTCTGCTTGCGCTTGTCGCCCTGATACTGATTGGCGTAAATCTCGCTGACCGCGATGATACGCAAGCGGAAGTGGTTAACACGAGCGACCCGACCTATAAAAGCGATCACAGCGACACCGTGGTCTATAGCCCGGAAGGTGCGCTGAACTATCGCCTCGTTGCTCAGCATGTAGAATATTTTTCAGATGACGGCACCTCGTGGTTTACCCAGCCGGTCCTGACCACCTTTGATACGGACAAAGTGCCGACGTGGTCAATCAAGTCTGACCGGGCAAAACTGACAAATGACCGTATGCTTTACCTGTATGGTCACGTTGAAGTCAACGCCCTGACCGCTGACGCGCAACTGCGAAAAATTACGACGGATAACGCCCAGATCAACCTGGTCACCCAGGATGTCACGTCGCAGGATTTAGTCACCCTGTATGGCACAACATTTAATTCCAGCGGTTTAAGAATGCGCGGGAACTTACGCAGCAAAAACGCCGAGCTGATTGAAAAGGTTAGAACCTCCTATGAAATTCAAAACAAACAAACTCAGCCTTAAAGTTGTTATCGCCAGCGCGCTGCTGGCGGCCAGTCTTCCCGCGCTTGCTGTGACTGGCGACACCGAACAGCCGATTCATATTGAATCCGATACCCAGTCTCTGGATATGCAGGGTAACGTCGTCACCTTTACCGGCAACGTCGTTGTGACCCAGGGCACCATCAAAATCAACGCCGACAAAGTGGTCGTTACCCGTCCGGGCGGCGAGCAGGGGAAAGAGATTATCGATGGTTATGGCAACCCGGCCACCTTCTACCAGATGCAGGACAACGGCAAGCCGGTGAAAGGCCATGCCTCGCATATGCACTATGAACTGGCGAAGGATCTGGTCATCCTGACCGGTAATGCTTACCTGGAACAGCTGGACAGCAATATCAAAGGCGACAAGATCACTTATCTGGTGAAAGAGCAGAAAATGCAGGCCTCCAGCGAAAAAGGCAAACGCGTCACGACCGTGCTTGTGCCTTCGCAGTTGCAGGACAAGAACAACGGTCAGGCTCCGGCAAAGAAAAAGAGTAACTAATTCGTTATGGCAACTTTAACTGCAAAAAACCTCGCGAAAGCGTATAAGGGCCGCCGCGTCGTCGAAGATGTCAGTCTGACCGTCAACTCCGGCGAAATCGTGGGTTTGCTTGGCCCTAACGGCGCGGGTAAAACTACGACCTTCTACATGGTAGTGGGCATCGTCCCACGTGACGCCGGCAACATCATTATCGATGATGAAGATATCAGCCTGCTGCCGCTGCATGCCCGCGCGCGTCGTGGCATCGGCTATCTGCCGCAGGAAGCGTCTATCTTCCGCCGCTTAAGCGTGTTCGACAACCTGATGGCCGTGCTCCAGATCCGTGACGATCTGACCAGCGAGCAGCGCACTGACCGTGCGAACGAGCTGATGGAAGAGTTTCATATTGAACACCTTCGCGACAGCCTCGGTCAGGCGCTGTCCGGTGGTGAACGCCGCCGCGTTGAGATTGCGCGCGCGCTGGCAGCAAACCCGAAATTTATCCTGCTGGATGAACCGTTTGCGGGCGTTGACCCCATCTCCGTTATCGATATCAAACGTATCATTGAACACCTGCGCGACAGCGGGCTTGGCGTACTGATCACGGACCACAACGTTCGTGAAACGCTGGCGGTGTGTGAGCGCGCCTACATAGTGAGCCAGGGCCATCTGATTGCCCACGGTACGCCGCAGCAAATCCTCGAAGATGAGCATGTTAAGCGCGTGTACCTTGGGGAAGACTTCAGACTCTGATAGGGTAGAGGTTAAGTCACGCCGAACCGGAGAAAAACGCTCTGAACATGAAGCAAGGTTTGCAATTACGGCTCAGCCAGCAACTGGCCATGACGCCGCAGCTCCAGCAGGCAATCCGTCTGTTGCAGCTGTCCACGTTAGAACTCCAGCAGGAGCTCCAGCAGGCGCTGGACAGCAATCCGCTGCTGGAGCAGACCGATCTTCATGACGAGGTAGACGCCCAGCAGACGCAGGACACAGAAACGCTCGACTCCGTAGATGCACTCGAACAGAAAGAGATGCCGGACGAACTGCCGCTGGATGCCAGCTGGGATGAAATCTACACCGCGGGTACCCCTTCCGGGACGCGTGCAGACTACCAGGACGATGAACTCCCGGTCTACCAGGGCGAAACTACCCAATCGCTTCAGGACTACCTGATGTGGCAGGTGGAGCTGACGCCTTTCTCCGATACCGATCGCGCCATTGCCACCTCGATTGTCGATGCCGTTGACGACACGGGCTATTTGACCGTGACGCTGGACGAGATTCTTGAAAGCATCGGCGATGACGAGATTGAACTGGAAGAGATCGAAGCCGTCCTGAAACGCGTTCAGCGTTTCGACCCGATTGGCGTCGCCGCGAAAGATCTGCGTGACTGCCTTCTGATCCAGCTTTCGCAGTTTGCTAAAGAGACACCGTGGATTGACGAAGCCCGGCTCATCATCAGCGATCATCTGGATCTGCTGGCGAACCACGACTTCCGCACCCTGATGCGCGTCACGCGCCTGAAAGAAGAGGTGCTGAAGGAAGCGGTGAATCTGATCCAGTCGCTCGATCCGCGTCCGGGGCAGTCGATTCAGACCAGCGAACCGGAATATGTCATTCCCGATGTGCTGGTGAGAAAACACAATGGCCGCTGGGTCGTTGAACTGAACGCCGACAGTATTCCTCGCCTGCAAATCAACCAGCAATACGCCTCCATGTGCACCAGCGCCCGTAACGACGCTGATAATCAATACATTCGCAGCAACCTTCAGGAAGCACGCTGGTTGATTAAGAGTCTGGAGAGCCGTAATGACACGCTGCTGCGCGTCAGCCGCTGTATTGTCGAACAGCAGCAGGCATTCTTTGAGCAGGGCGAAGAGTTTATGAAACCGATGGTGCTGGCGGACATAGCCCAGGCCGTCGAGATGCATGAATCAACCATTTCCCGCGTGACCACGCAGAAGTATCTGCACAGCCCACGCGGTATTTTTGAGCTTAAGTATTTCTTCTCCAGCCACGTGAACACCGAAGGCGGCGGCGAAGCCTCGTCGACGGCCATTCGCGCACTGGTGAAGAAGTTGATCGCCGCGGAGAACCCCGCGAAGCCACTCAGTGACAGTAAGTTAACCACCATGCTGTCCGATCAGGGTATTATGGTGGCACGTCGTACTGTCGCGAAGTATCGAGAGTCTTTATCCATTCCGCCGTCTAACCAGCGTAAACAACTGGTTTGACACAACCGATAAGGAAGACACTATGCAGCTCAATATCACCGGACATAACGTCGAGATTACTGAGGCTTTACGCGATTTTGTAAACACTAAGTTTGCGAAACTCGAGCAGTATTTCGAGAGGATCAACCAGGTCTATGTTGTGTTGAAAGTGGAGAAAGTGACGCATATCTCGGATGCGACCCTGCACGTCAACGGAGGGGAACTCCATGCCAGTGCGGAAGGGCAAGACATGTACGCGGCTATCGACGGCTTGATTGATAAGCTTGCGAGACAGCTCAATAAACATAAAGATAAACTGAAACAACACTAATTGTCCGGGCAGTTAACGGGTGCAGGACGGCCTGTTGTGAAACACAACAGGCCATTTGTACAGTTAGCGCTTAGGTGAAATTATGATAAACAACGATTCCGCTCTTCAACTGAGCAATGTCCTTAACCAGGATTGTACCCGCAGTGGCGTTCACTGCCAGAGCAAAAAACGTGCGCTGGAAATCATCAGTGAGCTGGCCGCAAAACAGCTGGGTCTGCCGCCGCAGATCGTGTTTGAAGCCATTCTGACTCGTGAAAAAATGGGCAGTACCGGCATCGGCAATGGCATTGCGATCCCGCATGGCAAGCTGGAAGAAGATACGCTGCGTGCCGTGGGGGTGTTTGTGCAACTGGAAACGCCTATCGCTTTTGACGCCATTGATAACCAGCCTGTGGATCTGCTCTTCGCGCTGCTGGTTCCTGCCGATCAGACCAAGACCCACCTGCACACGCTGTCGCTGGTTGCCAAACGTCTGGCGGATAAAACCATTTGTCGTCGACTGCGCTCAGCCCAAAGTGATGAAGAGCTTTATCAAATTATCACTGAAGCAGAAGGCAATCAGGATGAGGCATAATCGGGAAAGGGCCTTCAGAACGGCTGCCCTGAGGAGAAACGGAACATGGTGCTGATGATCGTCAGCGGTCGTTCGGGGTCCGGGAAGTCCGTGGCCCTGCGCGCGCTGGAAGACATGGGATTTTACTGTGTAGATAACCTGCCGGTAGTGTTGTTACCCGATCTGGCGCGGACGCTGGCGGACAGGCAAATCTCTGCCGCCGTCAGTATTGACGTGCGTAACATGCCGGAATCGCCGGAAATCTTCGAGCAGGCAATGAACAGCCTGCCGGAATGCTTCTCGCCTCAGCTCTTGTTCCTGGACGCTGACCGCAACACGCTGATCCGCCGTTACAGCGATACACGTCGTTTGCATCCGCTCTCCAGTAAAAATCTTTCGCTGGAAAGCGCCATCGATAAAGAGAGCGATCTGCTTGAGCCGCTGCGTTCGCGGGCCGACCTGATTGTCGACACCTCTGAAATGTCCGTCCACGAGCTGGCGGAAATGCTGCGTACGCGCTTACTCGGCAAGCGCGAGCGTGAACTGACGATGGTGTTTGAATCCTTCGGCTTTAAGCACGGCATACCTATCGATGCGGATTACGTTTTTGATGTGCGTTTCCTGCCGAACCCGCACTGGGATCCGAAACTGCGTCCGATGACCGGTCTGGATAAGCCGGTGGCGGCGTTCCTCGACCGACACACAGAAGTACACAATTTTATCTACCAGACGCGAAGCTACCTTGAGCTATGGTTACCTATGCTGGAAACAAACAATCGCAGCTACCTGACGGTGGCGATTGGCTGTACCGGCGGTAAACATCGTTCGGTCTATATTGCCGAACAGCTGGCCGATTACTTCCGCTCACGCGGAAAGAACGTTCAGTCCCGTCATCGCACGCTGGAAAAACGCAAAACATGACCGTAAAACAGACCGTCGAAATCACCAATAAGCTGGGCATGCATGCGCGCCCGGCGATGAAGCTGTTTGAGCTGATGCAGGGTTTTGATGCTGAGGTGCTGCTGCGCAACGACGAGGGAACCGAGGCAGAAGCCAATAGCGTGATCGCCCTGCTGATGCTGGATTCTGCCAAAGGCCGCCAGATTGAAGTTGAAGCCACCGGCCCGCAGGAAGAAGAAGCGCTGGCGGCAGTGATTGCCCTGTTTAACGCCGGGTTTGACGAAGACTAACGTTCGCCATGTCGGCGGGTAGCGCTGCGCTTACCCGCCTTACATAAGATTATTTCGCTCCATAAACCCTTCCCCACCCAACTGACGCATCTGGCGCATAATCCACGCCTGGCGGCTTCGCACGTAGCCTGACGGGGTGCTGGCCTTAAAACGCAGCGGGTTCGGCAGCACGGCGGCAAGGAGTGCCGCTTCGGACATAGTCAACCTGCTGGCGGGCTTGCCAAAATAGCGCTGCGATGCCGCTTCGACGCCAAACACGCCGTCACCAAACTCCGCGATATTCAGGTAGACGGTCAAAATGCGTTTTTTGCTCCACACCGTCTCGACCCCCAGCGTCAGCCCGGCCTCCAGCCCTTTTCTTACCCAGCTGCGACCGTCCCATAAGAACAGATTTTTTACCGTCTGCTGAGAAAGCGTTGACGCGCCGCGGACGCGGTTTTCATGACGTTCATTATGATCCAGCGCCTTCTCAATAGCCGCCACGTCAAAACCCCAGTGCTCCGGGAATTTCTGATCTTCTGCCGCAATGACCGCCAGCCCCATCCACGGGGAGATTTCATCCATGCCGACCCAGTCTGAGTGGGCAACATAGCCAAAATCACCCGAGAGCCAGGCGCTAATCTGCCGCTCTGCCATCACGGCGGAGAACGGGACGGGCAGGATGCTGAACAGCGCAATGCCTCCGCCCCAAAAAACGGCCAGGACCAGCACAATACGCAGCAGGATCCGTTTTAACCACCCGCCAGGGGATAATTTACGACTCATTCGATAAGAACCAGCACTCTGTCCACCAGCTTTTCAATGCCTGCGGCAGCCTCAGCGATGTTCTGCGCCAGCATATACGCCGGCGTGGTGATGATTTTATTGTCCTCATCCACCACAATGTCGTCTACCGGGCATGGCACGTGCTCGCCGCCCATATCCTCGATAATTTCAGCGGTATCAATGTCGGTTCCGATCGTGAGCCGCAGCGGGAAATCAATAATTTTCGGCAGCATGGCTGGCGCAATGCAGATAAAGCCCTGCGGCTTACCTGCTGCATGCATCGCCAGCGATAGCGCTTTCAAATCGGGATCGACATGGCACGCCGCGCCTTCTGTTGCAAACGTGCTCAGGTTTTTTGCCGCGCCAAAGCCGCCCGGCACGATGAGCGCATCAAGTTCAGCGGCATCGGCCTGTGCCAGCGGATGAATATCTCCACGCACAATACGTGCTGCTTCAATCAGCACGTTACGGCTTTCCGCCATTGGCTCGCCGGTAAGATGATTCATTACATCTGCTTGAGTTTTATCCGGCGCGAAGCAGATAACGTCTGCCCCCTGCCGCGATAATGCCAGCAGCGTTAATACGGTTTCGTGTATCTCTGAACCATCGTAAACGCCACATCCGCTCAGCACGACACCCACTTTCTTCATTCTGACGATCCTTCTAAGCAACTCGCTGAAGCACATTAAAAATTCTGATTAAAACGCTATGCTTCACACATTTCACTGATTCATGTAACAAACTGTTTAAGATTTGCTATCTTATCTGCGTGCGGCCTCAATTTTCAGGCGGCGTCCATGCGAAAACAACCCACAAAAATCAGGCGCAGCCACGATTTCCCTGGTGTTGGCGCAGTATTCGCGCACCCCGGTATAGCCGGGGTCATTTTTTTCTGGCATCTACCCAGGCTTTCAGCACTGCCACATCGTTTTGCCACTCCTGTTTCATCTCTTCGACCCAATCACCTACATTATCTTCCCAGGCAGGTAAATCAGGCGACTGAATCTGTTGGCCCAGTTGCTGGAGATGACGTAACCCGACCGATCCTGCCGCGCCTTTGATTTTATGTCCCTCTTCGACGATGCCCTTCTGGTCACGCGCCGTCAGGTTGGATTCGAGCACGTTCAGATAGCCCGGCATCATTTTTTCGAACACGGCCAGGCCATCGGTGATCAGTTTTGGTCCTACCAGATCGATATACTGCTCCAGCATGGCGGTATCCAGTATCGTTTGGGCTTTGGCGCTATCAACAGACGTCATGGTGCTCTCCTCTTCATCACAGGTATCCCAGAACTTCTTGATCATCGCCGTCAGGGCAGGTACCGCCAGCGGCTTGCTGAGCACATCGTCCATTCCGGCCTCGAGGTACTCTTTTTTATCTTTCAGCACGTTTGCGGTCAACGCCACCAGCGGCGGCAGCTCGTCAGGAGCATATTTGCGCGTCAGCTCGCGGGAGATATCCAGTCCGGTCATGTCCGGTAGCTGAATATCGAGCAGCACCAGGTCGTACTCGCCCGGCGTGAACATCTCCAGCGCGGCTTTGCCGGTCATCGCCACATCCACGCTGTTACCGAGTTTTTCCAGTACCGACCGGGCGACAATGACGTTCAGCTCAATATCTTCCACCAGCAGGACGTGCAGGGCTGGCAGCGGCATATCATCGTTCTCAAACGTATCTTCCACCTCTTCCGCTACGGCAGGCGCATGGACGGTAAGCGTAAAGGTGGAGCCTTTACCCGGCTGGCTGGCAACGGTGATATCCCCGCCCATACTTTTCGCCAGACGTTTCGACACCGCCAGGCCAATGCCCGTACCGGTCGCCGGTTTACCGCCGTGGCTGTCTTTAACCTGATAATACATGGCGAAGATCTTATCCTGCTCTTCCTGAGGAATGCCGATACCCGAGTCCTCAACTTCAAAGTGCAGCATGTCGCCTTCGTCATAGCGAATGCGCACCGCAACCTGCCCCTTCTGGGTAAACTTCACGGCATTGCTGATGAGGTTCCACAGGATCTGCCGCAGCCGCGTGCCGTCCGTCACCACTTTATGCGGCAGCGGCAGCGTCGGCTCCATCACAAAGCTCAACCCTTTTTGCTGGGCCTGCAAACCTGACAGGTTCTCCAGGTCTGCGAGGAAGCCGGTAAAATCAACCGGCTGGTTGTCGAGCTGAACTTTACGGCGCTCCATCTTATCCATGTCGATAATATCATTGAAGATATTGCCCAGCGTGACCGCCGAGACGTGGATCGTTTTGAGGTATTTTTCCTGCTCGCTGGTCAGCTCGGTATCCAGCAGAATGCGGCTCAGCCCCACAATGCCATTCAGCGGGGTGCGCAGTTCATGGCTGATGGTGGAGATGAAGGTTGTTTTATCCCGGCTGGCGCGCTCCAGCGCATCCTGATAGCGCTTACGCTCAGTGATATCACGGCCAAAGCCCATCAGACCATGACGTTTACCCACCCGGTCGTAATAAGGTACTTTGCGGATCTCAAAGCAGGCTTTGCGCCCGTCTGGGTAGTCCAGCCACTGCTCATAGGTCAGCGAAACGTTATGGCGGAAGACCTTTTCATCCGTCTCCATCACTTTTGCTGCCGCCTCTTCGGAATAGACATCCTGAGGTTTCAGGTGTATCAGCTGTTTTTCGCTTTTCCCGGTCAACAGTTCCATGGCCCGGTTACAGCCGGAGAACTCTTTATCTTCATTACGGTAGAACACCAGATCCGGCGACGCATCGAGGAACGAGCGCAGGAAAGAGGATTGCTGTTCAAGCTGGATCTGCGTGACTTCACGCTCTTTCATCTCAATTTTCAGCTGCTCAAGCGTGGTCTGACGCTCGGCTTCCGCCTTCTCACGGTCTGAAATTTCCTGATTCAGCTGGGCAATGTTGTCCTTGAGCTGAACGTTGAGTTTAAGATCGCGCTCGCGCATCTCTTCCAGCTTATCCACCAGTTTCGATAAACGCTGTCGGGACTCTTCCAGCTGCTCAACCACCACGGAGAGGAAATAGACCGCCCATGGGGTGATCAGCAGGCCAAAGAAAATAGAGCGGATCACGTCGATGCTCTCGACCTGACCATGCAGAACCATGGTCACGGCCATTTGCACGACAATGGCCAGAACGACCAGCGCCAGCGCCAGCAGCATGGAAAAACGCACCAGCCCGAGCTTCATCATCAGGTCGACGTAGTACTGGGCCAGCATTCGAATTTGCTTCATAGAGGATCCCTTCACGACTTTATCGCTCAATAATACTCAAATTCACGGCGAGGCGTTGAAGGTTGTGAGAAAAAGTGCGGGGTGAAACAGGAGATTAGCCTCGCCCCCGGGCTAGCGGGAGCGAGGAAGACGTTTTATCAGGAGCGTTTTAGCAGCATCCAGAGGCTGATCAGGAAGAAACTGGCGCTCGGCAACAGCGCGCCGATAATTGGCGGAATGCCATACACCAGTGTCAGTGGACCGAAAATCTGATCGAGGACGTAGAACACGAAACCAAAGCTGATACCAGTTACCACGCGAACCCCCATCGGCACGCTACGTAGCGGTCCAAAGATGAACGACAGCGCCATTAGCATCATCACCGCCACGGACAGTGGCTGGAAGATTTTGCTCCACATGTTGAGCTGGTAACGCCCCGCATCCTGTCCGCTCGATTTCAGATATTTTACGTAGTTATGCAGACCGCTGATTGAGAGCGCATCGGGATCGAGCGCTACCACGCCAAGCTTGTCCGGCGTCAGGTTGGTTTTCCAGGTACCGCTTACGGTCTGCGAACCGGTGATCTGTTTCGGGTTCGTCAGGTCAGATTCATCAACCTGGGATAACCGCCACAGCTTGTTGTTCGCATCAAATTTAGCGGAGGCGGCATAACGCACCGACTGCAAACGACGATCGTTGTTGAAGGCGTAGATGCTCACGCCGCCCAGTTCATCGTCCCCTTTCACGCGTTCGATATAGACGAAGTTCTGACCATCTTTCGCCCATAACCCCTGCTGCGTGGAGAGCAGCGAACCACCGTA
Organism: Enterobacter cloacae complex sp. IR5450; assembly: GCF_049238665.1. Lineage (NCBI taxonomy): Bacteria > Pseudomonadati > Pseudomonadota > Gammaproteobacteria > Enterobacterales > Enterobacteriaceae > Enterobacter > Enterobacter cloacae complex sp. IR5450. Next base: position 73,384 of record NZ_JBMKIC010000015.1, read on the forward strand.
CATAGCCTGAGCACGGTAGTTACGCGCCATCTGTTCGCCCTGCGGCGCGACCCATTCGCCAATCGCCATGGTCAACAGCACCAGCGGGATCGCGGTTTTCATTACCGACAGCGCAACCTGCATACGGGTAAAGCCAGATGCCTGCATCACCACCAGCTCGCTACGCTGAGCCAGCATCCCCAGGCCCAGCAACGCCCCCAGCAGGGCCGCCATCGGGAAGAAGATCTGCACATCTTTTGGTACGCTGAGCAGGGTGTACATCCCGGCACCCAACGCATCGTAACTCCCCTGCCCGGCTTTTTTCAGCTGGTCGACAAATTTGATAATGCCCGAAAGCGACACCAGCATGAACAGGGTCATCATGATGGTGGTGAAAATCGTTTTACCGATATAGCGGTCAAGTACGCCAAACGCCTGCATTAGATGGCTCCTTTACGCGTAAACCGGGCACGAAGACGACGCACAGGCACCGTGTCCCACAAGTTGAGTCCGACTGCCAGCAGCAGATACAAACCATTCACGACCCAGGTCCAGATCATCGGGTCAATTTTTCCTTTCCCGCCGTTAGACTTGATTGAGGTTTGCAGCAGGAAGAACACCAGATACAGCAGCATCGCTGGCAGCATCGACAGCACGCGGCCCTGGCGCGGGTTCACCACACTCAGCGGAACCACCATCAGCGCCATCATAAATACGGTGAATACCAGCGTGATACGCCAGTGCAGTTCAGCACGCGCACGATCGGTATCGGTATTCATTAAGGTGCGCATATCCATCTGCTCAGTATCCGTTGGATCGAGCGCGACGGCCTGATGACCAATGATGGCCTGGTAGTTCTGGAAATCGGTAATACGGAAGTCGCGCAGCATAGCCGTGCCTTCGAAACGCGTTCCTTTGTTCAGCGTGACAACCTGAGAGCCGTCTTTACGCTGAGACAGCTGACCGGAGTCCGCCACCACCACAGAAGGCCGAGCGTTACCTTTCGGGCGCAGTTGAGCAAGAAACACGTCATTGAAGCGGTTGCCATCGACGCTTTCGATAAACAGCACGGAGTTACCGTCTGTCGCCTGCTGGAACTGCCCCTGCGCCAGCGCCGCCAGCCCCGGGTTAGCTTTTGCTTCCGCCAGCACCTCATCCTGATGGCGAGAGGAGGTCGGCCCCGCCCACATGACGTTAACCGCGGCAACAATGCCCGTAAACAGCGCCAGCACCATGGCTGCTTTTACCAGTACGGCTTTACTGAGGCCGCAGGCATGCATCACGGTGATTTCACTTTCGGTATAGAGCTTACCCAGGGTCATCAGCAGACCAAGGAACAGGCTTAACGGCAGGATAAGCTGCGCCATTTCCGGCACGCCAAGCCCGAGCAGGGAAAGCACCAGATTCGTTGGGATTTCGCCATCAACCGCCGCGCCGAGGATCCTGACCAGCTTCTGACAGAAAAAGATCAGAAGGAGGATAAAGAGGATCGCCAGTTGGCTCTTCAGCGTCTCCCGAACCAGATATCTTATGATTATCACTTTAAATACGCCCGTTAAAACTCGTCTTATGCAGGAATTTAGCTTGTTTCATGGCTTAAACGTCATTTATTCTCTTGAGTCGTCGAAATCATCGCTAAGATTAAAAAACCCGGCGGATTCGCGCTTCATGACATTTATTGACGTGTCGAAACCGTAGTAACGTAAGATTAACACGAAGTCACCACAACGGCGGACATGAGTTACGAAAGGTTTCAATTCTATCCGTAGCCGCCGCCGTTGTCTTTAAGATTCAGGAGCGTAGTGCATGGAGTTCAGTGTAAAAAGCGGTAGCCCGGAGAAACAGCGGAGTGCCTGCATCGTTGTGGGCGTCTTTGAACCACGCCGACTCTCCCCGATCGCCGAGCAACTCGATAAAATCAGCGACGGCTATATCAGCGCCCTGCTGCGCCGTGGCGAACTGGAAGGCAAACCAGGGCAGACCTTGTTGCTGCACCATGTTCCGAACGTCCTGTCCGAGCGTATTCTGCTGATTGGCTGTGGTAAAGAACGTGAGCTTGATGAGCGCCAGTACAAGCAGGTTATTCAGAAAACCATTAATACACTGAATGATACTGGTTCGATGGAAGCCGTCTGCTTCCTGACGGAGCTGCACGTTAAGGGCCGCAACACGTACTGGAAGGTGCGCCAGGCCGTCGAAACCGCAAAAGAGAGCCTCTACAGCTTTGATCAGCTGAAGACCACCAAAAGCGAGCCGCGTCGCCCGCTGCGTAAAATGGTCTTTAACGTGCCAACCCGTCGCGAGCTGACCAGCGGCGAGCGCGCCATTCAGCACGGTCTGGCCATTGCCGCCGGTATCAAAGCGGCAAAAGATCTTGGCAATATGCCGCCAAACATCTGTAACGCCGCGTACCTGGCGTCTCAGGCGCGCCAGCTGGCTGACGCCTACAGCAAGAACGTTATCACCCGCGTTATCGGCGAACAGCAGATGAAAGAGCTGGGGATGCACTCTTATCTGGCGGTCGGTAACGGCTCCCAGAACGAATCCCTGATGTCAGTCATTGAGTACAAGGGCAATCCGTCTGAAGATGCGCGTCCGATCGTGCTCGTCGGTAAAGGGCTGACCTTCGACTCAGGCGGTATCTCCATCAAGCCTTCAGAAGGCATGGATGAGATGAAGTACGACATGTGCGGCGCGGCGGCGGTTTACGGCGTTATGCGCATGGTCGCGGAACTTCAGTTGCCCATCAACGTGATCGGCGTGCTGGCGGGCTGCGAAAACATGCCTGGCGGCCGCGCTTATCGTCCTGGTGATGTGCTGACCACCATGTCCGGCCAGACCGTTGAGGTGCTGAACACCGACGCCGAAGGTCGTCTGGTACTGTGCGACGTGCTGACCTACGTTGAGCGTTTCGAACCTGAAGCGGTGATTGACGTGGCTACACTGACCGGCGCCTGCGTGATTGCGCTGGGGCATCACATCACCGGCCTGATGTCGAACCACAACCCGCTGGCGCATGAACTGATCGGCGCGTCCGAACAGGCCGGCGACCGCGCGTGGCGTCTGCCGCTGGGGGACGAGTTCCAGGAACAACTGGAGTCTAACTTCGCAGACATGGCAAACATCGGCGGTCGTCCTGGCGGGGCGATTACCGCGGGCTGCTTCCTGGCGCGCTTTACCCGCAAGTACAACTGGGCGCACCTGGACATCGCGGGGACCGCATGGCGCTCCGGTAAAGCCAAAGGCGCGACCGGACGTCCGGTGGCGCTGCTGTCGCAGTTCCTGCTCAATCGTGCGGGTTTTAACGGCGACGAGTAATGATAAACGCCGGGTGGCGCTACGCTTACCCGGCTTTGCATTTAAATCCACGACAAGAAACCCCATATATGAAGAATGCAACGTTCTACCTTCTGGACAATGACACCCATCAGGATGGCCTCAGCGCCGTTGAACAACTGGTGTGTGAAATTGCCGCAGAACGTTGGCGCGCAGGTAAACGCGTCCTGATTGCCTGTGAAGATGAGCAGCAAGCAATTCGCCTGGATGAAGCGCTATGGGCGCGCCCGCCGGAGAGTTTTGTTCCGCATAACCTGTCGGGCGAAGGTCCACGCGGCGGGGCACCGGTGGAGATTGCCTGGCCGCAAAAACGCAACAGTAGCGCGCGCGATATTCTCATTAGCCTGCGGACAGACTTTGCAGATTTTGCCACCGCTTTCACAGAAGTGGTAGACTTTGTCCCTTACGAAGAATCTTTGAAACAACTGGCGCGCGAACGCTACAAAGCGTACCGCCTGGCCGGTTTTAACCTGAATACGGCAACCTGGAAATAATGGAAAAGACATATAACCCACGCGATATCGAACAGCCGCTTTACGAGCACTGGGAACAGCAGGGCTATTTCAAGCCTAACGGCGACGAAAGCAAAGAGTCCTTCTGCATCATGATCCCGCCGCCGAACGTCACCGGCAGTTTGCATATGGGGCATGCTTTCCAGCAGACCATCATGGATACCATGATCCGCTACCAGCGCATGCAGGGTAAAAACACCCTGTGGCAGGCGGGGACTGACCACGCGGGTATCGCGACCCAGATGGTGGTTGAGCGTAAAATTGCCGCTGAAGAGGGTAAAACCCGCCACGACTACGGTCGCGACGCGTTCATCGACAAAATCTGGCAGTGGAAGGCAGAATCCGGCGGCACCATTACCCGTCAGATGCGCCGCCTCGGCAACTCCGTGGACTGGGAGCGCGAGCGCTTCACCATGGACGAAGGCCTGTCCAACGCCGTGAAAGAAGTCTTCGTCCGTCTGTACAAAGAAGACCTGATTTACCGCGGCAAACGCCTGGTCAACTGGGACCCGAAACTGCGTACCGCCATCTCTGACCTGGAAGTGGAAAACCGCGAGTCTAAAGGCTCCATGTGGCACATCCGCTATCCGCTGGCAGACGGTGCAAAAACCGCAGACGGCAAAGATTATCTGGTGGTGGCGACCACCCGTCCGGAAACCCTGCTGGGCGATACCGGCGTGGCCGTTAACCCGGAAGATCCGCGTTATAAAGATTTGATCGGCAAATTCGTGGTGCTGCCGCTGGTGAACCGCCGTATTCCGATTGTGGGCGACGAACACGCCGACATGGAAAAAGGCACCGGCTGCGTGAAAATCACCCCGGCGCATGACTTCAACGACTATGAAGTCGGTCGTCGTCATCAACTTCCGATGATCAACATTCTGACCTTCGACGGCGATATCCGCGAAAGCGCAGAAGTGTATGACACCAAAGGCAACGAGTCCGACGTTTATTCCAGCGACATCCCGGCTGAGTTCCAGAAGCTGGAGCGCTTTGCCGCGCGTAAAGCCATCGTAGCCGCCGTTGACGCGCTCGGCCTGCTGGAAGAGATTAAGCCTCACGATCTGACCGTGCCGTACGGCGACCGTGGCGGCGTAGTTATCGAGCCAATGCTGACCGACCAGTGGTACGTGCGTGCCGACGTGCTGGCGAAACCGGCTGTGGAAGCGGTTGAGAACGGCAGCATTCAGTTCGTGCCGAAGCAGTACGAAAACATGTACTTCTCCTGGATGCGCGATATTCAGGACTGGTGTATTTCCCGTCAGCTGTGGTGGGGTCACCGTATCCCGGCGTGGTACGACAACGAAGGCAATGTCTACGTTGGCCGCAGCGAAGATGAAGTGCGCCAGGAAAACAACCTGGGCGCTGACGTTGCCCTGCGCCAGGATGAAGACGTGCTGGATACCTGGTTCTCCTCCGCGCTGTGGACCTTCTCTACCCTCGGCTGGCCGGAAAACACCGACGCGCTGCGTCAGTTCCACCCAACCAGCGTGATGGTCTCCGGCTTCGACATCATCTTCTTCTGGATCGCCCGCATGATCATGATGACCATGCACTTCATCAAAGACGAAGACGGCAAGCCGCAGGTTCCGTTCCATACCGTTTACATGACCGGCCTGATCCGCGACGACGAAGGCCAGAAGATGTCCAAATCCAAGGGTAACGTTATCGACCCGCTGGATATGGTGGACGGTATCTCTCTGGAAGAGCTGCTGGAAAAACGTACCGGCAATATGATGCAGCCGCAGCTGGCGGAGAAAATCCGCAAGCGTACCGAGAAGCAGTTCCCGAACGGGATCGAATCTCACGGTACCGACGCCCTGCGCTTCACCCTGGCGGCGCTGGCCTCCACCGGCCGTGACATCAACTGGGATATGAAGCGTCTGGAAGGTTACCGTAACTTCTGTAACAAGCTGTGGAACGCCAGCCGCTTCGTGCTGATGAACACCGAAGATCAGGATTGCGGCTTTAACGGCGGCGAAATGACCCTGTCTCTGGCAGACCGCTGGATCCTGGCGGAATTTAACCAGACGGTGAAAGCGTTCCGCGACGCGCTGGACAGCTACCGCTTCGACATCGCGGCAGGCATTCTGTACGAATTCACCTGGAACCAGTTCTGCGACTGGTACCTGGAACTGGCGAAGCCGGTCATGAACGGCGGTTCTGAAGCGGAACTGCGCGGCACGCGTAATACGCTGATTACCGTTCTGGAAGGTCTGCTGCGCCTTGCGCACCCGATCATTCCATTCATTACCGAAACCATCTGGCAGCGCGTGAAGGTGATTGCCGGTATTAATGCCGATACCATCATGCTCCAGCCGTTCCCGGCATTCGATGCCGCGAAAGTGGATGAAGCCGCGTCTGCGGATACCGAGTGGCTGAAACAGGCGATCGTTGCGGTACGTAACATCCGCGCGGAAATGAACATCGCTCCGGGTAAACCACTGGAGCTGCTGCTGCGCGGTTGCAGCGAAGCTGCCGTTCGTCGCGTCACCGAGAACAACACATTCCTGAAAACCATGGCGCGTCTGGAAAGCATCACCGTGCTGCCTGCCGATGACAAAGGTCCGGTTTCCGTGACCAAAATCATCGACGGCGCGGAGCTGCTGATCCCGATGGCGGGCCTGATCGACAAAGACGCGGAGCTGGCGCGTCTGGCGAAAGAAGTGGCGAAAGTCGACGTGGAAATTGACAAAATCGAAAGCAAACTGGCGAACGAGGGCTTTGTGGCCCGCGCGCCGGAAGCGGTCATCGCCAAAGAGCGTGAGCGTCTGGTTGCCTTCGCCGATGCGAAGACCAAACTGATCGAGCAGCAGGCGGTTATCGCAGCCCTGTAATGCTTTTACCCCTTACGCTTCAGGGCGTAAGGGGTATCCTTCCTGAAAACTCCTCGCTTGCACTCCCCTTTCTGCGGTGCTATTAACAGCAGTTGTGTGTCAATTTTTGTCATGAGTAATGCTATGAGCGTGATTACCCCCGTCGCGACGACAATGCGTCGGATCACTGAGCAGGACAACCCGGCTATCGCCGCCGTTATCCGCACGGTTTCTGCCGAATATGGCCTGACCGCCGACAAAGGCTACACCGTGGCCGACCCCAATCTGGACGAACTTTTTCAGCTGTACAGCCAGCCGGGTCATGCCTACTGGGTCATTGAACAGGACGGCCAGGTCGTGGGCGGCGGCGGCATTGCCCCACTGCTTTGCAGCGAGCCGGATATCTGTGAACTTCAGAAAATGTATTTCCTGCCAACGATACGCGGACAAGGCCTGGCGAAAAAGCTGGCGCTGGTCGCCCTGGAACATGCACGCTCACAGGGCTTTAAACGTTGCTACCTCGAAACCACCGCTTTCCTTAAAGAGGCCATTGGCCTGTATGAGCATCTGGGCTTTGAGCATATCGATGCGCCACTGGGCTGCACGGGCCACGTGGACTGCGAAGTCAGGATGCTGAAAAGTCTGTAAGTTTCGTTCCTGCCGCCTTCTGTTAAGCGTCTGTAAACTGAATGCTCTACACTCACAGTTCACACCAAAACAGGGGAAACGCGATGTCGAAGATAAAAAGCTACGCCGCACCGCAGGCGGGTGCAGAACTTGAGCTGTACGAGTACGATGCGGGCGAACTAAAAGCGGAAGACGTCGAAGTACAGGTTGATTACTGCGGGATCTGCCACTCGGATCTCTCGATGATCGACAATGAATGGGGCTTTTCCAGCTATCCGCTGGTTGCCGGGCACGAAGTCATTGGCCGCGTCGTGGCGCTCGGCAGCGCCGCGCAGGACAAAGGGCTGAAAGTGGGCCAGCGCGTGGGTATCGGCTGGACGGCACGCAGCTGCGGTCACTGCGATGCCTGTATCAGCGGCAACCAGATCAACTGCCTTGAGGGCGCAACGCCGACCATCCTTAACAAGGGCGGTTTCGCCGATAAGCTGCGCGCCGACTGGCAATGGGTTATCCCGCTGCCGGACAGCATTGATATTGAATCCGCAGGTCCGCTGCTGTGTGGCGGTATCACCGTATTTAAACCGCTGCTGATGCATCACATCACTGCCACCAGCCGCGTGGGCGTGATCGGTATTGGCGGTCTGGGGCATATTGCCATCAAACTGCTGCATGCGATGGGCTGTGAAGTGACGGCGTTCAGCTCTAACCCGGCGAAAGAGCAGGAAGTGCTGGCGATGGGTGCGGATAAAGTGGTGAACAGCCGCGATCCTCAGGCGCTCACCGCCCTGGCAGGCCAGTTTGACCTGATCATCAACACGGTAAACGTCGATCTCGACTGGCAGCCGTACTTTGAAGCGCTGGCCTACGGCGGTAACTTCCACACCGTGGGTGCGGTGATGAAGCCGCTGCCGGTTCCGGCGTTTACCCTGATCGGCGGGGATCGCAGCGTGTCAGGCTCCGCGACCGGTACACCGTACGAGCTGCGCAAGCTGATGAAGTTTGCCGGACGCACAAAAGTGGCACCCACCACCGAGCTGTACCCGATGTCAAAAATCAACGAAGCGATCCAGCACGTGCGCGACGGCAAAGCCCGCTACCGCGTGGTGTTGAAAGCGGATTTTTGATGTGACATTGCCGGGGAATGTGCGGCCTGATGCCCTCACCCCAACCCTCTCCCTCAAGGGAGAGGGGGCCGTCTGTGCAGGCATTATTTTGTGGGGATCCCTCAGCTCACAGGGAGAGGGCGCAAACACTAAAAACGGTAACGGTTGTTACCGTTTTGCATCTACCATGGTCTTAAAAACTTCCGCCACCGCGACTGCCCCCGGATCCATCACCCCGTCCAGATTCTCTTTATTCACATACGACGAGCGTCCCGCGCCGGCTTTCGCCATTTTTGCCGTTGCTTCGGCGCCCTGCTGCGCGGCCTGCGCTGCCGCCTGAATATTGCCTTTCTGTAACGCCTCCAGCGCCGGTTGCAGCGCATCGATCAGCGTACGATCGCCAAGATCCGCGCCGCCATACTGCTTCATCTGCGCAAGTCCGCTCAGCAAGGCTTCAGGTAGCGGCTGTCCATCGTGAAGCTTTTGTCCTGCCGCCGTGAAGAAGATCGACATCAACACCCCACTCGATCCGCCCATCACCGTTGCCAGCCGCTCGCCTACCAGCAGGAGTAATGTCGGCACGTCGTTAAGGGGCAGGTTGTTCTCCTCAAGTCGCTGCGCAATATCCCGCGCCCCTTGCGCAAAAGTGGAGCCCGTGTCGCCATCGCCTACTTTGGCATCCAGCGCGTTAAGGCGGTTTTCCAGCTGAATCAATGTTTTCGTTACCGAGGCGACGGCCTCGCTCACCTCCGTATTGTCCGACGGGGCATATTCCACGCGATCATGAAGGGCGCTATGTGGGACGGTACGCAGGGGCGCGAACGCCACGGGCTTCTGCCAGCCCAGCGTCTCGACCTCGGCGTGAATCGCCTTCTCGAAGAAATCGTTGAGCTTTAGCAGCGTTAACGAAAAGCCTTTCATATCCAGCGCACTCACCAGCGGCGCCGGGCCAATCAGATACGCAATATTCTCTTTCAGCGCCGAGTGCGCCAGCTCTTTGGTCAGCAGCGCCATCTCCAACGCCGATACGCCACCAAGATTGTTAATCAGCACCGCAAAACGCCCTTCCCCCGCCTGCGCGCGTAACGGCGTCACCAGCGTGTCGATAATGGCTTTGCTGTTTTGCGTATCCACGACGGAAGCTCCCGGCTCGCCGTGAATGCCCAAACCCAGCTCGACATGGCCTTGTTTAATGCGCCCCCCTTCATCATCGCTGCCCGGCAGGTTGCACGTTTGCATCGCCACGCCCAGGCTCCAGAGGTTATCGCAGGCCTGTTGCGCAATATCCCGCACGTCGTTTAGCGATTTCCCCTGCTCTGCCGCATATCCCGCAATTTTATGCACCAGCGCCGTTCCCGCAATACCACGCGGCTGCTTGTTATCCGGCAGGGCGATATCATCCGCCACGATAACCATCTCGACCTTAAGGCCGTAGCGTTTGGCTTTTTCCGCCGCCAGGCCAAAGTTAAGCCGGTCGCCGGTGTAGTTTTTCACAATCAGCAGGCAGCCACGGTCGCCCGTCACCGCCACAATGGCATTGAGGACCGCATCCACGCTTGGGGAGGCGAACAGATCGCCACACACCGCTGCGGTAAGCATGCCTTTGCCGACGAACCCGGCATGTGCCGGTTCATGGCCGGAGCCGCCACCGGAGATCACCGCCACGCGACTTTTATCCCAGTCGCCGCGAGCCACCACGCGGATGGCCGGATCGATATCCAGTTTGACGAGATTACCGTGCGGCGCGGAGAGAAGTATGCCTTCAATGGCATCGTTGACAAGCTGTTTGCGGTCGTTAAAAAAGAATCTGGACATAGTTTCCCAAAATTTTGTTTACCGTATGCAAAAGCATAGTCCGCACTGGATAATGCGCCGCAAAGTGAGGAATTTACGCAGACATTTTGCCGTCAGGTTGCCTATACTCCACCCAGGACTACGAGAGGACGTGCATCATGAGTACACCATTGCTAATCGCCAGGACGCTGGAAAAAGAGCTGTTTTTACTGCCCGCGATGGCGAACCGTCATGGCCTGATCACCGGCGCGACCGGGACGGGAAAAACCGTTACCCTGCAAAAGCTGGCTGAGTCGTTGTCAGAGACTGGCGTGCCGGTTTTTATGGCTGACGTGAAGGGCGATTTAACTGGGGTGGCTCAGGAAGGTGCAGCGTCAGAAAAACTGCTTGAGCGCCTGAAAAATATCGGTATCACGGACTGGACGCCGCACGGTAATCCGGTGGTGGTCTGGGATATCTTCGGCGAAAAAGGGCATCCGGTGCGTGCCACCGTCTCCGACCTCGGCCCGCTGCTGCTGGCTCGTCTGCTTAACCTCAACGACGTGCAGTCCGGGGTACTGAACATTATCTTCCGTATCGCCGACGATCAGGGGCTACTGCTGCTCGACTTCAAAGATCTGCGCGCCATCACCCAGTACATTGGCGATAACGCCAAATCCTTCCAGAACCAGTACGGCAATATTAGCAGCGCCTCAGTGGGCGCCATTCAGCGCGGGCTCCTGACGCTGGAGCAACAGGGCGCCGAACACTTCTTCGGCGAGCCAATGCTGGATATCAAAGACTGGATGCGTACCGACAGCAGCGGCAAAGGCATCATCAACATTCTGAGCGCAGAGAAGCTCTACCAGATGCCGAAGCTTTACGCCGCCAGCCTGCTGTGGATGCTCTCTGAACTGTACGAACAACTGCCGGAAGCAGGCGATCTGGAAAAACCCAAACTGGTGTTCTTCTTTGACGAAGCGCACCTGTTGTTTAACGACGCGCCGCAGGTGCTGCTGGATAAAATTGAACAGGTTATCCGCCTGATCCGCTCCAAAGGCGTCGGGGTCTGGTTTGTGTCGCAAAACCCGTCGGATATTCCGGACAACGTACTGGGGCAGTTGGGTAACCGCGTGCAGCACGCCCTGCGCGCCTTTACGCCGAAAGATCAGAAAGCGGTGAAAGCCGCGGCGCAAACCATGCGTGTCAATCCGGCCTTTGATACCGAAACCGCCATTCAGGCGCTGGGCACCGGTGAAGCGCTGATTTCGTTCCTCGATGCAAAAGGCAGGCCGACAGTTGTCGAGCGCGCGATGGTGATTGCGCCCTGCTCGCGCATGGGTCCGGTAACGGACGATGAACGCAACGGCCTGATTAACCACTCCCCGGTGTACGGAAAGTATGAAGACGAGGTGGATCGCGAATCGGCGTTCGAGATGCTGCAAAAAGGGGTGCAGGCGACTGCCGAATCGCAGGATGCGCCTGCCGCAAAAGGGCAATCTGTTGCCGTGGACGACGGCATTCTCGGCGGGCTGAAAGATATTCTGTTCGGCAGCACCGGGCCACGCGGCGGCAAACGCGATGGCGTGGTTCAGACCATGGCAAAAAGCGCGACGCGTCAGATTACCAACCAGATAGTACGCGGCATGCTGGGAAGTCTGCTAGGCGGCCGTCGCCGGTAGCGGGGGAACCCACGGGCGGCCAAGCGCCGACCCCTGTACGCCGTTCTCCTGTAGATAGCGGTTGATTTCCAGCATCCCCGTCCAGCGGTTCTCACACCATAGCGGTGCCAGAAGCGTTGGACGGCGGGCGCTTGCCGAGATGCGGTGGTAAACAATCTCCGGCGGCGTATGGCGAATCATTTCCCCCGCAGTCACCGTATAGTCGTCGAGTTCGATACCACATAACCGCCCCGCTTCCCAGGCTTTCGCCATTATGCTGCCCTTCACAATATGCAGCGGATGCAGCTTAATGCCATCCACGCCGGTCTCAACGACTTTTTCCAGCGTTTCCAGCCCGTGCTGCTGCCCTTCTCCCGGCAAGCCGACAATCAGATGCGAGCAGACTTTTAATCCACGCTCGCGGGCGAGACGCGTGGTGCGCTGATAGCAGGCGAAATCATGCCCGCGATTGATACGGTGCAGGGTTTTGTCATGCGCGGTCTGCAAGCCCAGCTCCAGCCAGATCTCGTAGCCCTTCTCTTTGTACTCGCTAAGTAAATCCAGCACGGCGTCCGGCACGCAGTCCGGACGCGTCCCCACGCACAGCCCGACAATGTTCGCTTGAGCAACCGCCTGCTGATACATCGAGCGCAGCACCTGCACCTCCGCCCACGTGCTGGTATAGGCCTGGAAATAGGCCAGATACTGCTTCGCGCGGTTCACCAGACTCGCCTGATGGGCGAGCTGTTCAGCGATAGATTTATGCTGCTGGGCCTCGTCAGCAAACGAGGCCACGTTACAGAAGGTGCAGCCACCACGCCCGATGGTGCCATCGCGGTTCGGGCAGCTAAAGCCGCCGTGCAGCGTCAGTTTATGAACCTTTTGTCCGTAGCGCTGCAAAAGATCCCCACCAAACATATTGACTAATTTCTGTAACTGCATAATCTGATAGACCGTCCCGAAGAAAGGGGACAAGCCTGCCATTTTTAGCCTCTGTCGGCGATGACCTGGATCAATCGCCCTGGACGGCTTTTATCTATTTGAATAAATAATCACGATTACCGACATTTCATTCACCCTGAACGTAATTACTTTTCCTTATGTTCTGATGGTTTTTTTCATTTATAGCGCCATGACTGAAAAACAGTGATTTTATGCGGCATTGAATGCAACACCAGATTAATATTCTGCTATAAATCTGCATTTCAGCACGCTGCATCGATAACACCGCTTTCGTATAGTGAGTCAGATCACACTCCCCTGCACCTGCCCGGTGCTTTAAGCGGTTGTAAAAATAGTTAAATACACAATAAAAACAACTAGATAAGCACTCTTTAGCACATTTTTGTATAAATAAGATTGCCATTTGACCTGTGTACCAATTCCCGATAAGTTGGAAATCCGCTGGAAGCTTTCTGGATGAGCGGCCTGCTCATCATATTTATGCAGTAATTGAGATTCCCTCTGAAGCAAGTCCTCAAACTTGTTTACCTGCGCAAAAGGATGAAAAAGAGGGCGAATGCGAGGTCCGCGTATGAAACGCTAACCCCGTCGCCATGCTCTTTCTGCGCCTGTGCGCCACGGTAAAGTTCAGTGGGAAGCCCGACGAGCCTGGGGAGGTTCACTGATATGTTGTACGATAAATCCCTTGAGAAGGATAACTGTGGTTTCGGCCTGATCGCCCACATAGAAGGCGAACCTAGCCACAAGGTAGTGCGTACTGCTATTCACGCACTGGCCCGTATGCAGCACCGTGGCGCCATCCTTGCCGATGGTAAAACCGGCGACGGTTGCGGCCTGCTGCTGCAAAAACCGGATCGTTTCTTCCGCATCGTGGCGGAAGAGCGCGGCTGGCGTTTAGCCAAAAACTACGCTGTCGGTATGCTGTTCCTGAATCAGGATCCAGAAAAAGCTGCCGCGTCACGCCGCATCGTTGAAGAAGAACTTCAGCGTGAAACCCTGTCGATTGTCGGCTGGCGCGATGTGCCAACCAACGAAGGGGTGCTCGGTGAAATCGCCCTCTCCTCGCTGCCTCGTATTGAACAGATTTTCGTCAACGCGCCTGCGGGCTGGCGTCCGCGTGATATGGAACGCCGTCTGTTTATCGCACGCCGCCGCATTGAAAAACGTCTCCAGGACGATAAAGAGTTCTACGTCTGTAGCCTCTCTAACCTGGTGAACATCTATAAAGGTCTGTGTATGCCGGCTGACCTGCCGCGCTTCTATCTGGACCTGGCGGATCTGCGTCTGGAATCGGCCATTTGCCTGTTCCACCAGCGCTTCTCCACCAACACCGTTCCACGCTGGCCGCTGGCTCAGCCGTTCCGCTACCTGGCGCACAACGGTGAGATCAACACCATTACCGGCAACCGCCAGTGGGCCCGCGCCCGTACCTATAAGTTCCAGACCCCGCTGATCCCGGACCTGCACGATGCCGCACCGTTCGTCAACGAAACCGGCTCGGACTCCAGCTCCATGGATAACATGCTGGAGCTGCTGCTGGCGGGCGGGATGGATATCGTGCGCGCCATGCGTCTGCTCGTGCCACCGGCCTGGCAGAACAACCCGGATATGGACCCTGAGCTGCGCGCGTTCTTCGACTTTAACTCCATGCACATGGAGCCGTGGGACGGCCCGGCGGGCATCGTGATGTCCGACGGTCGTTTTGCCGCCTGTAACCTGGACCGTAACGGTCTGCGTCCGGCGCGCTACGTTATTACTAAAGACAAGCTCATCACCTGCGCCTCTGAAGTCGGGATCTGGGATTACCAGCCTGACGAAGTGGTCGAAAAAGGCCGCGTCGGTCCGGGCGAGCTGATGGTGATCGACACCCGCGGTGGGCGTATTCTGCATTCCGCCGAAACCGACAACGATCTGAAGAGCCGCCATCCGTACAAAGAGTGGATGGAGAAAAACGTGCGTCGTCTGGTGCCGTTTGAAGATCTGTCGGACGAAGAAGTGGGCAGCCGCGAGCTGGACGATGACACCCTCGCGAGCTTCCAGAAGCAGTTTAACTACAGCGCGGAAGAACTGGACTCGGTTATTCGCGTGCTCGGCGAAAACGGCCAGGAAGCGGTCGGCTCAATGGGTGACGATACCCCGTTTGCCGTGCTTTCCAGCCAGCCACGCATTATTTACGACTATTTCCGTCAGCAGTTTGCGCAGGTCACTAACCCGCCAATAGACCCGCTGCGCGAAGCCCACGTCATGTCGCTGGCCACCAGCATCGGCCGTGAGATGAACGTATTTTGTGAAGCCGAAGGCCAGGCGCACCGTCTGACCTTTAAATCACCGATCCTGTTGTACTCCGATTTCAAACAGCTCACCACCATGACCGAGGAGCACTATCGCGCCGACACGCTCGATATCACCTTCGACGTGACCGAAACGAGCCTCGAAGAGACGGTGAACGCGCTGTGCGACAAAGCCGAGCAGATGGTACGTAACGGCACCGTTCTGCTGGTGCTGTCTGACCGCAACATCGCGAAAAACCGTCTGCCGGTGCCTGCACCCATGGCGGTGGGGGCTATCCAGACGCGTCTGGTGGACAAGAGCCTACGCTGTGATGCCAACATCATCGTTGAAACCGCGAGCGCGCGCGACCCGCACCACTTTGCGGTGCTGTTAGGCTTTGGCGCCACGGCGATTTATCCGTACCTGGCCTACGAAACGCTGGCACGCCTGGTAGATACCCGCGCGATCGATAAAGACTACCGTGCTGTGATGCTGAACTACCGTAACGGCATCAACAAAGGTCTGTACAAGATCATGTCCAAAATGGGCATCTCGACCATCGCCTCTTACCGCTGCTCGAAGCTGTTTGAAGCGGTCGGCCTGCATAACGAGGTCGCCAACCTCTGCTTCCAGGGCGTGGTCAGCCGTATCGGTGGCGCTGGTTTTGCTGACTTCCAGCAGGATCTGGTTAACCTGTCGAAACGCGCCTGGCTGGCACGTAAGCCGCTGGAACAGGGCGGCCTGCTGAAATATGTCCACGGGGGTGAGTATCACGCTTATAACCCGGACGTAGTGCGCACGCTGCAACAGGCGGTGCAGAGCGGCGAGTACAGCGATTATCAGCAGTATGCTGAGCTGGTGAACAACCGTCCCGCGGCGACGCTGCGCGATCTCATTGCCCTCAATCCGGGTGAGGAAGCGGTCAGCATTGCCGAGGTTGAACCCGCGTCTGAGCTGTTCAAACGCTTCGATACTGCGGCGATGTCCATCGGCGCGCTGAGCCCGGAAGCCCACGAAGCGCTGGCGGAAGCCATGAACAGCATCGGCGGCAACTCCAACTCCGGCGAAGGCGGTGAAGATCCGGCCCGCTACGGCACCAACAAAGTGTCCCGTATCAAGCAGGTGGCGTCCGGTCGCTTTGGCGTAACGCCTGCGTACCTGGTTAACGCCGACGTGATCCAGATTAAGGTCGCTCAGGGGGCAAAACCGGGTGAAGGCGGTCAACTGCCGGGTGATAAAGTTACCCCGTACATCGCCAAACTGCGCTACTCGGTACCGGGCGTGACGCTGATCTCCCCGCCGCCGCACCACGATATCTACTCTATCGAGGACCTGGCACAGCTGATTTTCGACCTGAAACAGGTCAACCCGAAAGCGATGATCTCCGTGAAGCTGGTTTCCGAACCGGGCGTTGGCACCATTGCCACCGGCGTGGCGAAAGCCTATGCGGATCTGATCACCATCGCCGGTTACGACGGCGGCACCGGCGCAAGCCCGCTCTCCTCCGTGAAATATGCGGGCTGTCCGTGGGAGCTCGGCCTGGTGGAAACCCAGCAGGCGCTGGTCGCTAACGGCCTGCGTCACAAGATCCGTTTGCAGGTGGACGGTGGGCTGAAAACCGGCCTCGACATCATCAAAGCGGCGATTCTGGGAGCGGAAAGCTTCGGCTTTGGTACCGGCCCAATGGTTGCGCTCGGCTGTAAATACCTGCGTATTTGCCACCTGAACAACTGTGCAACGGGCGTTGCTACCCAGGACGAAAAGCTGCGTAAGAACCACTATCACGGCCTGCCGTTCAAAGTGACTAACTACTTTGACTTCATCGCCCGTGAAACCCGCGAGCTGATGGCGCAGCTGGGCGTGAAGCGTCTGGTGGATCTGATTGGCCGTACCGACCTGCTGAAAGAGCTTGAGGGCTTCACGGCCAAGCAGCAGAAGCTGGAGCTGTCTAAGCTGCTGGAAACCGCTCAGCCGCATCCTGGCAAAGCGGTTTACTGTACCGAGAACAACCCGCCGTTCGACAACGGCGTGCTGAACGCACAGCTGCTGCAACAGGCGAAGCCGTATGTGGATGAGAAGCAGAGCAAAACGTTCTGGTTTGATATCCGCAACACCGACCGTTCCGTGGGTGCGTCCCTCTCCGGTTACATCGCACAAACGCACGGTGACCAGGGTCTGGCGTCGGATCCGATTACCGCGCACTTCAGCGGTACCGCGGGTCAGAGCTTCGGCGTGTGGAACGCAGGCGGAGTTGAGTTATACCTGACCGGCGATGCCAACGACTACGTCGGAAAAGGCATGGCGGGCGGTCTGCTGGCGGTGCGTCCTCCGGTTGGTTCAGCCTTCCGCAGCCATGAAGCGAGCATCATCGGCAATACCTGTCTGTACGGCGCAACCGGCGGTCGTCTGTTTGCCGCGGGCCGTGCGGGCGAACGTTTTGCGGTGCGTAACTCCGGCGCCATCACCGTGGTGGAAGGCATCGGCGATAACGGCTGTGAATACATGACGGGCGGAATTGTGTGCGTCCTGGGTAAAACCGGCGTGAACTTTGGCGCGGGCATGACGGGCGGTTTTGCCTACGTCCTGGATGAAGACGGTGAGTTCCGCAAACGCGTGAACCCGGAGCTGGTGGAAGTGCTGGACGTTGATACGCTGGCCATCCACGAAGAACACCTGCGCGGTTTAATTACCGAACACGTGCAGCATACCGGTTCTTCGCGCGGCGAAGAGATCCTGGCCAACTGGCCGGCGTTCTCTGCGAAATTCGCGCTGGTTAAGCCGAAGTCCAGCGATGTTAAAGCCCTGTTGGGTCACCGTAGTCGTAGCGCAGCAGAGCTGCGCGTGCAGGCGCAGTAAGGAATTCAGATGAGCCAGAACGTTTACCAGTTTATCGACCTTCAGCGTGTTGATCCGCCAAAGAAACCGCTGAAGATCCGTAAAATTGAATTTGTTGAAATCTATGAGCCGTTTTCAGAAGGCCAGGCCAAAGCACAGGCAGACCGCTGCCTGTCCTGCGGTAACCCTTACTGCGAATGGAAGTGTCCGGTCCATAACTACATCCCGAACTGGCTGAAGCTGGCCAACGAAGGGCGTATTTTTGAAGCCGCCGAGCTGTCTCATCAGACCAACACCCTGCCGGAAGTGTGCGGCCGCGTGTGCCCTCAGGATCGTCTGTGTGAAGGCTCCTGTACGCTGAACGACGAGTTTGGCGCGGTAACCATCGGCAACATCGAACGCTATATCAACGATAAAGCGTTCGAGATGGGCTGGCGCCCGGATATGACCGGTGTGCGTCAAACCGACAAGCGCGTGGCGATTATCGGCGCGGGCCCGGCAGGCCTGGCCTGTGCGGACGTGCTGACCCGTAACGGCGTGAAGGCGGTGGTCTTTGATCGCCACCCGGAGATTGGCGGCCTGCTGACCTTCGGTATCCCGGCCTTCAAGCTGGAGAAAGAGGTGATGACCCGCCGCCGCGAAATCTTCACCGGCATGGGCATTGAGTTCAAACTCAACACCGAAGTGGGCCGCGACGTACAGCTCGACGACCTGCTGAAGGATTACGACGCCGTGTTCCTGGGCGTGGGAACCTATCAGTCCATGCGCGGTGGTCTGGAGAACGAAGATGCGCCAGGCGTGTACGACGCGCTGCCGTTCCTGATTGCGAATACCAAACAGCTAATGGGCTACGGCGAGACCGCCGATGAGCCGTTCGTCAGTATGGAAGGCAAACGCGTGGTGGTGCTGGGCGGCGGTGATACCGCGATGGACTGCGTGCGTACCTCCATTCGTCAGAATGCGGCGCATGTCATCTGTGCCTACCGTCGTGACGAAGAGAACATGCCGGGTTCTAAACGCGAAGTGAAAAACGCGCGTGAAGAGGGCGTCGAGTTCCAGTTCAACATCCAGCCTCTGGGTATTGAAGTGAATGCCAACGGTAAAGTGAGCGGCGTGAAGATGGCGCGCACGGAGATGGGTGCGCCAGATGCGAAAGGTCGTCGTCGCGCGGAGATCGTGGCCGGTTCTGAACACGTGATCCCGGCTGACGCCGTGGTGATGGCGTTTGGTTTCCGTCCTCACAGCATGGAGTGGCTGGCGAAGCACAGCGTAGAGCTGGACTCTCAGGGCCGCATCATTGCGCCAGAAGGCAGCGACAACGCGTTCCAGACCAGCAACCCGAAAATCTTCGCCGGTGGCGACATCGTTCGCGGCTCTGACCTGGTGGTCACGGCGATTGCCGAAGGCCGTAAAGCGGCTGACGGGATCATGAACTTCCTGGAAGTGTAAGAGACAAGCCGGATGGACATCCCATCCGGCTTTTTTATGCGGTTAACAGGCTGGCCCGGACTTTTACCACGGCTTTTTTAATTTCCCCCTCCGATTCAACAAGACATCCCGGCTTATGCGGCTCACCCGGCATAAAGACCACGAACATACCAGGCTTTAATACAATGGATTGTTCATCATTGATGTGGCGGCAAAGCTGATAATCTTCTGCGCTATGCATTTCTTCACACGCCCGCGCGGACCCCATAACCCCAAAAAAGATGCGTTCTTCTCCAGCGAGCAGAAGCTGAATATCAATATACTGTGCGTGCAGTTCCGCCTTTTTCTGCTTCGGCTCTTGCGTGGCAAACTGCATCACGTTCATAAAGATATCCGTGCCCTGGAGTTCATAATGACCAGGGCGTTTCTCTTCTGGCCGTGCCGCCACGGCCAGCGTGAGGGCATTGATCAGAACCCCGGTCAGGCCAGATGTCGCCAGCGACTGCAACTCTCCCAGCATCATAACGCGTCTCCATGTGCTAACAACGCCGCACCTAACAGCCCGGCATCGTGGCGATAGTGTGCAGGCCGAAGTGCGGCCTGATAGACGGCGGGCTCCCGCGACAGATACGCCTCCACGAGCCCCAGATACCCCTCTGCCAGCCCCACGCTGCCTCCAATAACTACAATCTGGCAATCAGTCACGGCTTTGACATCGGCAATAAGACGCGCCAGCGTCTGCGCTGAACGCGCAATCAGCGCCTGTGCCTGTGGATTACCTTGCGCTGCAAGGCTGAATATCGCTTTCGAATCCAGCCCGGACAATACGCCTTCTGCCTGAGCAGCGATGCCGCGCCCCGAGGCGATAGCCTCAACGCACCCTCTTCGCCCGCAGCCACAACGCGGACCGGCGGGATCGGCCAGCGTGTGACCCAGATGTCCAGCCAGACCGCCGCTGCCCGTTTGCAGTGTTCGATTGAGGACCACGCCACCACCGACACCGGTTGAGACGGTCAGAAAGACCATATCGTCATCATCCGGCAAGGCGCAGAACTCAGCCCAGGCGGCGGCCTGCGCGTCGTTGATCGCCATCACCGGCAGATCGGTTATTCCCGAGAGAAATTCCACCAGTGGAAATTCCGCCAGCCCGCCCAGATTAGACGGATTAATGGAGGTCAAAATACCGTTGTGAATGATCCCGGTTGATGCCACCGCGACCCGCGTTGCCTGCGCCGTAAAGGGTGCAATCAGCGTTTGTAGCGCAGCCTGCAACGCCTCCGGCGTCTGGCTGGCAGGCGTCTGACACTCGCGACGGGCAGTAATGGTCTGCCCCTCCACGCACGCAGCCGCGAGTTTGGTGCCGCCAATATCAATAGCCAGGGTTGTCATTTCACCGCCTCGCGCTGCTGTCTTCTGGTTTAGCAATGACATCAGCTTATCCTTTGTGTTTGATCAGACCGCTTTTACTGGCACCAAAAGGGAGTGCGCCACTCAGCGGTTTACCGTCAATAGCATCATGCGTACGCAGGGCTTCTGGCCTGATCCAGCGCTGAACGCGGGAGGGCATATCCAGACCAATAAGCAAGATCACCACAAACGTCAGGCCAAAGGAGAGCGACCCCAGGGCCGTGCCCAGCGCCATATCCTGCGACAGCAGCGCGCCAATCACCGGGGCAATCGCGCCGCCCAACGCGCCAACGTTGTAGGTAAAACCCAGACCCGCCGCACGCTGGTCGGTATCGAAATAGCCGCCGATGAGTTTGGGTAAGATCCCGGAGATCCCCTGCCCCAGCATCTGCTGGAAAAAGAGTAACAAGCCCAACACCCAGACATTGGCGCCGCCAATCGCAAAGACGGGAACAATCAGGAGCTGTGAGGCCAACAGGCTACAGACATAGGCCTTGCGGGTGCCAAGCCAGTCACCGAGAAAACCACCCACGCAGCAGCCTACCGCCGCGCCGAAGCCGCTAAAGAACAGCACCTTCGCCACCGTTGACGGATCATAGGCCAGGTCGGTTTTCAGATAAGTGGGTAATAGCGCCTGAATCGGCCAGGAGTAGAGAAAGGCGAAGAGCACGACAACCATCAACGTGACGCCCGTCGGCCAGCGTTTGCCGCTGCTTTGCACCATAAAGCTGATAAAGACGATGGCGCACAGCAGGCCGAGAATAACGACCAGCCCCGCGTTGTTGAGTTCGCCTGCAAAACAGAACCACAGCGCCGTACCGGCAAACAGTGTCATCGCCATATTGATGACGCGGTATTTGCCGCGATACAGAATATCAACCATGGTGCGCACCGGGGCTTTGCCTTCGTGCTTCGCTTTCCAGTCCTCAGCTTCCGGAATATTTTTCCGCAGCCACAGGGCAAAGACGATGGGCAGAATGCCGATAAAGAACAGCGCCCGCCAGCCCCAGACGGGCACGACAAGGCTGTAGACCTGGGCCGCAACCACGGCGCCGACGGAGAAACCGGAAATCAGAAAACCACTCGCCTTGTTGCGCAGGTGCTTTGGCCAGCTTTCAATCACATAGGTTGCGCTGGAGCCATATTCCCCCGCCATCCCCATGCCTATCACCATGCGGGCGATAAACAGGGTGACGTAACCCGGCGCAAAACCGCAGGCCAGCGTACCGCAGGAAAAGAGCACGATGCTGGTGATCATCGCCAGCTTGCGGCCATAGCGGTCGCCCATGGCGCCCAGCAGCAGGCCGCCGAACCAGCGCGATATAAAGGCCGCCGAAATCAGGCTCGCCGCTTCCACTGTTGTCAGGGCAAACTCGCTTTTTATTTCTGTCAGGACTAAGGCTATCAATACAAAATCGAAGCCATCAAGCAGATATCCCAGCCAGGCGGCGGAGAAGGCGCGCCACTGAGGACGGGTAAGATGGCGGTACCACGGGATGCTTTGGGTAGACTTACTCATTTCACTCTCCCGACGATTTCTCTGTCGTTTTGCCGGATGGCGGCTGCGCCTTATCCGGCCTACGTAGCATGTTTTTGTAGGCCGGATAAGGCGAAGCGCCCCCGGCTATGCGTTAGCGTTTTTCCGCCATTAGCTGCTCCGCCAGCGCTTTCAGCTCAGGCACGAATTTTTCATCCACAGGGGCAAACGGCTTACGGCACAGCGGCACGGATACCACGTCCATATAGTGCAGAACCGTTTTCAGACCACGGAACACCCCGGCTTTAATAAGCAGATCGATCACCTTGTTGCATTCGCTTTGCAGGCGCTGTGCGGTGGCGTTATCCCCTTCACGAACCGCTTTAGCGATCGCCTGGTAACGCCAGCCCATAATGTTGTAGGTGCTGCCGATCCCCCCGTCCGCGCCGGCCAGCAGGCCGGAGGCGAAGATCTCGTCATAACCGTTGTAGAGCACCAGATCCGGGTGCGCGCGACGGATCTGCTCCATCTGGAAGAGATCGCCGGAGGTTTGCTTCAGCGCGCCGACGCCAGGCAGCGTCACCAGCGTGTTGATCTGATCCAGCGTTAACTTAACGCCGCTCAGCGCCGGGATGTTGTAAACCACCATCGGTAAACCGTCAGCGGAGTCAATAATTGCACGGTAGTGGTCACAATGTTCTTCAAAGCTAAAGGGATAGTAAAACGGTGTGACGGCGGATACAGCGTCAAAACCGACGCGGGCGGCGGCCATGGCTAACTGCTGGCTTTCCGCCGTGCTGACGCAGCCAACATGGGCGATGAGCGTGATTTTCCCTTTCGCCTCTTCTGCCACAATCTCCATCACCTGCTCTCGTTCCGAAAGGCTCTGTACAAAGGCCTCTCCCGTTGAACCGCCGACGTACAGCCCATCGATACCTTGTTCAATATTGAACTGCACCAGACGGCGCAGGCTTTCTTTATCCAGCATCTGCTCAGAGTTAAACGGGGTCAGGAGTGCGGCCATTACGCCGCGTAATTGCGTTGCCATAGTTACCTCAATCGATCGTGTGTTTGTTATAACGACATACCTTTATACCTGTTATACCAGATCAATTAAGCAGCAGTGGAATACAGAACGCTTATATTGCGATCTGCTTCACTAAAGGATCGTTATTTTTTGGCTTTTGAATGCTGGCCGAAAGCGTGCCAGGTGGCGGAGACGCTGTTAAGGTGAGTTTGCAACGCCCGATCCGCTTCATCGGGATCGCGGCGGCGGATCGCATCCACAATTGCGATATGCTGGCGATAGCTGACTTCATTATGCTGATAAAGCTCTGCGTCCGGCACTTTAGGACGCGCCGCAATTAACCAGTCAAGCAGCGCAACGTGGATCGCATTGAAGATCGGATTGCCGGGGATCTCCGCCAGCACGCGGTGAAAATCGACATCGGAACGAATAAATAGCGTGTTGTCATCCAGGGACTGGCTGTTGATCTCCAGGGCTTTTGTGAGCTGCGCAATCTGATCGTCAGTGGCATATTCTGCGGCATAACGAACAAGGCTGGATTCAAAGAACAGGCGAAGCTGCTCGAAATGGGCAATACCGCTGGGCTGGGTCAGAAAGTCTTTCGCCATTCCCGACAATTCACTGATGATGGTATCGGCAGACGGCATGGTTACGCGGGCACGTTCACCGTTGTTAATCTGCACCAGCCCTTTACGCTTTAGCGCCGCCAGCGCTTCGCGCACCGAGGGGCGACCCACGTTGAAGAACTCCATCAGTTCGCGCTCGGAGGGTAACTGCTCTCCCTGGGCAAATTCCTTCCGACGGATCATCTGCTCCAGCTCTTCTTCCACCATATCAGACAGTTTTTTGCGCGCCAGCGGCCGACGGCGCAGGCTGCGGCCAATGGTTTCATCAGAGTTTTCAGCTTTAAGATCAGTCGGTTTCATTGCAGTCCGGTGCCATTGAAGGAAAACAGTTCATCATAACACAGGAAATTAGAGGGGGCGAAAAGGGACGGAAAGCAAAACAGGCCCGTCGGGCCTGTTTGTTTATTTCACAACGCGCAGTGCGGGACGACCACCGCGTGGTGGTGGCTCGTCATCCGGATCGGTGTCGTCATTATGATCGGGTTTATCGCCATCGATGACAGACATTACCGTGTCGCTTTCGCGTTCATCGGATGCCTCATCATCATTCAGGCTGGCAACCTCTTCATCATAAGCCGCTTCCGGCTCAAACATGGTGCCCGCACCGTTTTCACGGGCGTAGATAGCCAGCACAGCTGCCAGCGGCACGGAAACCTGACGCGGCACGCCGCCGAAGCGCGCATTAAAGCGCACTTCGTCGTTCGCCAGCTCCAGGTTACCCACTGCGCGTGGCGCAATATTCAGTACAATCTGCCCGTCGCGCGCGTATTCCATTGGAACCAGCACGCCCGGCAACGTCACATCCACAACCAGGTGCGGCGTGAGCTGGTTATCCAGCAGCCATTCATAGAAGGCGCGCAGCAGATACGGACGGCGTGGTGAAAGTTGTGACATTTCCACAGTCATTAGCCTCGGCCGAGACGCATTTCACGTTCCGGTTCAGTTAAGGATGCCAGGAAAGAGTCGCGCTCAAAGACGCGAGTCATGTAGCCTTTCAGCTCTTTCGCGCCAGGGCCGCTGAACTCTACGCCCAGGGTTGGCAGACGCCACAGCAACGGAGCCAGGTAGCAATCCACCAGGCTGAACTCGTCGCTCAGGAAGAAAGGCTTTTGACCAAAGACTGGCGCGATTGCCAGCAGCTCTTCACGCAGCTGTTTACGTGCAGCATCCGCTTCAGAAGAGGAACCGTTGACAATAACGTTCATCAGCGAGTACCAGTCTTTCTCGATACGCTGCATGTACAGGCGGCTTTCACCACGCGCAACAGGATAAACAGGCATCAGCGGCGGATGCGGGAAACGCTCATCCAGGTATTCCATAATGATACGGGATTCCCACAGGGTCAGCTCGCGATCCACCAGCGTCGGTACGCTTTGGCTCGGGTTGAGATCGATCAGATCCTGAGGCGGGTTATCCTTTTCCACATGCTCGATCTCAAAACTGACACCCTTCTCGGCCAGCACGATACGAACCTGATGGCTATAAATGTCAGTAGGACCAGAAAACAGCGTCATTACCGAACGTTTGTTGGCAGCGACAGCCATGAAAACCTCCAGGTATATTCAGAATTTTTACTGCTACCAGCCCAACGGGGCCAGCCAGATGATGTATCGCCCATCCCAGAGAAGACACATTGTTCAAGAATCGAACAAAAATCGAGTATTCACCGATATTTGGGCAGAAAATTGGATGATAGTTTACCAGATTTTGATGGCTTTGTGGTGAGGGGATTCCGGAAATGAGGAAAAAGAGAAGATATATGAAATGTTACTGTGGATAACCTGCGCATTATCCATAAAAAAACCCGCCGAAGCGGGTTTTTCGCCAATCGTTCTGCGTAAGCAGAATGGATTAACGTTTGGAGAACTGTGGACGACGACGTGCTTTACGCAGACCCACTTTCTTACGTTCAACCTGACGCGCGTCACGAGTAACGAAGCCAGCTTTACGCAGTTCAGAACGCAGGGATTCGTCGTACTCCATCAGAGCGCGGGTGATACCGTGACGGATCGCACCTGCCTGACCGGAGATACCACCACCTTTAACGGTGATGTACAGATCCAGTTTTTCTACCATATCAACTAGTTCCAGCGGCTGGCGAACTACCATGCGGGCAGTTTCGCGACCGAAGTATTGTTCCAGAGAACGCTGGTTGATTACGATTTTACCACTGCCCGGTTTGATGAAAACGCGAGCTGCGGAACTTTTGCGGCGACCAGTGCCGTAGTATTGATTTTCAGCCATTGCCTATAATCCCGATTAGATGTCAAGAACTTGCGGTTGCTGTGCCGCGTGGTTGTGCTCGTTGCCTGCGTAAACTTTCAGTTTACGGAACATAGCACGACCCAGCGGGCCTTTTGGCAGCATGCCTTTAACCGCGATTTCAATCACACGCTCAGGACGGCGGGCAATCATCTCTTCAAAGGTCGCTTCTTTGATACCACCGATGTGGCCGGTGTGGTGGTAGTACATTTTGTCAGTACGCTTGTTGCCGGTAACAGCAACTTTGTCAGCGTTCAGAACGATGATGTAATCACCGGTATCAACGTGCGGAGTGTATTCCGCTTTATGCTTACCGCGCAGGCGACGAGCCAGTTCAGTAGCCAGACGGCCCAGAGTTTTACCGGTCGCGTCAACAACATACCAGTCGCGCTGTACGGTTTCTGGTTTAGCTGTAAAAGTTTTCATTAAAAGCTTACCCAAATAATAAGTTACACGTTGGTGAACACCCAAACGTTTAGTCAGTTGAGGTTCACACGACAAAGTCCGGCAAACCTACCCCTTCGAATAGCACATGCCGACACATAGAAAGTTTCGGGAAAAAAACCTTCTCGTAACGTGGGGTCGCAAGATTATAGAGAAGTTGAGGTCAAAGATCGACCCTTAAATGTGATTTGGAATGGGTTTTTCGGGGTTGCGTACTGTGCGGTCTGGTGCCCTCACCCCCAGCCCCTCTCCCACAGGGAGAGGGGAGCATTTGTTAAGGTCTGGTGCCCTCCCCCCAACCCCTCTCCCACGGGGCTGAGGGTTCCCCAGAAAAATGAAAAGCACGATGAAGTGTGATCTACTGGTTGCGCTAACAAATCAGA
>NZ_JBMKIC010000016.1:0-98540 GCF_049238665.1 Enterobacter cloacae complex sp. IR5450
ATCAGCGGCTCCGCCACCGGCGCGGCGGCGGGCGATAAGGTCACCGTCACGATCGGCGGCCAGACTTATACCACCGTGCTGGACGCGGCGGGTAACTGGAGCGTGGGCGTCCCGGCAAATGTGATTTCAGGCCTCAGCGACGGTACCGCGACCATCACTGCATCAGTCACCGACGCGGCGGGCAACACCGGCAGCGGCACGCATAATGTGACCGTCGATACCGGTCTGCCGTCGGTCAGCTTCAACGCCATCAGCGATGACAACGTCCTGAACGCCGTTGAAAAAGGCCAGGATCTGAGCGTCAGCGGCACCAGCGCCAACCTGGCGGAAGGCACCCTGGTCACCGTGACCCTGAACGGTAAAAACTACACGGCGACAACTGCGGCAGACGGCACCTGGAGCCTGACGGTTCCGGCTGCGGATCTGACCGGTCTCGGTCAGGCCAGTTACACCCTGAACGCGACGGCCACCAACGGCGTGGGCAACAGCGTGAGCAACACCGCGAACCTGCTGGTAGATACCGCGTTGCCAACCGTCACCATCAACACCATTGCGGGCGACAACGTCATCAACGCGGCGGAAGTGGCCGCGGGTCAGACCCTCAGCGGCAAGGTAGCGAACGCGGAGGCGGGCAATACCGTCACCGTGACCATTGGCGGCAACACGTACACCGCGACAGTGCAGAGCGATCTGACCTGGTCCGTGAACGTGCCGGAATCCGTCCTGACGGCGCTGGGCAACGGCGACCTGACGGTGTCTGCGACTGTGACCAACGGCCACGGCAACACGGGAACGGGCGAGCGCGATATCACTATCGACGCCAGCCTGCCGGGGCTGCGCGTGAATACCGTGGCGGGCGATGACGTGATCAACAGCATTGAGCATGGTCAAAACCTGATCGTCTCCGGCACCAGCGACGGGCTGGCGGCAGGCACAACGCTCACCGTGACCGTGAATGGCAAGACCTATGCCGCGTCGGTACTGGCAGACGGCTCCTGGACCGCGGCGATCCCGGCGGCAGACGTCGCGGCCTTCGCAGCAGGTACCGTCACCGTGACCGTGGCAGGCCAGAGCGCGGCGGGCAACCCGGTCTCCATCAGCCATGACGTGACCGTCGATCTGGCGGCGGTGGCTATCAGCATCGATGCGATTGCCACCGACGACGTGATTAACGCGGCGGAGAAAGGCGTGGATCTGGTGCTCTCCGGCAGCACCTCGAACGTGGAGGAAAACCAGACCGTTACCGTTACCTTCGGCGGCAAGACGTACACCGCGAAGGTGGATGCTGACGGTAACTGGACGGCCACCGTGCCTTCCGCCGATCTCGCGGGCCTGAAGGACGGTGACGCCAGCGTGCAGGTGAGCGTCACCAACGCGCACGGCAACAGCGCCTCGGCGGGCCGCGAATACAGCGTGGACGCGACTGCGCCAACCGTGACCATTGATACGGTAGCCGGCGACAACGTGATCAACGGCAGCGAAGCGGCTGCGGGCGTGGCCATTTCCGGCACCACCACGGCTGAAGTCGGTCAGACGGTCACCGTGACGCTGGGCGGAAACAGCTACACCGCACAGGTTCAGCAGGGCGGCGTCTGGAGCGTGAACGTGCCGGGCACAGACCTTTCCGCACTGGCGGATAACGGTTACACCGTGCAGGCCAGCGTGAGTGACGCCGCGGGTAATCCGGGCAGCGCGGGGAAAGCGATTACGCTTGATACCACGCCGCCGACCGTCAGCTTTAACGTTGTGGCGGGCGATGACGTCATCAACAGCGTGGAGCACGGGCAGGCGCAGATCGTCAGCGGCACCGCAACCGGCGCCAGCGTCGGCGATAAGGTGGTCATCACCATCGGTTCGAACCAGTACACCACCACCGTTGACGCCAGCGGCAAATGGAGCGTGGGCGTTCCGGCCAGCGTGATTTCCGCGCTGACCGACGGCACCGTGACCCTTAGCGCGACTATCACCGACAGTGCGGGTAACAGCAGCACCCAGACCCACGACGTGGTGGTAAATACCGCATCGGTCGCGCTGACCGTCAACACCCTCAGCGGTGATGACGTGATCAATGCGGCAGAAGCGGGCGCGTCGCTGGTCATCAACGGCTCCAGCGCGCAGTTCGCCAGCGGTACGCAGGTCACTATCACCCTGAATGGTAAGAGCTATACGGCCACTATCCAGAGCGATGGCTCCTGGACAACCACCGTACCGGCCGCCGACGTGGGCACCCTGGCCGACGGCGCGAGCTACCAGGTTTCTGTTTCGGCGCAGGACAGCGCCGGAAACAGCGCCTCGGCGACGCACACCATCAGCGTGGACACCACCGCGCCGGTGATTAGCGTGAACACGTTGTCGGGCGACGATGTGCTGAATGCGGCGGAAGCGCAGCAGCCGCTGACCGTGCACGGATCTTCCAGCGCGGAGGCGGGTCAGACCGTTACCGTGACGCTGGGAGGAAAAACCTACACTGCGCTTGTCGGCAGCGACGGCACTTGGACGCTCGACGTGCCGGCAGCCGACCTGGCCGCCCTGAGCCAGGGCGCGCTGACGGTCACCGCTTCGGTCAACGATAAAGCCGGTAACAGCGGCCAGACGACGCATACCTTAACGGTCGATACCATCGCGCCAGCCGTCACCATTAGCACCGTGGCCGATGACGATATCGTCAACAACGCCGAGCAGCTGGCGGGGCAGACCATCAGCGGGACCACCACCGCGGAACAGGGCCAGACGGTGACCGTCTCCTTCAACGGCCACAGCTATCAGGCGACCGTGGCGGCGAACGGCTCCTGGTCGGTCTTCGTGCCGGGGCGTGATTTCCTTGGCCTGAGCGACGGGGATTACACCATTACGGCTACGGTGAGCGATAAGGCAGGTAACCCGGGCAGCGCAACGCACGACGTGACGCTTAACGGCGACGTGCCGACCATCGCCATTAACACCTTTGCGCAGGACGATATCGTAAATGCCGCCGAACATGGCACGCCACTGGTTATCAGCGGCACCACCGATGCGCCAGCGGGCCAGACGGTGACAATTACGCTTAACGGTAAAACCTACACGGCTACCGTTCAAAATGACGGCACCTGGAGCTATACGGTCGGCAGCGCAGACGTGACCGCGCTGGCGGACGGCGGTTCGTACGTGATTAACGCGCAGGTGAGCAACGCCATCGGCAACAGCGTCAGCGATAACCACACCGTAACCGTGGATCTCACCGCACCGTCGATGGGGATCAGCATTGATTCCCTGCAAAACGATACCGGCCTCAGCGCGAATGACTTCATCACCAACGACAGCCAGGTGGTGGTGAATGGTTCCCTGACCGCGCAGCTCGGCAATAACGAGAAGGCGCAGATCAGCCTTGACGGCGGCGTCACCTGGATCGACCTGACCGTCACCGGCACCACCTGGCGCTACACTGATGGTCGCACCCTGACGGACGGTACGTATCAGTACCAGGTGCGCGTGATTGATAACGCGGGCAACGTTGGGGCAACGGACAGCCAGGACGTGGTAATCGATCTGACGAAGCCTGCGGCGGCGACCATTACCGTGGATTCCGTCTCGCAGGATACCGGCCTGTCCGACAGCGACTTCATTACCAGCGACAACCAGATCAGCCTGAAAGGGACGCTCGGCGCGGCCCTGGGCAGCGGCGACCACGCCCAGATCAGCCTGGACGGTGGCGCGACCTGGACTGACGTGAGCGTTAGCGGCCTGAGCTGGACGTATATTGATGGCCGTACGCTGACCGACGGGGATTACAACTACCAGCTGCGCGTGATTGACGAGGCGGGGAATATCAGCGCCACCACCAGCCAGGTGGTGACCATTGATACCGTCGCGCCGGACGCCAGCAAAACGATCGCTATCGACAGCATCAGCGACGATACCGGCCTGAGCAGCAGCGACTTTATCACTCGCGACCCGTCCCTGACCCTGCACGGCTCACTCGGCGCGACGCTGGCCGACGGCGAATATGCCCAGATCAGCATCGACGGCGGCGTCACCTGGCAGAACGTGATCGTCACCGGCAACAGTTGGTACTACGTGGACGGCCGCACGCTGGGTAACCAGACCTATGACTACTACGTTCGCGTAGTGGATGCGGCGGGCAACGTGGGTGCCAGCGCTCATCAGCAGGTGACGGTCGATACGGTCGCGCCGGATGCGGCGATTACGGTGACCGTGGATAACATCACCGTCGATACCGGTTTCGATAACAATGACTTCCTGACCAGTTCGACCTCGTACACGCTCAACGGGACGCTCGGGGCCGAACTCGGGGCGGGTGAGTATGTGCAGGTGAGCATGGATGGCGGCACCACCTGGGTTTACGCCACGGTAAGCGGTACCCAGTGGCGCTATACCGACGCGCGCACCCTGGCCGACGGCGACTACCGCTATCAGGTGCGGGTTGTCGATCAGGCGGGCAACGTCGGGGCCACCACCACGCAGGACGTGACGGTGGATACCCAGGCGCCGCAGTACGGCATCACCATTGACAGCATCAGCGAAGATACCGGGCAGTCCGGAAGCGATTTCATCACCATGGACACCTCGCTGACGATCAACGGTTCGTTGGGCAGCGCGCTGGCCAGCGACGAGCGCGTACAGATTAGCCTCGACGGCGGCAATACCTGGATTGACGCTACCGTCACTAACCAGCGCTGGAGCTATACGGACACCCGCGATCTGGCGGACGGGGATTACAACTACCAGGTGCGGATCATCGACCAGGCGGGCAACGTCGGCTCAACCACTTCGCAGGTGGTAACGGTTGATACCACGCCGCCTGACACGGTGGGAACGGTGGTCAGCTATACCGACGGGGAAGGCGAACGTCAGGGCAGCTTCGGCGCTTCGGTGGCAACAGATGACAACTCTCCAGTGATTAACGGGACGCTTAACCGTGCGCCGGACAATGGCGAGATCGTGCAACTGTATCGTGACGGTGTGCTGCTGGGACAGGTGACGATGAACGGCGCCGCCAGCTGGTATTTCCAGGACAGTGGTCTGAATGACGGTAATCACGTCTATATGCTGCGTGTTACCGATCTGGCAGGTAACTTCACCGACTCAGATGATTTCGTGCTGAAAGTGGATACGAGCATCCCGACCACCACCGTGACCATTAACCCTCAGACGACGACAGATAGCACCCCGATTCTGAGTGGACTGGTATCGGCGGGACTGACCAACGGCGAGTACGTGGTTATCACCGTGAACGATAAAACCTACACCTCAGAGACTGGCGGTGCGGTCGTGGTCGATCCGGAGAACAACACATGGTATTTGCAGCTCCCTGACGGCGATGCGCTGAGCGTGAAGAATTATGATGTTACGGCACAGGTGAAAAGCAGCGCCGGCAACGGTAATACCGCTGGGTTGACCACCGGTAGCCTGATTGTAGGGAGTGAAGAATCATTGACGCCGGCCTGGTCATTTACCGCCGCGAACTACTCCTATTCTGCCAGCTATATGCTGGGTTCGGATGGGCTGTGGACGATTATGGCCAACCAGCAATTCGCATCCGCCAATACCAGTAGCCGTAACGCTTACACCGTTTCAGGCAATTTCTCAATGACGGGGAGTTACACAACCGGTACTTACGCGGATATCAACCGCGACGGGCTGGCTGACGTGCTGGCGGAAGGGACAAGTTACTCGTACATGGTGCAGCTGATTAACAATGGAGACGGTACATACACCTCCAGTACGCTGACCAATATGGGGGCTGCGGTGTGGTATGGCGCGGTGGTCGCCATTGACATCAAGGGCGATGGTTACACTGACTTTGTCATCGGCGATGCTGGCGGGCCTGATTCCAGCACCGTTATGCTCAATAACAACGGCACGCTGACGGGCAGTTCGAAGTCCGGTACGTACTCCAGTTTCGTATCGGGATCAACGGTAGGTAACTACAACAGTCTGATTGAAACGTCCGGTGTGGATTTGAACAACGACGGAAAAGTGGATATTGCCCAGCATACGACCAACGGGGGCAACAACTATGCCCTGTCGACCATGTTTAACCAGGGCAATGGCTCATTTACGTGGGGGCAAAACTTCACCAATACCATGTACAGCGGCTATGGTTCCGCCGCAGCGTCCAATGCCGTGAGTATGACCTGGGCCGACTTTAACGGTGATGGTTACATGGACCTGTATATGAGCATGTCCCGTACCTCCAGCGGAACCAGTCAGGGCGGGGTGTTAATGCTGAACGACGGTAGCGGCAACCTTCTGGCCGGCACCGCGGTTGGAACGGCGACCACGGATAAGTTTGTGGGTAACGTCAGCGTGGCGGTGGACTGGAACCTCGACGGTCACATGGACATCATCAAGCTGGCGAATAGCGGGCAGTCTTATCTTTACACCAATGATGGACTGGCAGGTACTGCAAGCTTTACTGCTTCGAAATTCAGTACCGTTACGTCAACTCAGGTATCCGGCGCGGCTCTGCTTGATTACGACTGGGATGGCGCACAGGATCTGCTCATTTTCCGTCAAAACGGTACGGTTTTACTGGAGCGGAATACCAATACGGTCGCACCAGGTACGGCCTTGCATCTGAAGATTGTCGACAGCGAAGGGATTAACGCCTTCTTTGGCAACACTGTCCAGCTGTACAACGCGGCAGGCCAGCTGGTCGCCAGTGAAATCATCAACGCCCAGTCCGGGATTGGCATTAACGATTCCTCGTCGCTCATCAGTTTTTACGGCCTGGATCCCAGCGAGACGTATCACGCGGTGCTGGTTCGTGCCGTTAACGGTGTTTCGAGTAACGTAACCTGGGACGGGCTGACGGCAGGAGACGGTAAAGAAAGTTACGCCCTGACGGCTGAAGCTGCTACGGGCGGTCACCAGGGCACCCTGACAGGTACCGGCTACAACGATACCTTTATCGCTGAAGCAGGGACGTATACCTACAACGGTTCCGGTGGCTGGACGACGACCTCTGAACACGACACGTGGAGCAGTACGGGCGGCATGGATGTCGTGGATTATCGCAACGCCACTTCCGGCGTCACCGTCGATTTAGGACGCTCTACGGCGCAGAGTACCGGATTCGATACCGCGACACTGGTGAATATTGAAGGCATCAACGGCTCCGACTATGACGACGTGATCACCGGCAACAGCGGTGATAACCAGTTCGAAGGCCGGGGCGGGAACGACACCTTCAACATCGGCAGCGGCGGTCACGATACGTTGCTCTATAAGCTGATCAACGCGTCTGACGCGACGGGCGGCAACGGCAGCGATGTGGTGAACGGCTTTACCGTCGGCACCTGGGAAGGGACGGCGGATACGGACCGTATCGACCTGCGCGACCTGCTTTCCGACAGCGGTTATACCGGCACCGGCTCGGCGAGCTACGTCAACGGCGTGGCGACGCTGGACAGCAGCGCGGGCAACATCGCCGACTACATCCGCGTGGTGCAGAACGGCAGCAACACCGAGATCCAGGTTGACCTGGACGGCACCGGCGGTCAGTTCTCGCCCACCACGCTGGTGACGCTGAACGGGGTGCAGACAGATCTGGCGACGCTGCTGGCGAACCACCAGCTGTTAATTGCGTAAAACACTGCCGCGGGGAGCGATCCTCGCGGCTTTTTGCGTTTCTTTACACGAATAGCCATAACCCTATATTTCACAAGATTATTTTGCGGGCTCGTTTAGACAGTGTTCGATTTCTAATCATCCCGGAAAGGTATCATTTCAGTGCGAAATCATCGCCCTGAACAGGACGTAGCATTATGAAGACACATCCACAGTACGAACCCTGGTTGCAGGGCATGCTCATCATCGCGAAATATTATCGGCTGGATTTTTCGGCGGAGCATGTTCGGGTCACGATTAACCATGAAAGCCAGTCGCCACGCCAGCTGGTGCTGGAGGAGATGGCGCGCCAGCTTGGGCTGGGGATGCGGTGGGTGGCGGCGGAAGCCCTATCGCTCGATCCCTGGCGTTTACCGCTGCTGGCGGAGTTTACCGGCGGGCAAATTGCGGTCATCAACCGTATGGACAACGATGGGAACGTCAGCGTGCAGTTTAGCGGCGACGGCGGCCTGGAGACAACGCTGACGCGGGACGAGCTCGGTTCGCGGTTAAAGGGGCTGATGGTGCTGCGTCCCCTGGAGTCCACGCCGGATGCGCGCGTGGATGATTACATCAAACCCTATGAGAAAAACTGGTTCTGGCAGCTGGCGCTGAAAGACTGGCGTCGTTACAGCGATATTATGCTGGTGGCGCTGGTCGCCAACGTGCTGGCGCTTTCCGGCATGGTCTTCTCCATGCAGGTGTACGACAGGGTGGTGCCGTCCCAGTCGGAGGCCACGCTGTGGGTGCTGTTTGGCGGCGTGATGATTGCCATCGTGTTCGAATTCATCATGCGCATGCTGCGCGTGCACATTTCTGACGTGGTGGGGAAGCGCGCCGATCTGCGCATCTCTGAACGCGTCTTTGCCCACGCGCTGCGGATTAAAAACGGCGCACGCTCGAAATCAACCGGATCGTTATCGCGCAGATCCGCGAGCTGGAGTCGGTGCGCGAGCTGATCACCTCGACGACCATTGCGGCCCTCTCCGATCTGCCGTTCTTCCTGCTGTTCGTCTTCATTCTGTGGATGATTGGTGGTCCGCTGGTGCTGGTGGTCCTGCTCGCCGTGCCGCTGTTGCTTATTCCTGGCCTGCTGGTGCAGCGCCCGCTGGGGAAACTCTCCAGCGAAGGGATGCGTGAATCGGCGATTCGCAACGCCACGCTGGTGGAAGCGGTGCAGGGGCTTGAGGACATCAAGCTGATGCGCGCTGAGCAGCGGTTCCAGAACCAGTGGAATAACACCAATGACGTTGCCGCCAGCGTCGGCATGAAGCAGCGCTGGCTGACGGGGCTGCTGCTAACCTGGACCCAGGAGGTGCAATCTATCGTCTACGCCGTGGTGCTGCTGGTGGGGTGTTACCTGGTCATCAGCGGTGACATGACCACCGGTGCGCTGGTGGGCACCTCGATTCTGGCGTCCCGGACCATTGCGCCGCTGTCGCAAATTTCTGGCGTGCTTTCCCGCTGGCAGTCAGCAAAGGTGGCCCGCAAGGGACTGGATGACCTGATGCAGCGCCCGATTGACGATCCCCAGCACGGAAAGAAGGTGCATAAAGCCCACCTGCGTGGTGATTATCGGCTGGACGACGTGGGGTTTTATTACGACGAAGAAGAGAAGCTCACCGTGCTGAATATCAGCAAACTACGCATTCGCGCCGGGGAGCGCGTGGCGGTGCTCGGGCGGAATGGTTCGGGGAAAAGCACCTTGCTGCACCTCCTCGCGGGAATGCAGGAGCCGCAGCAGGGCAGCATTTTGCTGGACGATATTGCTCTCAATCATCTTGACCCGGCCGACGTGCGCCGCGATATGCAGTTGCTCAGCCAGCAGGCGCGGCTGTTCTTCGGCTCCGTACGCGACAACATCCTGATGGGTAATCCGCTGGCGACAGACGAGGAAATCCATCAGGCGCTGGTCAACAGCGGCGCGCTGGAGTTTGTGCGCAAGCAGAAAATGGGGCTAAACACCATCATCAACGAGGGCGGAACGGGGCTTTCCGGCGGGCAACGTCAGGCGCTGCTGCTGGCGCGCGCGCTGATCACCTCGCCGAATATTCTGCTGCTGGATGAACCCACCGCCTGGCTGGATGAGGTCAGCGAGAAGCAGTTTATCCAGCATCTGCACCAGTGGCTCGGTAAGCGCCGGACGCTGGTGGTGGCGACGCATCGCCTGCCGATTCTGGACCTGGTTGACCGCATCATCGTCCTGGAAAACGGCAAAGTGGTGATGGATGGCCCTCGTGATGCCATTTTACGCCAGCACGGAATGGCCCCGCAGCAGGCGCCGCAGCGTACGGTTAAACTGAAAACGGAGGGCGTGGCATGAATGATTTCTCCCGCTTTAATAGCCGACTGAAGGAGCCCCGCCTGCCGCGTTCGTCGCTGGTGGCATGGTCGCTGTTTGCCCTGCTGGTGGTGTTTATTACCTGGGCCAGCCTGTTCCAGCTGGATGAGGTCACGACGGGCAGTGGCAAGGTGATCCCGTCCTCCCACGAGCAGGTGATCCAGTCCCTGGAAGGGGGGATTATTCACAGTCTGATGGTGCGCGAAGGCGACATCGTCGAGCGTGGTCAACAGCTTGCCCAACTGGACCGGACGAAAACCGAGTCCAGCGTGCTGGAGAGCGAGTCTCGATTAAACGCTGCAATGGCGACGGCCGCGCGTCTGAATGCTGAGGTGAACGACACTGGGCTGACATTCCCGGCAGAGCTGGATGACGACGTTGAGCTGGTCAAACAGGAAACGGCGCTTTATCAGTCACGTCGCGAAAGCCTTGAAAAAGGGCTGGCGGGTTTACGCCAGGGAGCGGATCTCGTGCAGCGTGAACTGGCATTAACGCGCCCGCTGGTGACGCAGGGGGCGGCCAGTAAGGTCGAAGTCTTACGCCTTGAACGCCAAAAAAATGAGCTGGAGAGCAAAATCACCGAGATGAAAAACCAGTACTACGTTCGCGCCCGCGAAGAACTGGCGAAAGCGAACGCAGAAATAGAGGCGCAGCGTTCGGTCATGAAAGGACGCGAAGATTCACTCACCCGCTTAACGTTTAATGCGCCGGTGCGTGGCATCGTGAAGGATATTGACGTGACGACGGTGGGCGGGGTGATCCCGCCGAACGGCAAACTGATGAGCCTGGTACCGCTTGATGACCAGATGGTGATAGAAGCGAAAATCTCGCCGCGCGATGTCGCGTTTATCCATCCCGGGCAAAAAGCGCTGGTGAAAATCACCGCCTATGATTACTCGATCTACGGCGGGCTGGAAGGGGAGGTGACGATGATTTCCCCGGATACCCTTCAGGACGAGGTGAAACGGGATGTTTATTATTATCGCGTTTATATTCGTACAGACAGTAACCATCTGACCAACAGGCAGGGCAAGGCGTTCCCGGTGTTCCCGGGCATGATAGCCACAGTTGATATCAAAACCGGCAGTAAATCCGTCATTGATTATCTGCTGAAACCGTTGAATAAGGCAAAAGAGGCGCTGCGCGAGCGGTAAAAAAGGCGTTCAGCAAACCGAACGCCCGTCAGATCAGAGTGTAGGCGTCATGTTGACAGCATGGCGTCGTTCTTTTGGTACCACATTGATGTAATGTGTGACATACGCAAAATATAATCCGGCATAATTTTCGACAAGCTCGATAAAGGCCGGATAAATTGACATCCGGCCATCGCAGCGATCTTTAAGATAACCTGCCTCCTGCGCCGATTTGATAATGCGGTTGACGTGAATACGCGAGACGAAAAATTCTTTTGCCAGCGTGCTGGCTGAATACGCTATTATGGCACCGTGTGCTGTTTTGTTTTTAATGGCCTGCAAATAGAGATAGAGCATAATCATTCGTCCACCATCCTTATCAATAAATAAACCCACCTCCGGAAGCACTTTCCTGAATGTTAATCCGCGGAAAAGGTACTCTGCGGCGCGCCGGAAAAAGTTGTGCCTCAGAATGTCATTGTCCAGAAGGTTAACATTAATGTCGAATGCCGGATAAAGAATGCTGACAGGCGTAAACGCCCCGGACATATAGCGTTTAAGCTCATCGAGTCCTTTTTCCGTCGGCGCAATTTTTGTTTTTCGGCGATCTTCACTACAGCGCCAGGTCTTAATTCGCCCGGTAGTTTTAAGTATGGTAATGATCGCGATAACACTGTTAGGGCTGGCGATATTATAACGGGTGCATAGCGCCTTAATCTCTGAAACTGACTCAGCCTGATTGCCAAAAACAAAACAACACATGGACAGTATTATGTTGAAGCGTGATTCCTGAAGCATCGTTTTGTAGAATAAGGGTTGTTTTTTATAAATGGCATCATTAATTCTGTAGTGTTCTGTTATAGCTTCACCAAATCGCGGGTTGTTTTTAATGACATCCCTTCGATGTAGCAAAGCCCTGGATGAGATGTGATTATCCATAGCATTTTCTCTTTTTGTCTGGGCCGATAAGATGAAGTGTCCGGTCTTCTTTTTCGGAATTTTCATTATACCTCGAGAAATGCATATTTACTGTCGTTATATGAAAAGAAAGTAATATTTATGCTGCATATGGATGAGTCGGTTGATTAACGCAAAAATGTTCCTGTGCATAACATTGATAACTGTTTATTAACCAAACAGGGTGCGGTAAAATTATTCAATGCGACAAAGAGTATTGGCTTTAATTACAGATGGGAATACTATTTGCATTCTCAGGAGCAGGTTATGTCTCAAAATTTACCTTTTATACAAGGTACGTGCTACAAGCAACGGTTTGTTATTTCAGCCTGCGGTTTCACCTTCGAGGGGTATAGCCTGCTTCTGAAGTCACGTGGCGTAAACGCCACGCGGCTCCATTTTGAAGAGGATGAAGTTTGCTCAGGTGATGTTCATAAAATGATGCAAAATCAACCACCTGAAGTTGCTGTTTTTCTTGGTCGCGACGTCGCTGCCTTTCTTGAAAGCCTGAAGCAGTTGGTATCGGTGCTGAATGCGCTGCCGGTTATTTGTAGCGTGACGCTGTATGGCGCAATACCAGAGAGATGGCTTTATGCCACGTTGTGTAGTCTCGTTAATAATACCAAATCGTTATCGATGATCAGGATAGCGAATATTTCAGACGTAATGGACTGTGCAGACAACATTTATGACGTGCATACCGATTCGTCACGCATATTGCGTGATGGACCCGAGAAAGAAGGTAAAGAAAGTCTGAATGGTTTAACAAAGCGCGAATTAACCGTATTGCTGAATTTTTATCGGGGTATTTCGATAAAAGAGCAGTCTGCGAGGTTA
This sequence comes from Enterobacter cloacae complex sp. IR5450, assembly GCF_049238665.1. Classification (NCBI taxonomy): domain Bacteria; kingdom Pseudomonadati; phylum Pseudomonadota; class Gammaproteobacteria; order Enterobacterales; family Enterobacteriaceae; genus Enterobacter; species Enterobacter cloacae complex sp. IR5450. Next base: position 12,877 of record NZ_JBMKIC010000016.1, read on the forward strand.
GGGTTGTCAGATAAAACCATTTATACCCATAGAAAAGTGGGGTTGGATAAATTATATCTTATCAGGGTGTGGTTTAGCGATGCACGTGTTTTCAGAGATGAAGTCTGTGCAGTAAAAAATAATCCGCAGGGGTTTTCGGATGCGGAAATTGATATTTTGCAGGCGTTACATAAGCGGGAAATCTTTGCGGCTTATCAAATTATTACCGATGGCGATAAAAAAGGAGTAGGCTTTGAAATTCTGCTGCGCTGGCATAAAAACGGTCAGGTTCTGAAGGCTGCCCAATTTCTGGGTGGGGTGAAAAATGGCGAAATATGGCTCAAGCTGACGGCGTTAGTCATCCACGCGGCCGTGTCAGGTATCAACAGATACAATGGGAAATATTATTTTTCGGTTAATATTCCGCCTCCACTGGCTACCGGGAACGCGCTGCCGGGAATGGCGAAAAAAGCCGTTGAGATGTTACTGAAGCCGCAGTGGGCCGGGAAACTTGTCTTTGAATTAGCTGAAGCGATTGATGTGACAAAGGATCCAAATATTCCTGTCACTCTTCAGCGTTTACGCGCCGAGGGGTGTCGGCTGTTTCTGGATGATTGCTTTTCCAGACATTACGCTATGTTACCCATCCGACAGATTAATGTTGATGGATTGAAGCTTGACCGCGATATAGTTGAGCACTTTGTTGCTAACGACAATGACTATAGCATTATTAAAGCGATACAGATATACAGCGACATGACGGGAAGGGAATGCGTTGCGGAAGGCGTCGATAGCGAAGAAAAATTTGAAAAACTTGTCGCGTTAGGTGTTAAACGCTTTCAGGGATATTATCTTTCCCGGGCGGTTAAAGAAGAAGAGCTTGATCGAATGGTACGGCTATTTAGTTAATGGGTTCACTATGCTGGTGGTACGACAGAGAAACTTTTCTACCACCAGCAAAAACAGTCACTCACCAGCGCAATAATCTGTTATCAGATATCATCGCGCGTAAAACCGACAACAATTTCAAGCGTATTTCGAATGACATCGCAGGCTTCGGGCTCCTCGGTAATTTCGAGGGCGTGAATCAGTTGCAGGATAATCTCTTTATTAGAGAGATTGTCACCGGTCAGCATAATACAGCGTATTGCCGAGCCCAACACTTCAACCTCACCACTGAGAAGTTTTCCTGCATTAAGAAAATGTTCCGCCAGTCCTTTATCGTGCAAGGCTTCAAAATTATACGTCTGCTGCATAATCGCTTTACTCATGGTGGTCACCGTTTCGGTTAAAATTAGTGTTTCTTGTCTGGGGTCAAAAGCGTGTTGTGAGTAAAGAGAGATCGCATGCGACCCATGTCATAATTGCCCATCACTCTTCCCCGGTCGTGCGAGACGCCGGTTACACGCTGGCGCACTTCATCTTCAGCGGCAATCAATGCATTTTTACGTTCATCATTTGATTCAACGTTAGCCATCGCCCGCAGGCGATTAGCAAGAGACACAAAGGTAATAGGTCCGTTCTCTTTCAGTATGGATAATACGGCCTCACCGATAAGGTCATCCTTAAGTCGTTCAAATTTAGTTCTATGCATACCTTCAATCTCACTCTGCTACACGCGGCAGGCTGTAGCATGGGGTTAGTCATCGCATTCAGAAGCTCTATTCTCACTCAGCATGACTAACTTAGTAAGTTAAAAAACAGTGTTCAGGTTAACGCTCGAAGAAGAGGGCTATCAAACCGTTGTAGTGCGCTTTCTCAACGTCAGACGTGGATTCTTCAATTCTGCGCAACAGCTTTGTACAAATTGTCATTCTGCTCAGTTGTACATTTTCTTTGATGATCTCACTGACGATGGCACCAAGGGTTTCCTGCTGTGTTGGGACGTTATCCTTGTTAAAATACAAGGTTATAGCGCTTTCTGCTGTAGAGGGAGCATGGTTGCGACGCATAATTTTTCACCGTTAACAAACAATTTTGTAACATCACTGGCATCGAATTTATACTATATGGTCGAATCTGTACATCAAAATTGTACAACTTTTTCGTATGGATTGAGCTTTTATCAGGAGAACTATCAAGATTAGGGGGGAAGAGAAGGAAAGAGGGGGAAAAGAAAAGGCCCCGGAGGGCCTGAAATTATTTACGTCCCAACAGAAGTCCCAGAACGATACCTACCGCACCCGCAGCGATTAAGCCCGTTAACGGGTTATTTCTGACGGCTTCAGTAACATCCGAGACGGCATCACTGGCCTGGGCAGCATATTTTTTCGCTGCACCTTTCACCTGGTGTTTAGGGGAGTCAACGAATTCACCAAACTGCTGCTGCGCAGAGCCGGATAATTCATCAAGTTTGTTTTTGGCTTTATCGCCAGCGTATTGTGCATTTTTATCAGTGTCGAAATCAGACATTCCAGCCTCCTTTTGTTGATAGTCTAAGGATAGACGCTGATTTCAGGCGTGAGCGAGAATTCGCTGAAATCGACGCCTGATTGCCCCTTTTTAGGATATGTCTTTCTTACATGACAAACCTAACGTCCTTAGGATGTTGTTGATCACTATTTCCCTCGCCGTCTCTCTACGCAGTGCGAAGAGATTATTTTTGTCGTGCGTGAGCGGGAAAGGTAACGTAATAACCAAGGGATGCGGCCAGGCACAGCATATAACCGAACGATTCCGAACCTTCCTCCACGGCGTTTTTCACGACACGCATATAGCCATGCTCCAGGATGGCGTGCCACAGCACCTGCATTCCAAAGAGGCGGGAGAAGACCAGTACAGCCAGCAGGCCGCTCAACAGAATACCGTACCAGGGGGATTGGGTATATTTTGCCAGCTGTTCCAGGGTAGCACGAAAATGCATAACGGGGCGAATTAACGCCAGCACAGCGGTAATCAGCGCGAACCACACCCAACTCCCATGAGAAATGAGATCAAAAAGCGCGTCCAGCTCACGAATTAGCATTGTCAGGAAAAATCCGCCCGCCAGAATATTACAGTAACGCATGGATTCGTACATTTTCGCCAGACGAAAATGGAGAAAGACAATACTCGCTAATACCGTTTCCTGCATAATTTCGGTCAGTGATAATTCCGGAATATCATGGCCGACAAACCGCATATCAACCCAAAGACACAGTACAATAAGTGCGCAAGCGGCCGCCGCGCCAACGAAGAATAAAAAGCTCTTTAGTACAATCATTAACACCACCATTTTGTTTGTAGCGGGTATGTTAGGTGACGAGAATGTTATTTCTGTTCACAATGTGCCATATAAGCGCGGATTTTTAACATTTTGAGCTAAATAGGGTTGGTCACGAAGAGACGAAAGCGTAAATATCGTCAACATCGTCTGTGCTGTTAAGGCGGGGCAATGTCATTGCGGAGGGTGTCATCAGGCAAGGGGATGTTAGGGTATTGGGGGACCAGCGAGAGGTGGAAAACACAGCTGCGGAACTATCTTGTCGATGTTTTCTTAAGAACGTACTCTGATAGAGAAAGCGTTCAGCTCCACAGAAAAAATGCTGTTTCTCCACCCTGGCAATCATTTTTCTTCTGTGTACTCACCTTTTGATTTTAGTTTATCTCTAACCAGGTTGGCGCAACTGGTTGCATTCTGTAAACTCTGATCGTTTACAATAGAGGGCCGAGATTTTAAAACTTCGTTGTAAGCTTCTTTAACTTTCGGACTGACTGTTGCAGCATACCTATCGGGTGGGAAGTTACCCAAAGGTTCTTTGTCACCGCTTAAGGCCTTAGCACAAGCATTATTAATTTGGTCATCAATGCTTAATTGATTAGCGTTAGCAGATAACGAAAAAGATAAAACCAAAGAGGCGAGAACAATTCTTTTCATACTTATTCATTCCTTAATGATGAGGCGTTGTGACCCTAATTCAATATGTTGCACTCGACTTATTTTGTTTACTACAGGCTAAATGTTATCAAAAATAAATATACCCAACATGTATTAGTCTATTCTTTTTCTTATTCTTATGATACCTACATTCTTTAGTGGGGGGTAGTGTGAGTGCACAAGTCTTTAAAAGTAGGATTTTTAAGGAATGATGACGTTTTATGACTTCATCTGTACCACACTTGCATTACACTTAATAACAACCAACATGTGAATTTTTAAGGGACAGTACATGTCTGCCATGGATTTATCCAAAATGGGCACTGCCAAAGTGGTGCTGAATACCAGTGATTGCAATCATATAGTTATAGAAAAGTGGCCTGTCAGCGATGTTGAGTGGGCCTTTTATCTCTACGCGGCAACAGAGCTTAACCAGGCAGGGATTGCTACTCCAACGCTTTTCTCTGCTGATGCCACCTTACGCCAGTTAAAACTAGAGTATATTCCGTATAAGGTTGATCAGACCGCGGTGGCAAATGATTATGCCTTAGCTATGCTGGGGCGCCTGCATCGCTATCCTGCAAATTCGGAATGGCTCTATCATACGCATACGTGGACAGAAACAGCGCTTGAAAACGCTCTCATGCTTTTGGCATTACCTGAATTAAATGTCCGGCAGCTTCGACGATTTCAGCAGAATAGTAATGCGTTATTCGCCTGCCAAAGCCTGGTTTCAGGCGACAGCAACGCAGGCAACTGGGGAAGAAGAGAAAACGGTAATTTAGTTCTTTTTGATTGGGAAAGGTTTGGCAAAGGGAGTCCTGCTATTGACCTGGCTCCCCTCATAAGGGGAATGGGGACAAAACAAGAATTTATAGACCTTGCAGAACGCTATTGCCAGCTATCCTCCCATCAAAATATCAGGGAGCTGGCCAGAGAAATTGCAGTTGTCAAAGCCTGGATTGTCACGGAAGTGATTGTCCTGCTTCATATGCGGCGAAAGAGTACTTTTCCCTTGTATCTCAACTGGTACAGAGAGCATCTTCCCGCCTGGTTAGACAACGTGGAAAAAATGTTATGAAGCATGATTTCTAAAAATTATGCTTTTCTAGCAATACCTACTTTTCGCGCCTGAGGCACGTGATTGCCCACTTCTGATATATCAGCGAGTCACCAATATTAACTCCAGACACTGATTTTTCACATTACCTACGGCTCTACTTAAAACCCACAATAAACTTCATGTTTACATAAAATCGTATTAACAGATACAATACCCCCCTATAGTATCAGGAGGGCGTATGCCGCATTCACCCGAAGATAAAAAACGTATTATGACCCGCGTCCGCCGCATTCGGGGCCAGGTTGATGCCCTTGAACGCGCCCTGGAATCGGGCGATCCCTGTCTCGCCATTTTGCAGCAAATCGCCGCCGTGCGCGGCGCTGCCAATGGCCTGATGGGGGAAATGGTTGAAATTCACCTCAAAGATGAGCTGGTGACGGGGGAGACCACCCCGGATCAGCGGGCTGTGCGGATGGCGGAAGTCGGCCATTTACTGCGCTCTTATCTAAAATAAATCCACACACCTCACAACAAGGGAAAGACATCATGAAATCTCGCGCAGCTGTCGCGTTCGGCCCAGGCCAGCCGCTGAAAATCGTTGAAATTGATGTTGCTCCGCCGAAGAAAGGCGAAGTGCTGATCAAAATTACCCACACCGGCGTTTGCCATACCGATGCGTTTACCCTGTCCGGTGACGATCCGGAAGGCGTATTCCCGGCGGTGCTCGGCCACGAAGGGGGCGGTGTGGTGGTGGAAGTGGGTGAAGGCGTCACCAGCCTGAAGCCCGGCGACCATGTGATCCCGCTCTACACCGCAGAGTGCGGTGAGTGTAAGTTCTGCAAATCCGGCAAAACTAACCTCTGCCAGGCCGTGCGCGCCACGCAGGGTAAAGGCCTTATGCCGGACGGCACCACCCGTTTCTCCTATAACGGCGAGCCCATTTATCACTACATGGGGACCAGCACCTTCAGCGAATACACGGTGTGCGCCGAGATCTCACTGGCGAAAGTGAATCCGCAGGCCCCGCTGGATAAAGTCTGTCTGCTCGGCTGCGGTGTCACCACCGGTATCGGCGCGGTGCATAACACGGCGAAAGTGAAAGAGGGTGACACCGTGGCGGTGTTCGGCCTCGGCGGGATCGGTCTGGCAGTCATCCAGGGCGCGGTACAGGCGAAAGCTGGCCGCATCATTGCTGTGGATACCAACCCGGAAAAATTTAAGCTCGCAGGTGAGATGGGCGCGACCGATTTCATCAACCCGAAAGACTACGACAAACCGGTTCAGGAGGTGATCGTTGAGCTGACCGACGGCGGCGTGGACTTCAGCTTCGAATGTATCGGCAACGTCGATGTGATGCGCTCAGCGCTTGAGTGCTGCCACAAAGGCTGGGGCGAGAGCATCATTATCGGTGTGGCCGGCGCGGGTCAGGAGATCAAAACCCGTCCCTTCCAGCTGGTGACAGGGCGCGTATGGCGCGGGTCGGCATTTGGCGGCGTGAAAGGCCGTACCCAGCTGCCGGGCATGGTTGAAGATGCGATGGTCGGTAAAATTCAGCTCGACCCGTTCATTACGCACCGCCTGCCGCTGGAGCAGATCAACGAAGCCTTCGATCTGATGCACGAAGGAAAATCTATTCGTACCGTTATCCATTTCGGCGACAACTGATTATTCTGCCAGCGGTTTTTTCCGCTGGCATTTCTTCCCTGATCTTTTCTAAAGTGTGACCTGTCTGGCGCTTTTAACCGTAATCTAATTCTACGCCGTGCCGATGACTCTTTTACAGGCGTGTTTTTACGCATCTTACCTATAAGAGAGTCGACGGTCATGGACAACACAACATCGATGCAGGCGCAGCATAAGCTGAGTTTCTTGCATCACATCCGGCTGGTTCCGCTGTTTTCCTCCATTCTCGGTGGCATTATTCTCCTGTTTGCATTGAGCTCGGGTCTGGCAGGCTATTTCCTGCTCCAGGCCGATAACGATCAGCAGGATGTTACGGCAGAAATCCAGGTGCGCACCGGGCTGTCAAACAGTTCCAACCATTTACGCACCGCCCGTATCAACATGATCCACGCGGGGGCGGCGAGCCGTATCGCGGAGATGGAGGCGATGAAACAAAACATCGCTGAGGCTGAGACCCGCATCAGGCAGTCGCAGGATGGATTTGCCGCCTATATGAAGCGCACTATTCGCACACCGGCTGATGAAGCGCTGGACGGCGATCTGAAAGCCCGCTATGACGCCTACATCGCCGGTATGCAGCCGATGCTGAAATATGCCAAAAACGGCATGTTTGAAGCCATTATCAACCACGAAAATGAGACCGCGCGTCCGCTGGACGATGCCTATAACGCGGTGCTGTTGAAGGCGATAAAAATCCGCACCGAACGCGCCAACGCGCTGACGGCGCAGGCTCACACCCGCACCCGGCTGGGGCTGATGTTTATGTTCGGCGCGTTTGGCCTGGCGCTGGCGCTGGCGGTGATCACCTTTGTGGTGCTGCGCCGTACGGTGATAAACCCGCTCCAGCGAGCCGCTACGCGTATCGAAAATATCGCGAAAGGCGATTTGACCATGCCGGACGAACCGACCGGGCGCAGTGAAATTGGCCGCCTGACGCGCGATCTGCAAACGATGCAGCACGCGCTGGTGACCACCGTAGGCACCGTGCGGCAAGGGGCGGAGGAGATCTACCGGGGAACCAGCGAGATCTCCGCGGGTAACACCGATCTCTCTTCCCGTACTGAGCAGCAGGCGGCGGCGATTGAACAGACGGCGGCCAGCATGGAGCAGCTCACCGCGACGGTGAAACAGAACGCCGATAACGCGCATCATGCAAGTAAACTGGCAGAAGATGCCTCCGGGAAGGCCAGCCGCGGGGGGCAGATGGTCTCCGGCGTGGTGAAAACCATGGGTAATATTTCCACCAGCTCGAAGAAGATCTCTGAAATTACCGCCGTGATTAACAGCATCGCGTTCCAGACCAATATTCTGGCGCTCAACGCGGCGGTCGAGGCGGCGCGTGCGGGTGAACAGGGACGCGGCTTTGCGGTCGTGGCGAGTGAAGTTCGCACCCTGGCAAGCCGCAGCGCAAACGCGGCGAAAGAGATTGAAAGCCTGATTAATGAATCGGTATCGCTTATCGATCAGGGTTCCGGGGAGGTGGTTGCAGCGGGCAATACCATGAATGAAATCGTCGAGGCGGTTAAACGCGTCACCGATATCATGCTGGAGATTGCAGCGGCGTCCGATGAGCAGAGCCGCGGCATCGTTCAGGTGAGCCAGGCGATTTCCGAGATGGATAAGGTGACGCAGCAGAATGCCTCGCTGGTGGAAGAAGCTTCTGCGGCAGCGGCTTCGCTGGAGGAGCAGGGCGCACGTCTGACGGAAGCCGTTGGCGCGTTTCGTCTCAACGGGGCGCGTGCAGGACGGGCTCCAGCCGCTGCAAACGCAGCGAAACCCGCGCCTTTAACCCCGGCGGCGGTCGTCTCAGGTGATAACTGGGAAACGTTCTGAGTAAGACAGACCCGCCCTCGCGGCGGGTTCTGCGTTTATGGTCAGAGAGGCATTGATTTACGAATGGCGCTTAACAGCGTTTGGGCACCTTCAGAGAGCGGGGCATCTACCCGCGTCAGGATCCCAATCGGTTCTCCCGCGCCGGGCGATGTTACCGGCAGCGCCGTAAGCACGCCGCGTCGCAGATCGTCCTTCACCGCGCCGGACGGCACAAACCATACGTAGTCATAATCCACCGTAAGCTGGCGCGACAGCGACGCCGAGAGCGTTTCAATACACCCGGAAGGCAGCGTGCAGCCCTGCATTTGCAGCAACGCTTCCGCATTCTGACGCGGAACGGTTCCTTTTGGTGAGACCACCACCGGCCACTCCATCACACGGCTCAGGGTCACGGTGTCCTGCAACAGGGGATGATTCGGACGCACGACCAGCTTCAGCGATTCCAGGAACAGCAGCTCGTAGTTCAGGCCGCTCATCAGTTCCGGATCGGACATCCGCCCAATGCCCAGATCCAGCTCGCCTGACTTCAGGCCCGCCAGCAGCATGGTGTTATTCATGGTCGCGACCTGAAGCGTGGCGTGCTTTTGCTGACGGTGGAACTGGCCGATCGCCGCAGGCAGTATGCCCAGCGCCGCCGTTGGCAGCGCGCCCACGCGCACGATGTCGCTGGCCGGCTCCTCTTTACGGTTTAACGCCTGACCGGCGGTATTGAGGGCATCGAGAACTTTAACGGCATGCGTCAGGAACTGTTCGCCCACGAGCGTAAGCTGAGCCCCCAGACGGCCGCGATCGAACAGGCGGGTTCCGGTAAGCTGTTCCAGTTCGTTCAGCGTTTTGGAGAGTGCAGGCTGACTGAGGTTAAGGGTTTCAGCCGCTCGCCCCAGCGTTCCCTGTTGAGCGACGGCCACAAAAGTATGCAAATGGCGCAAGCGTATGCGCTGACTGAACAGACCATTTTTTTCCATAGGCGATGTTAAAAACAGAGCGACGCGGGTGACAAGTTAAGATGTTTGAATTTGATAACCTGATAGCAAAATATTTTTAACATTTGATCTGTTTGAGTTACAACCGTTTTTCGAAAATGCCCACGCTTTGACCACTCGTCTGCCTGGATCACAATTCGTAAATTCTTCCCAACGAAAGGAACGGGCTTCTCTACACTCCAGGTAGTATTCACTGGAGGCATGACATCATGGCGAACACCATCACGGCTGATGATATTCGGGAACACTTTTCGCAGGCTATGTCGGCGATGTACCAGCAGGAAGTTCCGCAGTACGGCACCTTGCTGGAACTGGTGGCGGACGTTAACCTGGCGGTTCTGGAAAATAACCCACTTTTACATGAACAACTGGCGAACGCAGACGAACTGGCGCGCCTGAATGTTGAACGTCACGGTGCGATCCGCGTTGGCACCGCGCAGGAGCTTTCCACCCTGCGCCGGATCTTCGCCATTATGGGCATGTACCCGGTCAGCTACTACGATCTCTCCCAGGCGGGCGTGCCCGTCCACTCGACGGCGTTTCGTCCGACAGACGATGCGGCGCTCTGCCGTAATCCGTTTCGCATTTTTACCTCGCTGCTGCGCCTGGAGCTGATTGAAAACGTTGCGCTGCGCGAAAGGGCGGCGGAGATCCTCTCCCGGCGCAACATCTTTACGCCGCGCTGTCTGGAACTGATCGACCTGCATGATGCGCAGGGACACTTTACCGAGGCACAGGCGCGCGAATTTGTGCAGGAAGCCTTAGAAACCTTCCGCTGGCATCGCCATGCGACGGTCGATCAGGAAACCTATCTGGCGCTGAGCAACGAACATCGCCTGATTGCCGACGTGGTCTGTTTCCCGGGGTGCCACATCAACCATCTCACGCCGCGCACGCTGGATATCGACCGGGTGCAGGAGCTAATGCCGAAGTACGGCATCGAGCCGAAAATCCTGATTGAAGGCCCGCCGCGCCGCGAGGTGCCGATCCTCCTGCGTCAGACCAGCTTTAAGGCGCTGGAGGAGCCGGTGCTGTTCGCGGGGGAACACAAGGGCACCCATACCGCGCGTTTCGGTGAGATTGAGCAGCGCGGCGTGGCGCTTACGCCGAAAGGGCGCGAGCTGTACGACAGCCTGTTAAACCAGGCCGGGACCGGCAAAGACAACCTGACCCACCAGCTTCACCTGCGCGAGATCTTCAGCGCCTTCCCGGACAGTGAAATGTTCCTGCGCCGTCAGGGGCTGGCTTATTTCCGCTACCGTCTGACCCCGACAGGTGAGGCGCATCGTCACGCGTTTCGTCCCGGCGACGATCCGCAGCCGCTGATCGAACGCGGCTGGGTTGTGGCACAGCCCATCACCTACGAGGATTTTCTGCCCGTCAGCGCGGCGGGGATCTTCCAGTCGAATCTTGGCAATGAAACGCAGGCGCGCAGCCACGGCAATGCCAGCCGCAATGCCTTCGAAGCCGCGCTCGGCTGTGCGGTGTACGACGAGTTTTCGCTTTACGAGGAGGCGGAAGCGCGCAGCAAACAGCGTTGCGGTTTGCTCTGAAACCGTTACTCTGCAAGGGTGTGATGGAAAAAGAAGGTTGGTATGGAAAATCCCTCTGCCCCTGTGGTTGAAACGCGCCAGGGCGCACTGATTGGTTTTACTGAAGGCGATACCCATGTGTGGTGTGGCATTCCCTATGCGGCACCCCCTGTTGGCCCGTGGCGCTGGCGCTCCCCGCGTCCCCCTGCACGCTGGGATGGCGTGCGTCCGGCGACGGCGTTCTCCGCCTCCAGCTGGCAGAGCAGCGAAAGCTGCCAGGAACTGGGCGGCGGCGATCCCGGCCAGTTCTCTGAAGACTGCCTGTACCTTAACGTCTGGTCGCCAGTGGCACGCGCCGATCCGCTTCCGGTGATGGTCTGGCTGCACGGCGGAGGATTTACCCTCGGCGCTGGCGGGCTGCCTCCGTATAACGGCAGGGCGCTGGCGAAGCGTGGCACGGTGGTGGTGACGATCAATTACCGTCTCGGCCACCTCGGCTTTTTTGCTCATCCGGCGCTGGAGGGGGAGGAAGAGCGCGTGGTGCATAACTTCGCACTGCTCGATCAGATCCAGGCCCTGGAATGGGTGCGCGATAACATTGCCGCGTTCGGCGGCGATCCTGAGAACATCACCGTATTTGGCGAGTCGGCCGGTGCGCGCAGCGTGCTGTCGCTGATGGCTTCCCCGCTTGCAGGAGGACTGTTCCATAAAGCCATTGTGCAAAGCGGGTACACGCTGCCCGACACCCCGCGCGAGCAGGCCATGCATAAAGGCGAAGCGATTGCCGCCCATTTCGGCCTGCACAATGCTACCGCGGAACAGCTTCGCGCGATCCCGCCTGAGGCGTTCTGGCCGCTGACCTCGCCGTTGAATATCGCCCCTGCGCCCATCGTGGGGGATTGCGTTTTGCCTGAGGCCATGCTCGACGTTTTCTTCGCGGCCCGCCAGCATCCTGTACCGGTGATGATTGGGTCGAACAGCGACGAAGCCAGCGTGATGTCGGTATTCGGGGTCGATCTGGCCGGGCAGATCCAGAAGCTCCGCCGTGAGCGGCGCTTTGGCCTGGGGCTGATAAAGCTGCTTTATCCTGGCGTGAAGGGCGATGAGGAACTCGGCAGGCAGGTATGCCGCGACATGGCCTTCACCACCATGGGATACGTGGTAATGCAGGCCCAGCAGCGGGCGGGCGGCCTGTGCTGGCGATACTGGTTTGATTATGTGGCCGAAGCGGAGCACGCGACGTACATCAACGGCGCCTGGCACGGCAACGAAGTGCCCTACGTCTTCGATACCCTTGGACAGGTGGAACCTTCGCGGCAGTATGTGAATGAACGCGATCTGGCCCTCGCCGCTCAGGTGGCGGACTACTGGGTGAGCTTCGCCCGGGATGCGGGGGCACGCGATAGCCTGGCAGGGCCCACGCGCTGGCCCGCCTGCCGGAAAGGGCGGGACGTGCTGTTACGTATTGGTGTGAATAAACATGCAGGTTTTCGGCTTGAAAACCGCTTCATGCGTGCCCGTATGAGCCTCTTCAAACGGGTGATGAAACACCACGTCAGCCTCGACTGAGCAGACAGGCGCGAAACGCATCCAGCCCGTTTTCAGGGCCGGGTGCGTCGCGTAATACCAGCCGGTAGCTCGCCCCCGTTTTTATGCTCGTGTCAAAAGGGCGCATCAGCCGTCCGGCGCGCACGTCCTCCTCCACCAGCGTTTCATCCGCGATGGCGATGCCCAGTCCCTGAATGGCGGCGGTAATGGCGAGATCCATGGTTTCGAAGTGTTGATTTTTGAGCATAGCTGGCGGCGGACCCGGCTGTTTCGCCAGCCACAGCGTCCAGTCCGTTTTGTCCCGCGTGGGGTGAAGGAAGGTGAGTGCTTCCAGCGCAGAGCCGGCCCGTAGCGGGCTCATCACCGGGGTTAAGGCCTCTTCGAACAGCAGATCGCCGGCGCTCATGTGCGTCCCAAACACAATCGCCGCGTCACAGGATTCGGTTTTGAAATTGACGTTGTGATCGGTGGTGGTGGTCAGCGCAATCTGGAGTTCCGGCTGTTCGCGCTCCACCTGTAGCAGACGCGGCACCAGCCAGCGCATCGCGCAGGTAGGCGCTTTCAGACGGATTACGGTCTGGTGCGTTCGCGCCTGTTCAGCAACGTTCAGCAGGTGCTCAAAGGCAGATTGCAGCTCCGGCAGCAGGGCGCTTCCCTGTGAGGAGAGACGCAGGCCGCGGGCATGGCGCTCGAACAGCGGGAAGCCGAACCAGCTTTCCAGCGAGGCGATTTTACGGCTTACCGCCCCCTGCGTCAGACAAAGCTCCTTCGCGGCATGGGTAAGATTCAGGTGACGCGCGGTCACGATGAACGTCTCTACGGCATTAAGTGGAAATGAACGACGCGACATATCTCACCTTAGCTATGCATTTTTGTCATGGCTATTATGACAACAATTCGATTGTCCCGGCAATGAAGTTGTTGTTTGAATAGTTATGCATTCACCACGAGAAGGGACAGAGGATGACTTTGAAAACGCCGGTGCAGACACGATCCAAATTGCCCGATGTAGGAACCACCATTTTTACCGTTATCGGCCAGCTTTCAGCCCGGCATAACGCCATCAACCTTTCTCAGGGTGCGCCGAATTTTTCCTGCGACCCAAAACTTATCTCCGGCGTGACCCGCGCCATGGAGGCAGGGTATAACCAGTACGCCTCCATGACCGGTCTGCAACCGCTCAGAGAGCGCATCGCGGACAAAATTGCCACGCTCTATGGCACACGCTATGACCCGGCGAGTGAGGTGCTGGTGACCGCCAGCGCCAGCGAAGGGCTTTACTCAGCCATCAGCGGGCTGGTTCATCCTGGAGACGAGGTGATCTATTTCGAGCCCTCCTTTGACAGCTATGCGCCGATTGTCCGTCTGCAAGGAGCGACGCCGATTGCCATTAAACTGACGGTACCGGATTTTGCCGTGAACTGGGATGAAGTACGGGCGGCTATAACCCCACGCACGCGGATGATCATCGTCAATACGCCGCACAACCCGAGCGGACAGGTGTTTTCAGCCGCCGATCTGCACCAGCTGGCAGCGCTGACGCGCCACACCGACATCATCATTTTGTCTGACGAAGTGTATGAGCACGTCGTTTTTGATGGCGAACCGCACCACGGAATGGCGACGCACCCGCAGCTGGCGGAGCGCAGCGTGATTATTTCTTCTTTCGGAAAAACCTATCACGTCACCGGCTGGCGCGTGGGTTATTGTGTGGCACCCGCGGAACTGATGGATGAGATATGTAAAGTCCATCAATTTTTAATGTTCTCGGCCGATACGCCGATGCAGTACGCGTTTGCCGAACACATGACCGATCCGCAAACCTGGCTGTCGCTGGCGGCGTTTTATCAGCGCAAGCGCGATCTGCTGCAAAGTTTGCTCGCCGACTCACCGTTCAGGCTGCTACCAAGTGCCGGTTCGTTCTTCCTGCTGGCGGATTACAGCGGCTTTAGCGACGAGCGCGACAGCGAGATGGTGAAAAGGCTGATTGTCGAGTACGGGGTTGCCACCATTCCGCTGTCGGCGTTTTATGCCGATGGCACGGACAATAAGTTAATCCGTCTCTCTTTTGCGAAAGATGAGGCGACGTTACGGGCAGGTGCCCAGGCCCTTTGTCGGGTTACACCACGTTAAGGAATTTGAGATGAAATTACACGCGTTAGTTGTCGGCATGGGACTGTTGTGTTCATTCTCGTCGTTTGCCGCCACCGAGTTGCGATACGGGCTGGAAGCGGAATATCCACCGTTTGAAAGCCGCAATGCGTCAGGGGAGCTGGAAGGGTTTGACGTAGAGCTGGGAAATGCCATCTGTAAAGCCGCCGCGCTGAAGTGCAGCTGGGTTGAAACCTCGTTTGATGCGCTGTTCCCCGGTCTGGTGGCGAAAAAGTTCGACGCCATAAACTCGGCGATGAACATCACCGAGCAGCGTCGCAAAAGCATTGATTTCACCCAGCCCATCTATCGCATTCCCTCCCAGCTGGTGGGCAAAGCCGGTTCTGCGGTAGAGGCTACCCCCGAAGGGCTGAAGGGCAAAACCATCGGCGTTCTCCAGGGTTCAATTCAGGAAACTTACGCCAAAGAGCACTGGGAAAAGCACGGTGTCACCGTGGTGTCTTATAAAGATCAGAATATGGCCTGGGGAGATCTGCTGAATGGCCGCATCGATGCCTCGCTGGTCATGTCAGCGGCCGGGCAGGCAGGTTTCCTCAGTAAGCCGCAGGGTAAAGGGTTTGGCTTTATCGGCAAACCGGTGTCGGACGACACCATCCTCGGCAGTGGGATCGGCTTTGGGCTGCGTAAGGGGGATGAGGCCACCAAAAAGCAGCTTGATGCCGCAATTGATAAAGTACGTGCCGACGGCACGATCGCTAAACTGGCTGATAAGTACTTCCCGGGTATCGATGTCAGCGTAAAATAACCGCCTCGTTGGTCCCGGCTGTCGATGTCCAGTCGGGGCATTTTTATACATAACTTTACCCCTTTTTCAGGCCGTTCTGGTCGACAGAAAATATTTCTCGGTTTGTTCAGATAATCACCCGCCAACAATTGGATTCTTAACCGTTTTTGTTTAGGCTGTGCGTTCTTTCTTGCCGTCATTTCGCTGCGCGCGAAACTCATTCACACGACCATAAGGACGTTTTCTCAGGCATGAATCGCAGACGTTTTCTCAAAGGTTCCCTGGCAATGGCTGCCCTGAGCGGCACTTCTGGCCTTGCTTCTCTGTTTTCCCAGGCGGCGTATGCTGCTGACTCCGACATTGCCGACGGTCAGAGCCGTCGCTTTGACTTCTCTGTTCTGCAATCCATGGCGCACGATCTGGCGAAAACCGCGTGGGGCGGTGCGCCGCGTCCGCTGCCGGAAACGCTGGCCACCATGACGCCGCAGGCGTACAACGCCATCCGTTACGATGAGAAGCAGTCGCTGTGGAATAACATTGAAGGCCGTCAGCTGGACGCCCAGTTCTTCCATATGGGGATGGGATTCCGCCGCCGCGTGCGCATGTTCTCGCTGGATCAAACCACCTCTCAGGCGCGTGAGATCCACTTCCGGCCTGAGCTGTTCAGCTATGGCGATACGGGCGTGGATACCAAACAGCTTGAAGGGCAGAGTGACCTCGGCTTCGCCGGATTCCGCGTCTTTAAAGCGCCGGAACTGGCGCGACGCGATATCGTTTCGTTCCTGGGCGCGAGCTACTTCCGCGCAGTGGATGATACCTACCAGTACGGCCTTTCCGCGCGCGGGCTGGCGGTAGATACCTTTACCGACACCCCGGAAGAGTTCCCGGATTTCACCTCCTTCTGGTTTGAAACCGTTAAGCCGGGTGATACCACCTTTACCGTCTATGCGCTGCTGGACAGCCCGAGCATTACCGGTGCCTATAAGTTTGTGATCCACTGTGAGAAGAGTCAGGTGATCATGGACGTCGAAAACCATCTCTATGCGCGCAAAGACATCAAGCAGCTCGGCATCGCACCAATGACCAGCATGTTCAGCTGCGGCAACAACGAACGCCGCATGTGCGACACCATACATCCGCAGATCCATGATTCAGACCGCCTGGCGATGTGGCGCGGTAACGGGGAGTGGATCTGCCGACCGCTGAACAACCCGCAAAAGCTGCAATTCAACGCCTACCTGGATAAAAACCCGAAAGGCTTTGGTTTGTTACAGCTTGACCGTGACTTCTCCCATTACCAGGACGTCATGGGCTGGTATAACAAGCGACCAAGCCTGTGGGTCGAGCCGCGCAACAACTGGGGGAAAGGATCCATCGCCCTGATGGAGATCCCGACAACCGGCGAGACGCTCGATAACGTGGTCTGCTTCTGGCAGCCGGAGAAACCGGTGCAGGCGGGTGATGAGCTGGACTTCAAATACCGTCTCTACTGGAGCGCGCAGCCGCCGGTGCGTTCCCCGCTGGCAAACGTCTACGCTACCCGTACCGGTATGGGCGGCTTCCCGGAGGGCTGGGCGCCGGGTGAAAATTACCCGAAAGTGTGGGCCCGTCGCTTTGCCATTGACTTCGTCGGGGGCGATCTGAAGGCCGCCGCACCGAAGGGCATTGAGCCGGTGATTACCCTGTCCAGCGGTGAAGCGAAGCAGGTGGAGATCCTCTATGTCGAACCGTTCGACGGGTATCGCATTCTGTTTGACTGGTATCCAACCTCTGACTCCACCGAGCCGGTGGATATGCGCCTGTTCCTGCGCTGTCAGGGCGATGCCATCAGCGAGACCTGGCTGTACCAGTACTTCCCGCCCGCGCCGGACAAACGTAACTACGTTGACGACCGGATCATGCGCTAGTCCTTATGGGTTTGTGCCGGGTGGCGGCTTCGCCTTACCCGGCCTGCTCTGGACGCATTTGTAGGCCGGGTAAGCGTTAGCGCCACCCGGCAATTAAGAGGCACTATGTCTTCAGAAATCATCCCCGTTAACCAGGAAATCGAGCTTCGCGCCGTCGACGAGCGCTATACCACCGATCTGCATAACCTCGTAATCAAAAACAAAACCTGGCTGCAAACCGCCTTCGACTGGGCGCAGCATGTCGGCAGCGAAGAGGACACGCGCCGCAACGTGCAGAGCAATCAGATGTTGCACCAGCGCGGTTACGCCAAAATGTTCCTGATTTTCATGAAGGACGAGCTGGTGGGCGTGCTGTCCTTCAACGCGATCGAGCCTGCGAATAAAACCGGGTACATTGGCTACTGGCTTGACGAGGCGCATCAGGGGCAGGGTATTCTTTCTCAGGCGCTCCAGACGTTTATGCGCTATTACGTTGAGCGCGGCGAGATCCGCCGTTTTGTGATCAAGTGTCGCGTGGATAACCAGTGCAGTAACCGGGTGGCGCAGCGCAACGGTTTCACGCTGGAAGGTTGTTTGCGGGAAGCGGAGATGCTCAACGGGCGTTACGATGACGTGAACCTCTACGCCAGAATCTTCCCGCTATAGCGCCCCCAGCAGCGGCGTCCGGGTGATCCGCGTGTCGCCGTTGATCACTTTGGCTCCCCGGACGTGAATGCTTTCACCCTCCAGCGCCTCGATAACCGCATCGTCCGTTATTTCCACCTGATGCTCGATCAGGACATCGCCGCTGATACGCGCCCGCCCCTGAATAACTACTTTGTCATCAATCAGGATCGGCCCGCCGCGTAACCACGCCTCGCCGCCTATTAATACGTGGTGTTTAATGACGCAGTTGCCTTCTACGAGGGCGTTTTCCGCGACCTGTGAACTGTACCGCACGGTCGGGATGGCATCATCCTCCAGACCGGCCAGCAAACGGGCGTTGCCGTACACTTTGGCGCAGTCGCACACCCAGACGTTATTCAGCGCGTTGCCCTCAAGAATGGCGCGTTCGAACACCTCGGCACGGTGCTCAACAAAGGCCCAGGTCACCATGGCATCGCCGTAGATTTGCGCCTGATGCACAATACGCGACTGGCTGACCGTGGCTCGGTCATAAATTTGCAGGATCTGCTCACGGTCGGGTGTCAGCCCTTTGGCTGCAATCACCAGGCTGTTATGCAGCACCCGCGCGTCACCCGCGATACGACATTCCCCGCGTACGGTGGAGTGCTGAATGGTGACGTTGTCACTTATTACCGCGCCGTGACTCACCTCAGCCGCGTCAAGCCAGCCGTTGCCGCCAACGTGTGCGCGGTGGCTTACGATGCAGGGTTGGGTGAGGCGGGCGTTACCGGATATCCTGGCCCCGGCAAACACCACGCTGTTTTCATCGTAAACCCAGCAATCCCCGTCCTGGGCGAGCGCGTGTTCATCCTCAACCCAACCGCCTTTAGTCCCGCTGGTCACATCGTTAAAATCCTTCACGGCAATAATTTGTCTGAGAGGCGTTGTGCACGGTGTTGATCCGTCCTGCCAGCGCCAGAGACGCGTTTCATTGCTAAGCCGATATTTTGTCATCGTGTTATCCCTGAAAAGCCTTTCAATAAACGTAGCAAAGTTTTGGTTTTTCGAAGTGCTGGCGTCCGCTCAGGAAACCCCTTAAAATGGCATTTAAAATACATTTTAAAGTTTAAAAAAAATGCATAACCAAAACCAACGCTTTCTTAACTTGCCCGCCGGGTATTTCGGTATGGTCCTCGGGACCATAGGCATGGGGTTCGCCTGGCGTTACGCCGGCACCATCTGGCCGGTGACGCGCTGGCCGGGCGAGATCCTGGTGGCGCTGGCGGTGGCGATCTGGTTCCTTCTAGGCGTGGCGTTTCTTACCCGTGCGGTACGGTTTCCACATAGCGTGCTGGCCGAGATGCGGCATCCGGTAATGAGCAGTTTTGTCAGCCTGTTTCCTGCCACAACGCTGCTGGTGGCCATCGGCTTTGTGCCGTGGCATCGCCCGCTGGCGCTGGGGTTGTTTAGCGTGGGCGTGGTGATCCAGCTTGCGTATGCCGCCTGGCAAAGCGCCGGGCTGTGGCGCGGCAAGCATCCGGAAGAAGCCACGACGCCGGGACTCTATCTGCCGACGGTGGCGAACAATTTTATCAGCGCGATGGCCTGCGGTGCGCTGGGCTTCCACGACGCGGGGCTGGTGTTCCTTGGTGCCGGGGTCTTTTCCTGGCTGAGCCTGGAGCCGGTCATTTTACAACGCCTGCGCAGCGCGGGCGAGCTGCCCGCTGCCCTTCGTACCTCGCTCGGGATCCAGCTTGCGCCTGCCCTGGTGGCCTGTAGCGCCTGGTTTAGCGTCAACGGCGGCGAAGCGGACACCTTCGCCAAAATGCTTTTCGGCTATGGCCTGTTGCAACTCCTGTTTATGCTGCGTCTGATGCCGTGGTATCTGTCGCAGCCGTTCAACGCGTCGTTCTGGAGCTTCTCGTTCGGGGTGTCGGCGCTGGCGACCACCGGTTTACATCTTGGGCAGAGCAGTCCGTCAGGGTTCTTTCATGCCCTCGCTGTTCCCCTGTTTATTTTCACCAACGTCATCATCGCGATGCTGCTGGTCCGTACTTTTATCTTGCTGATGCAGGGCAAACTTCTGGTGCGCGCTGATAAGGCACTGCTTATGCAATCTGAGGAAAAATAATGACTGTCGATGAAAACTACTTTACTGAGAAATATGGGCTGACCCGCACACACTCAGAGGTGCTGCTCAGCGCGGACATTGTTAAGCCGGGAAAAACGCTCGATCTCGGTTGCGGAAATGGCCGTAACAGCCTCTACCTCGCTGCCAATGGCCATGACGTGACGGCGTGGGATAAAAACCCGATGAGCATCGATAACATTGAGCGCATTAAGGCGGCGGAAGGGATCGCGAATCTGCAAACGGCGATTAAGGATCTGAACAACCTGACCTTTGACGGCGAATACGACTTTATTCTTTCCACCGTCGTGTTGATGTTCCTCGAAGCGAATACCATCCCTGGTCTTATCGCCAATATGCAGCGTTGCACCAGACCAGGCGGCTATAACCTGATCGTTGCCGCCATGGATACGGAGGAATATCCGTGCACCGTCGGCTTCCCGTTTGCCTTCAAACCCGGTGAACTGAGCAACTACTACGAAGGCTGGGAGCTGATCAAGTACAACGAAGAGGTAGGGGAACTCCACCGTACCGATGCCAACGGGAACCGTATCAAGCTGCGCTTCGCCACCATGCTCGCACGCAAGCCCGCTTAACGCGCGGCCAGCAGACAGAGTTGCAGGGCAGTGCGACAGGAGGCCTCGAACGACGACAGCGGTAAAAACTCAAACTTCGAGTGGAAGTTATGGGCGCCGGTGAAGAAGTTCGGGGTGAGCAAGCCTTTAGCTGACAGGGCCGCCCCGTCCGTGCCACCGCGCATGGGGATCGGTTTTGGGGTGATGCCGAGCGACTCCATCGCCTCGAACATCAGGTCGATCGCGCGGCGGTCTTCGCCAATCGCATTGCTGATATTGCTGTAGGTATCTTCAATGCGATACTCCACGTTTGCCGTGGGATGCTGCGCGGCTATTTGCGCCGCCACATCGGCAATTTGCTGCTTGCGGGCGGCAAAACCGTCTTTGTCAAAATCACGAATGTTGGCTTTCAGCACCGCTTCGTTTTGCCCGGCCTGGATGCCGTTAAACCAGATATAACCTTCGCGCCCCTCGGTGCATTCCGGGGTTTGCCGGCGATCGAAATGGCTGATGAAATCCGTTGCCATCAGCAGCGGATTGACCAGCACCCCTTTGGCGGACATCGGGTGCGCCGTGACGCCGGTAAAGCGAATTTCAGCCGCCGCCGCGTTAAAGTTCTCGTAAACAATTTCGCCCAGCTCGCAGCAGTCGATAGTCCAGGCAAAATCGACGTCGAAGCGCTTTAAATCCAGCGCTTTCGCGCCGCACAGGCCAATCTCTTCATCGGGCACAAACGCCACCACAATATCGCCATGCTTGTGCTCAGCGGTGAGGTTTTCCAGCACCGTCATGACCACGGTGACGGCCGCTTTATTATCTGCGCCTAATACGCTGGTTCCGTCGCTGAAAATAATCTCCTCATCAGGATAAGCCAGAATTTCCGGGTGCTCTTTTACGCGCAGCCAAATATCTTTCTCTTTATTCAGACAGAGATCATCCCCCGTAAAGGTTAATATTTGTGGATGAATATCCGGGGATAAACCGACGTCGACGGTGTCGATATGGGTAATAAAACCAATACGCGGCGCGCCGGGAATATTGCCTTTTTTCACGGCGGTAACGGTGGCGAACTCATCAATCACAATATCGTCTAACCCCAGCGTTTCCAGCTCCTTCGCCAGCTCCCGCGCCATGTCGTGCTGGCCCGGAGTGGAGGGCAGGGTTTTGACTTTCGGGTCGCTCTGGCTGGTGATGGCGAGATAGCGGAAAAAGCGTTGGGTTAATTGTCTGGAGAGTTCCGAGCCCATAGTGTTTCCTTCTGTATTTATTTTTCATGTGTTTGCGCCATCACTTTAATGTTATTTATGAAATGGCAAAAGAAGTAATTAGCCGTCGAATTAAAAAGACAGGAATAAATGATGAAAAGCACATTCACAATGATAACGCTGGCGCTTGCTGCACTGACGGTCAGTTCCACCGTCGCGGCAAAAACGCTGGTGTATTGCTCCGAAGGATCGCCGGAAAATTTCAATCCTCAGCTCTATACGTCGGGGACCAGCGTGGACGCCAGCGCCGTACCGGTTTATAACCGTCTGGTCGATTTCAAACCGGGCACTACCGAACTGGTGCCGAGCCTGGCGGAAAGCTGGGAGGTAAGCGAGGATGGCAAGGTCTACACCTTCCACCTGCGCAAAGGGGTGAAATTCCACAGTAATAAGCTGTTCACGCCGACGCGCGATTTCAACGCGGACGACGTGATTTTCTCGTTTATGCGCCAGAAGGATGTGAATCATCCTTACCATAACGTCTCCAACGGCAGTTATTCCAACTTCGAAAGTCTGGAGTTCGGCAGCCTGATTACCGCCATTGATAAAGTTGACGAGCGCACCGTGCGCTTCACCCTGGCGCATCCGGAAGCGCCGTTTGTCGCTGACCTGGCGTGGTACTTTGCCTCCATTCTGTCGGCGGAGTACGCCGATGCCATGCTGAAAGCGGGCACGCCAGAAAAGGTCGATATGCAGCCGATTGGCACCGGGCCGTTTAAGCTGTCGCAATATCAGAAGGATTCCCGCATCCTCTTTACCGCTTTCCCTGACTACTGGCAGGGAAAATCGAAGCTGGATCGTCTGGTGTTCACCATCACGCCGGACGCCTCGGTACGTTTTGCCAAAGTCGAGAAGAATGAGTGTCAGGTGATGCCGTTCCCGAACCCGGCGGACCTGCCGCGTATGAAGGCTAACAAAGACATCAACCTGATGAGCAAGGCCGGTCTGAATACCGGTTTCCTGGCGTTTAATACGCAAAAGCCGCCGCTGGATAACGTAAAAGTGCGCCAGGCGCTGGCGATGGCGATTAACAAACCGGCCATCATTGAGGCGGTTTTCCACGGCACCGGCACGGCGGCGAAAAACCTGCTGCCGCCTGGCGTCTGGAGTGCCGACAGTGAGCTGAAAGACTACGATTACGATCCAGAAAAAGCGAAAGCGCTGTTAAAGGAGGCGGGGTTTGCCAACGGCGTAAGCATCGATCTGTGGGCCATGCCCGTGCAACGGCCGTATAACCCGAACGCGAAGCGTATGGCGGAGATGATCCAGGCGGACTGGGCGAAAGTTGGCGTGCAGACCAAAATCGTGACCTACGAATGGGGCGAATACCTGAAGCGCGTGAAGGGCGGGGAGCATCAGGCTGCGCTGATGGGCTGGACAACGGCGACGGGGGATCCAGATAACTTCTTCGGCCCGCTGTTTACCTGTACGTCCGCCAACGGCGGGTCGAATTCGGCGAAATGGTGTTATAAGCCGTTTGATAACCTGATTGCCGAAGCAAAATCGATAACCGATCGCGAAAAACGCGTGGCGCTGTACAAGCAGGCGCAGCAGATGATGCACGATCAAATGCCGGCGGTAATGATTGCTCATTCAACGATTTTTGAGCCAGTCCGTAAAGAGGTCACGGGCTATGAAATTGATCCCTTCGGCAAACACCTGTTCTGGCAAGTGGACCTGAAAGAGTAATTTTCACTGCCCGGTTTCGGTCGGGCAGTTTTTTCGCTATTTGTGCTGTCTTCGTCATTTTTTGCCACAACACATCGCCCCATTTTTTGTTATAACTTCAAGTGCATACTTGCAGATAACATGGAATACCATCATGCGTACTCACACTTTTTTTAAAGTTGCAGTGCTTTCTGGTCTGTTGGCCCTTTCAGGCTGTGCGTCAAAAGTCGCAGCCCCCGATCAATATTCAGGCTTTTTAAAAGATTACTCAGGCTTGCAGGAGATGAAATCTGCAACCGGGAAGCCAACCCTGCGTTGGGTTGATCCTTCTTATAATGAGGCGAATTATGACAGCATTATCTGGACGCCGATAACCTATTACCCGACGCCAAAACCGACCACTCAGCTTGGGCAAAAAACGCTTGATGAGCTGTTGAATTATACCAATACCAAACTGAAAACCGCGATTGGCCAGCGTAAGCCGATTGTGACGACGCCGGGCAAACATAGCCTGATCTTCCGCGGCGCCATCACGGGTGTGAGCTCAGACAAAGAAGGTTTGCAGTTCTATGAAGTGGTGCCTGTCGCGCTGCTGGTTGCGGGTACGCAGATGGCCACGGGCCATCGTACCATGGATACGCATCTGTTCTTCGAAGGTGAGTTAATCGACGCGGCTACGAACAAACCGGTGATTAAGGTTGTTCGTAAGGGGGAAGGGAAAGAGCTGGCGAACGAGAATACGCCAATGGGCTTCGGCACCCTGAAGCAGGTTGTGGATGACATGGCAACGGATGCCACTATGTTTGATGTTCATCAGACAGCAAATTAATAAAAAAAGGCCTGCATTTTCGCAGGCCGTTTTTTTATGCCGTCCGCAGGCGGCGGAACCAGGTTTCCGGCTTCGTAAACATCACCATATTCCCCCCCAGTATCAACAACAGGCCGACGATCCCGTTGAGATGCCACACGTAACCCTCGTACACCGTTGAAATCGACAGCGCCACCAGCGGGAACAGCAGGGTGCTGTAGGCGGCTTTACCGGGACCAATGCGGCCTACCAGCGTAAAGTAGGCGCCGAAGGCAATCACCGAGCCAAACAGCGCAAGATAGAGCAGCGCCCCCATATAGCTCACCGTCCATTCCGGCATAAAGTTATCGCCTCTGAAGAGGGCGATAAGTCCCATCACGACGGTGCCATACAGCATCGCCCAGGCGTTGGTGGTCATGGTTTCCAGCCCGTTTCGCTGATGACGCATGCTGATCATATTCCCCAGCGAGAAGCCGTAGGTGCCGAGGGCGGAAAGCCCGATGCCCGTAAGCAACGACGCACTCCAGCCGCTGGCGAGCAGATCGTTCCAGAACAGGGTAATGATCCCGATAAGCCCCAGCGCTGCCGCCGTCCAGAAGCGTGCGGGTGGACGCTGGCCGAAGAAGATAAAGCTGTTGATGGCGTTATACAGCACGGCCATCGAGAAAATCACCGACTCAAGGCCGGTATTGATATGGGCGGCGGCGGTGTAAAAGCACCAGAAGTTGAAACAGAAAACGCAGCAGCCCTGAAGCATGCAGTAGAGATGATCCCGCAGCGCCAGCCTGCGCAGGCGGCGAAGGGCGACCAGGACGATCATCATCGTGGCGCTGGCCACGGCGAAGCGCCAGAAAATGGAGACCGGCGCTGCAACCGGCCCCTGTTGTAAAAAAATGGCGATCCAGGTCGTGCCCCAGATAACAACAACCAGCCCATAGAGTAATGCGTTCATGGTGTCTCTCTTCTCATACCGCGAAAAACAACAGTGTGGCGAAAGAAGAGGGACCCGGCTTTCATCGCCTTGCGCCGGACTTGCAAATTCTTGCGCTTTTTTCTCGCACAATGGCTGGTAACAGGCTGCAACACTTCTTAGACTGACAGTCTGATTAATCACCTGTTTACGGCCATGTCTCTCGTTTACGACACCTTTGAAACGTTACGCCAACAAAATGCGGTGCTGCGGGAAACCGTCGCGCTCAATACTGGCATTCAACTGGCGGCGTGGTACAACAAGCACGACACGATCACCGTGAAAAGCAACCATCACACCCTTAGCCTGTACGTGGCAGATGGCTATGAAAGCTATCAAAAAACGCCGGGTGGCTGGAAAAATGGCGGTGGGCCGGATCGTTTTTGTCTGATGCCGGAAGAGAGCGAATCCACGTGGGATATTCGTGACGACCTGTCGTTCGTGCACCTCTACTGCACCGATGAACACCTGCGGGACGTGGGGGAGAAAATCTGGGATAAACGACCGCTATCGCTGACGCTGGAGGAAAAAATATTCGGCAGCGATCCGAAAATCACCGCCCTTTATCGCCAGTTTTTGCTCGGCTGCGACTGGCAGCAAAACGCCAATCAGCTCACCCTGAGCACCGCGTCGACCTTATTGCTGACGCATTTAGTCCAGCACTATTCCAGCGTACAGTGGAAGCTGCCGGTAGTGACCGGCGGGTTATCGCCGTTTGTGCTGCGCAACGTGCTGGCCTTTATCGAGGAAAACCTGGCGCAACCCTTAACGCTGGCGGAACTGGCGGGCCAGGCCGCACTCAGTGAGTATCACTTTGCGCGGATGTTCCGCCAGTCGATGGGCCTGGCGCCGCATCAGTACGTTATGCAGCGCCGCATGGAGAAGGCCAAAGCGATGGTGCAGCACACGACCACGCCGCTCACCGACATCGCGCTGGCCTGCGGATTTAACTCCGCCAGCCATTTCAGTAACCGTTTTCGCAGCATGACCGGCATTACGCCGTCACAGCTACGCGCGGCGAAGGCGTGAGAAGACGGCGTAACAGATCCCTCCCAACACCAGCCCCCAGAAGGCGGAGCCAATCCCCAGGAGCGTGACGCCGCTGGCGGTCATCAGGAAGGTGACGATCGCCGCGTCGCGCTCTGCTTCATGATTCAGTGCCTGATACAAACTCCCGCTGATAGTGCCGAGCAGGGCCAGCCCGGCCAGCGTCTGGATGCCGCTCAGCGGCAGGGCGGCCATCAGCCCCGAAATCGACCCGCCGAACACCCCCGCCAGCAGATAAAACCCACCTGCGGCCGCCGCAGCCAGCCAGCGTTTACTGGCATCCGGGTGGGCGTCCGGGCTCTGGCAGATGGCGGCGGTGATGGCGGCGATGCATATAGAATAGACGCCGAAGGGGGACAACAGCAGCGCCAGCCCGCCTGTGGCAACGATCAGCGGTGAGACCGCCAGCGGATAGCCCGATGCCTGCATGGTGGCGAAGCCGGGCGCATTCTGCGACGCCATGGTCACCAGGAAGAAGGGTAAGCCGATGCTGATCAGGCTGGTGAAGGTGAACGCAGGGGCAATGAATTCCGGCATGATGACCGATAACGTCATCCTGTTCGTGACAACGTCACCTCCAGCCCAGGCAACGAACACGCCCACCAGCAGCGTGGCGACAATGGCGTACCGGGGCGCTACAGCTTTGGCCACCAGCCAGGCGGCCAGCATACTGCCGCAAAGAAAAATGTGTCCCTCAAGATTGCTGAATGCCTTCAGGCCAAACTGTAACAGCACGCCCGCCAGCATAGCGGCGGCAAGCGAGTGCGGGATCAGTTTCATCAACCGGGCAAACAGGCCGGTGACGCCGCACAGCAGAATCAGCGTATTCGCGAATATAAATACCCCGATGGTTTCCGCCAGCGTCACGCCATCCAGGCTGGTGGCGAGCAACGCCGCGCCCGGAGTCGACCAGGCGGTCAGCACGGGGGCTTTATACCACCACGACAATGCCAGCGTGCTGATCCCCATCCCGAGCCCTAGCGCGGTCATCCATCCGGCGATTTGCTGTGTACTGGCGCCAGCCGCCGCAGCCGCCTGCCAGATAATGGCGGCAGAGCTGGCATAGCCCACCAGAACGGCAACAAAACCGGCCAGCACGGCAGGAAAGAGAGAGGCAGTCGATCGCATGGAAACTCCGTTGTGCGTTATAACGTCCGGGATAAGGTATCACTGTGCGCTATAACGTACAAGTGGTATGCTTTGCCGCAACGGGAGGAACTATGGATATCACTCAACACCTGGCAACCACACTGAAAGCGCTGCGTCAGGCGCGGGGCTGGAGCCTGTCAAAACTGGCGGAAGAGACGGGCGTGTCGAAAGCGATGCTTGGGCAAATCGAACGCAATGAGTCCAGCCCGACGGTCTCTACCTTGTGGAAAATCGCCACCGGGCTGAACGTACCTTTTTCGGCGTTTATCACTCCAGAAAGCGAACCGCAGGCGGTGTTCGATCCGCAGCAGCAGGCGATGGTGGTGAAACCGCTTTTCCCCTGGGATGAACAGCTTAAGTTCGACCATTTCTCCATCACCCTGTCGCCCGGCGCGCTGAGCGAGTCCACGCCGCACGAAGCCGGGGTGATCGAACATGTGGTGGTGATAAGCGGTGAGCTGGATATGCAGATCGACGGTGTCTGGCGCACAATATACGCTGATTCCGGCGTGCGTTTTGCCGGCGATAAACCGCACGCGTACCGCAACAGCAGCGCCCGGACGGTGCATTTTCACTCCCTGATCCATTATCCCCGCTAAAGCGTCGCAAAACGGTTTCACTGACACAGACTTCTGACTACAATAGCCGCCATTTTGACCATAACGGATAACGACGAAGTATGCGCCTGCACTCCCATCATCTTGAACTGCTAAGCCCGGCCCGCGACGCCGCCATTGCCCGTGAAGCCATTCTTCACGGTGCGGATGCCGTCTACATTGGCGGCCCTGGCTTCGGTGCCCGGCATAACGCCAGCAACAACCTGCGCGACATTGCCGAGCTGGTACCGTTCGCTCACCGTTTCGGGGCGAAGGTGTTTGTGACCCTGAACACCATTCTTCATGATGATGAGCTGGAGCCCGCGCAGCGTCTGATCACCGATCTCTACCAGACCGGCGTTGATGCCCTGATCGTTCAGGATATGGGCGTTCTGGAACTGGATATCCCGCCGATTGAGCTGCACGCCAGCACCCAGTGCGATATCCGCACCGTCGAGAAGGCGAAGTTTCTTTCGGACGTCGGGTTTACGCAGATTGTGCTGGCGCGCGAGCTGAACCTGAACCAGATCCGCGATATCCATCAGGCGACCGACGCGACCATTGAATTCTTTATCCACGGTGCGCTGTGTGTGGCCTATTCCGGGCAGTGTAATATCTCTCACGCCCAGACGGGGCGCAGCGCTAACCGGGGCGACTGCTCTCAGGCCTGCCGTCTGCCGTATACCCTGAAAGACGATCAGGGCCGCGTGGTGGCATTCGAAAAACACCTGCTGTCGATGAAAGATAACGATCAGACGGCGAACCTCGGTGCGCTGATCGATGCTGGCGTACGCTCCTTCAAAATTGAAGGGCGCTACAAGGACATGAGCTACGTCAAAAATATCACCGCACATTATCGTCAGATGCTGGATGCCATCATCGACGATCGCGGTGATCTGGCGCGCGCCTCCGCCGGGCGTACAGAGCATTTCTTTATTCCGTCTACGGACAAAACCTTCCACCGCGGCAGCACGGACTATTTCGTGAATGCCCGTAAAGGGGATATTGGCGCGTTCGACTCACCGAAGTTTATCGGCCTGCCGGTGGGTGAAGTGCTGAAAGTGGCGAAAGATCATCTTGACGTTCAGGTGACAGAGCCGCTGGCGAACGGCGATGGTCTCAACGTGATGATCAAACGTGAAGTAGTGGGTTTCCGCGCCAATACGGTGGAGAAAACCGGCGAAAATCGCTATCGCGTCTGGCCGAACGAAATGCCTGCCGATCTCTACAAAGCCCGTCCTAATGCGGCGCTTAACCGTAACCTGGATCACAACTGGCAGCAGGCCTTGCTCAAGACCTCCAGCGAGCGCCGCATTGCGGTGGATATCGCGCTGGGGGGCTGGGAAGAGCAGCTGATCCTGACCATGACCTGCGAAGACGGCATCAGCGTGACGCATACGCTCGACGGCCTGTTCGAGGTGGCGAACAATGCGGAGAAAGCGCTCAACAACCTCAAGGATGGCGTGGCGAAGCTGGGGCAGACCATTTATTACGCGCGCAATATTGAGGTGAATCTGCCGGACGCGCTGTTCGTGCCGAACAGCCTGCTGAACCAGTTCCGCCGTGAAACGGCCGAGATGCTGGATGAAGTACGCCTGGCAAACTATTCGCGCGGCAGCCGTAAGGCCGAAGCGGTGCCTGCGCCGGTCTACCCGGACACGCATCTTTCTTTCCTCGCGAACGTATACAACCACAAAGCGCGTGCGTTTTATCATCGTCACGGCGTGCAGCTGATTGACGCCGCGTATGAAGCGCATGAAGAGAAGGGCGATGTGCCGGTGATGATCACCAAACACTGCCTGCGGTTTGCTTTTAACCTTTGTCCGAAACAGGCGAAAGGCAATATTAAAAGCTGGAAAGCGACGCCGATGCAGCTGGTGAATGGCGATGAAGTGCTGACGCTGAAGTTTGACTGCCGTCCGTGTGAAATGCACGTTATCGGCAAAATGAAGAATCACATCTTCAAAATGCCGCCGCCGGGAAGCATTGTGGCCTCCGTCAGCCCTGACGATTTGATGAAGACCCTGCCGAAGCGTAAAGGCAGCTAACCCGCAGAGTGGGTATCCGGTTTGCGCGATTTCTGCCAGGTATGGTGCTCGCGCAACCCCTCCGCAGACTCCTCAGCCGCGCTGCGTAACTCGTCGCTGTCAGCTTCATGACGAAGCTGATGGTCGGCGTTTTTCACATACACAAATTCATGCCCTTTGTGCTCCGCGATAATCTGTCCTGAGAACAGGGCGCTAATCACCAGCAGTAGCGAAAATTCTTTTCTGAACATCATTTATCCCCTGAAAATACGCTACGGTCATCGTAGGGATAATTTCATAGAGTAATTATTCGACTCTTTAAATTTGAGAAAATAGAGTGTCAAAAATTGTGGTCGCAATAAAACGCGCTTAAGACTATTCTTAAAAGCCATATCGACGTTGTAAACTCCCATTTCTGGTATGCAAAGAGAAGCTAGATTTATTGGGAAATCATTTACAATAAGATTTTTCTGGCTAAGGATTGGATCGAATAAATGAAAAAAATAATCGTGCTATCACTTCTGGGCGTAGTGGTTGCGGTGGGTGCTGCGGCCAGCATCTATTCAAATGAAGAACCAGAATATATTCAGTCAGCAAAAAGCCGTGTCGGATCGTATTTAACCAGCGATTACGGACGTGTCGAATGTAATAGCACCCAGGTAAGTGAAGATCGCTGGGAGCTGGGCTGTACCAATAAGGCGAGAGGCAAAACCTTCCAGTTCGCCGTTTACCCACCCGAGCAGGCACCGTATGGGGTCTCACGTGCGTTTTATCTCGAAGCGATTAATGATGATGCCCGCCAGAGTGCAGATCAGGGGCTGATGCGTTATCTGCAAATTAATACCAAAGCGGGTTAATCGATTCGTTTATGCTTCGTTGAGGCTCACAGTGGTAGATTGCTGGTGATCCACATCCCGGTAGGGAATACCGGAGCGTAGATACCAAAATACAAATCTATCCATGCAAGCATTTACCGCCAGATTATGGCGGTTTTTTTTTGCCCGTTTATCGTACCGGCTGTAAAAATTGTTTGCGATATTGCGCGGGCGAAAGCGCAAATTGCTGCCGGAAATGGTGGCGCAGCGTGGCGCTTTGTCCAAATCCGGTTTGTTCCGCAATATTATCAATGCTGAGCCGACTGTTTTCGAGATAATCTTTTGCCCGCTGCAATCGCGCAGTCAATAACCAGCGCGCGGGCGTTGTCCCGGTCGCGTCCTGGAAACGGCGCAGAAAGGTGCGTTGACTCATACCCACCCGCAGGGCCAGCGATTCGACGGTATGGGAAACGGCCAGATGCTGGTGAAGATAATCGAACAGCTGGCCCAGGCGCTGGCTCTCCCGCAACTGAGCCACCGGTCGGCTAAGTTGCTGGGTTTGCGAGCCGTCCCGATGGGGCGGGATCACCAGTCGACGCGCCACGCGGTTTGCTGCCTCCATACCGTAATTCCGGCGCACCACGTGCAGACACAGATCAATCCCCGCGGCGCTGCCGGCGGAAGTGAGAATATCGCCTTCGTCCTGGTAGAGCACATCTTCGACCACGGTGATGGCGGGAAAGCGTGTTTTCAGAGCTTGCGTGTAGCGCCAGTGGGTGGTTGCCTTCCGCCCGTCAAGCAGGCCTGAGGCTGCCAGAACGAAAACGCCAGAACAGATCGAGAGTAGCTGGCAGCCGCGGGCACGCGCCGCGCGGAGCGCCTGGCAGAGCGCTTCGGGTACGGGTTCATCCAGCCCTCGCCAGCCGGGTATAACAACCAGATCCGCCGTTTCAAGCAGACGCAGATCGCCGTCGGCCAGAATACGGATCCCGCCCGTTGCCCGGAGCTCGCCGCCATCCACGCTCGCCACGGCGAACTGATACCAGTCATCGCCCATCTCCGGGCGCGGCAAGCCAAAGATTTCTACCGCCACGCCAAACTCAAAGGTACATAAACCGTCATATGCCAGCACGACCGCGCGCGGCGAGGGATGTCTTAAGTTTGTCATCTTTTTGCTGTTTTCTGGCATAGGCGGACGCATTCATGTTCTGAATTAAGGGATAGAGTAGTGTTAACACAAACACCACAAATGAGGAAGATTCATGAGCTATGTTACTGAATTTCCGGCTGCTGAGCCGCAGGAAGCCGTGGGGCATTTTCTGCGTCGTCTGAGCGTCGAGACGGACTGCGCCGATGTCCATCACGCGGTATCCAGCGGTGAGCAGGACTTTGTTCTGCTGCACGTTGTCGGGAAGCCTGAACATTTTGCCCGGCGGCATCTGCCCGGCGCGCTGCATTTACCCTGGAGCCAGATCACCGCCGAGCGGATGACAGCGTGGCCAGAGGGCACGCTGTTTGTCGTCTATTGTGCAGGCCCGCACTGCAACGGGGCGGACAGGGCGGCGCTGAAGCTGGCGCGTCTGGGTCTGCCGGTTAAGATTATGCTCGGGGGCATGACCGGCTGGGAAGATGAGCGGTTCGCGTTTGCAGGATCTTCATCGCCCGCCCTGTGAACATGAATTTATTTCAACACAGATGAAATTTTCTCGTTTGTCGGCGGCGAGCCGGTATGACATCTTTTTAGGACGTTTAGACATCCAGAAGTCTAAATGTTCAAGAGATGAATTATCACTGTGGGCAATTAACGCCGACAGACAGAGGAGATTTCCATGCAGCGACACCACGCCCCGTACCGCGCCGATGTAGTCGGCAGTTTTTTACGCCCGGACTCTGTTAAACAGGCCCGTCTGCAATTTGCCAGCGGTGAGATCGATGCCGGTCAGCTTCGCGCGGTTGAGGACGAGGCCATTCGCCATGTTGTCGAACAGCAGTGCGCCTGCGGTCTGCATGTGGTAACGGACGGTGAATTCCGCCGCGCCTGGTGGCACTTTGACTTCTTTGACGGGCTACAGGGCGTAGAGCGTTATGATTCGCAGCAGGGCATTCAGTTCAACGGGGTGCAGACCAAAGCCCACGGCGTGCGCGTAACGGGCAAACTGGGCTTCGGCGATCATCCTATGCTGGAAGATTTTCGCTACCTCAAAAGCATCAGCGGTAACGCACAGCCGAAGATGACCATTCCGAGCCCGAGCGTGCTGCACTTCCGCGGTGGCCGCAAGGATATTGATGCCACGGTCTACCCGGATCTGAAGGATTACTTTGACGATCTGGCGACAACCTGGCGCGATGCCATTCGGGCCTTTTACGATGCAGGCTGCCGCTATCTGCAACTGGATGATACCGTCTGGGCCTACCTTTGTTCAGAAGACCAGCGCCGCCAGATCCGCGAGCGCGGTGACGATGCAGACGAACTTGCCCGAACCTATGCCCGGGTGCTGAATAAGGCGCTGGAGGGCAAACCGGACGACCTGACCATCGGGCTGCACGTCTGCCGCGGCAACTTCCGCTCAACCTGGATTTCCGAAGGCGGCTATGAGCCGGTGGCGGAGGTGCTGTTCGGCACGGTGAACGTCGACGCGTTCTTCCTGGAGTACGACAACGACCGTAGCGGCGACTTTGCGCCACTGCGTTTTGTGCGCCCGGGTAAACAGCAGGTGGTACTGGGGCTGATCACCACCAAGCACGGTGAACTGGAGAACCCGGAAGGGGTGAAAGCGCGTCTGGAAGAGGCTGCGCGCTACGTGGCGAAAGAGCAGATTTGCCTCAGCCCGCAGTGCGGATTTGCCTCCACGGAAGAGGGTAACAGCCTGAGCGAAGCCCAGCAGTGGGATAAAATTCGCCTGGTGACGCAAATCGCCAGCGACGTCTGGTAACGCCGTTCACAGCGCTGCATTATTACAGTGCAGCGCTGTACCATTCTGAGTCGTTTACCGTAAATCCTCTCTTCGAACCCGTTTAAATCCTGCCTCTGCAACCTGGCACCCTTTTTGCTCTCCTGAAACTGACGTTACTTTTTCTGCGTCCGGGCGGTAACGGACGTCTTCGCACAGCTTTCTTTTTCAGGAGTGAAAATATGCACCGTCGTACCTTTATAAAAGCGTTCGCCTTGTCCGCCTCCGTGGTCGCCATGGGGGTCAGTTTTGGCGTCCAGGCCGCAGAGACCATTAAAGTCGGGATCATGCACTCACTCTCCGGCACGATGGCCATTTCAGAAACGCCCCTGAAAGATGTCGCCCTGATGACCATCGATGAAATTAACGCCAAAGGCGGCGTGCTCGGGAAAAAGCTGGAGCCGGTGGTGGTTGACCCGGCCTCCAACTGGCCGCTGTTTGCCGAAAAGGCCCGCCAGCTTCTGAGCCAGGATAAGGTCGCCGTGGTGTTCGGCTGCTGGACCTCCGTATCGCGTAAATCAGTTCTGCCGGTTTTTGAAGAGCTGAACGGTTTGCTGTTCTATCCGGTGCAGTACGAAGGTGAAGAGATGTCACCTAACGTCTTCTATACCGGCGCGGTGCCTAACCAGCAGGCGATCCCGGCGGTGGAGTACCTGATGAGCGAGGACGGCGGCAGCGCGAAACGCTTCTTCCTGCTGGGAACGGACTACGTTTACCCGCGCACCACGAACAAGATCCTGCGCGCCTTCCTGCACTCGAAAGGCGTGGAAGATAAAGATATTGAAGAGGTCTACACCCCATTTGGTCATAGCGATTACCAGACCATCGTCGCCAGTATCAAGAAATTCTCTGCGGGCGGTAAAACGGCGGTGGTCTCCACCATCAACGGTGATTCCAACGTGCCTTTCTATAAAGAGCTGGCGAACCAGGGGCTGAAAGCCACGGACGTGCCGGTTGTGGCGTTCTCGGTGGGCGAGGAGGAACTGCGCGGCATTGATACCAAGCCGCTGGTGGGTAACCTGGCGGCGTGGAACTACTTTGAATCCGTCGATAACCCGACCAACCAGACCTTTGTCGCGGCCTACAAAGCCTACGCGAAAGCCCATAAGCTGCCGAATGCCGATACCGTCGTCACCAACGATCCGATGGAAGCGACCTACGTCGGCCTGCATATGTGGGCGCAGGCGGTTGAAAAAGCGGGGACAACCAACGTGGACAAAGTGCGCGCGGCAATGGCGGGCCAGTCGTTCAACGCGCCGTCCGGCTTTACGCTGACCATGGATGCCACCAACCACCACCTGCATAAGCCCGTCATGATTGGTGAAATCGAAGGCAACGGCCAGTTCAACGTCGTCTGGCAAACCGAACAGCCGGTACGCGCTCAGCCGTGGAGCCCGTTTATCGCCGGGAATGACAAAAAACCTGACCAGCCGATGAAAACCGCCAGCAACTAAGCCACCACCAGGGAGAGACGTCATGAACGCCATGCGCATGATGATTGCGATTGTGTGGCTTACCGGACTGCTGCCAGGGATGGTGCAGGCATCGGATGCCGATGATTTCGTTGCCGCTAGCCGCAGCCAGCAGACCGCCATGCTGACCCGCTGGGCAGCCACGCCGGAACCTGCACGTTTGCCGCTGCTTAAAGCGCTGCAACAGGAGAACCTCTACACCGACACCCAGAAGAAGGCTTTTACCCGCATCGACGGCGAAATGGTTGCCCTGGGCGCGGCAAAGAGCGCCGAAGGAACGACCAAAGCCGTGCGGCTGACCAACCGGCTGCGCGTGTTAACCGTCACGGCGCTGGCGACGCATCAGCTTGTCAGTGACAGTGTCACCGAAAGGCGTCATGCCGCGCGGCAACTTCAGCGTGACGCCCAGCCGGATATGCTCGGGTTTCTGCAACAGCGGGCTAACCGCGAAACGGATGACGTCACCCGACAGTCGCTGAGGCTGGCGCTGGCAAATCTTCAGCTGGCGAGTCCGCAGGCGGAAACGCGCCTCAACGCGGTTGAACTGTTGGGACAGTCTGACGATCCGGACGTTCAGGCCACGCTGACGCCGTTCACCCGGGCGCAAACCGAGCCGGACGCACGGGTACGTGCCGCCGCCGCTGAGAGCCTGGACCGTATTCAGCACCGGCTGATGTGGGGTGAACTGCTGGGGCAGGCCTTCATGGGCCTGTCGTTGGGGTCGGTACTCTTGCTGGCCGCGCTCGGGCTGGCTATCACCTATGGTCTGCTGGGGGTGATTAACATGGCCCACGGCGAAATGCTGATGCTCGGGGCGTATGCCACCTGGATGGTGCAGCAGGTGATGGCGCAGTGGATGCCTCAGTGGCTGGCGCTTTATCCGGTGGTGGCGCTGCCGGTGGCGTTTTGCCTGACGGCAGGTATCGGGATGGTGCTGGAGCGCACGGTGATCCGCCATCTGTATGGCCGCCCGCTGGAAACCCTGCTCGCCACCTGGGGGATCAGCCTGATGCTGATCCAGCTGGTGCGCATGACCTTTGGCGCCCAGAACCTTGAGGTCGCTAACCCGGCCTGGCTGTCCGGCGGGGTGCAGGTTTTCGCCAACCTGACGCTGCCGTGGAACCGTATTGTGGTGCTCGGGTTTGTGCTGATGGTGCTGTTCTTCACCTGGCTCATTCTGAACAAAACGCGTCTGGGTCTGAACGTGCGGGCGGTGACGCAAAACCGCAGCATGGCGGCCTGCTGCGGCGTCCCCACCGGACGGGTAGATATGCTGGCGTTTGGCCTCGGGTCCGGCATTGCCGGGCTGGGCGGCGTGGCGTTGTCCCAGCTGGGGAACGTGGGACCGGAGCTGGGCCAGGGATACATCATTGATTCGTTCCTGGTGGTGGTGCTCGGCGGCGTCGGCCAGCTGGCCGGTAGCGTCGCGGCGGCCTTTGGTCTGGGGATCTTCAATAAAATTCTTGAACCGCAGATGGGCGCCGTGCTGGGCAAGATCCTGATTCTGGTGGCGATCATTCTGTTTATCCAGAAACGTCCGCAGGGGTTATTCGCACTTAAAGGGAGGGTGACAGACTGATGAGCCAGCCATTGACCTTAACACTGGCGCGCAGGGCACCGCGCACCGCGCAAATCTTCGGCAGTCTGCTGGTTGCGGCGCTGCTGGTGCTGCCTTTTCTCGCGCTGTTGCCCGCCACCCATCCGCTGGCCGTTTCCACGTGGATGTTGACGCTCATCGGCAAGATCCTCTGCTACGCGGTGGTCGCCGTGGCCCTCGATCTGGTCTGGGGCTATGCCGGTATGCTCTCGCTGGGGCACGGCATATTCTTCGCCCTGGGCGGCTATGCGATGGGCATGTACCTGATGCGCCAGGCGGCCGGAGACGGGCTGCCCGCGTTTATGTCGTTTCTCTCGTGGAGCGAACTGCCCTGGTTCTGGTGGGGAACGCAGCATTTTGCCTGGGCACTGGTGTTAATTGTGACGATACCCGGCCTGCTGGCGCTGGTCTTCGGCTGGTTTGCTTTCCGCTCGAAGATCAAAGGGGTCTATTTCTCCATCATGACCCAGGCGCTGACCTATGCGGGCATGCTGCTGTTCTTTCGCAACGAAACCGGCTTTGGCGGCAATAACGGCTTTACCGGCTTTACCACGCTGCTCGGATTTTCCGTCACGGCGACCACCACGCGGATCGCGCTGTTTCTCGCAACGGTCGTGCTGCTGCTTCTGGCCCTGGGCACAGGCTACGCGCTGGCGAAGAGTAAATTTGGCCGCATTTTAACGGCGGTGCGCGATGCGGAAAACCGTCTCACGTTCTGCGGCTACGATCCGCGCGGCTTCAAGCTGCTGGTCTGGACGCTTTCCGCCGTGCTGTGTGGCCTGGCGGGGGCGCTGTACGTTCCGCAGGTGGGCATTATCAACCCGGGTGAAATGTCGCCAACCAACTCGATTGAAGCGGCCATCTGGGTGGCGCTGGGCGGCCGCGGCACGCTGGTGGGCCCGGTGATTGGCGCGGCGCTGGTCAACGGTGCGAAGAGCTTTTTCACCGTGGCGATGCCGGAGTACTGGCAGCTGTTTCTGGGGCTGATTTTCATCGCCGTGACGCTGTTTTTACCGCGCGGCGTGTTCGGTCTGTTACGTAAGGGAGAGAATTAATGCAGCCCTCTGAAGGACTCTTTACCCGCCAGCTACCGGGCGACCGTTACCGCGAGCAGACCGATCCGGTGTTGCAGCTCGAGGCCATTAACGTCAGTTTCGACGGTTTTCAGGCGTTGACCGATCTCTCGCTGAATATCGGCGTCGGAGAATTGCGCTGCATCATTGGCCCTAACGGAGCCGGTAAAACCACGCTGATGGACGTGATCACCGGCAAAACCCGGCCAAAAAGCGGGAAAGCTATTTACGATCAGTCCATCGATCTGACTGCCCTGGAACCGGCGGCCATCGCCCGTCAGGGCATTGGCCGTAAGTTCCAGAAGCCGACCGTGTTTGAAGCGTTGACCGTAGGGGAAAACCTCGAAATCGCCATGAAAGCCGACAGGTCCGTCTGGGCGAGCCTGCGGGCCACGCTCAGCGGCGAGCAGCGCGACCGCATTGATGAGATGCTGGTTTTGCTGCGGCTTGGCAGCGAGCGCGATCGCCGTGCCGGACTGCTTTCCCACGGACAGAAGCAGTTTCTGGAGATCGGCATGCTGCTGGTGCAGGACCCGCACCTGTTACTGCTGGACGAACCCGCCGCCGGTATGACCGACGCCGAGACGGAATACACTGCCGAGCTGTTCCGCACCCTGGCAGGCAAGCATTCGCTGATGGTGGTTGAGCACGATATGGGTTTCGTTGAGACCATCGCCGACCACGTCACGGTGCTGCATCAGGGGCGCGTACTGGCGGAAGGTTCGCTTCGCGAGGTACAGGCCAATGAACAGGTGATTGACGTCTATCTGGGACGCTAAGGAGAGGGGATGTTACAGGTTAGCGAACTGAATCAGTACTACGGCGGAAGTCATATTCTGCGCGGGGTGAGCTTTGAGGCGGTCGTCGGGGAAGTGACCTGCCTGCTGGGGCGCAACGGGGTGGGCAAAACCACGCTGCTGAGGTGCCTGATGGGGCTGATCCCGGTGAAAGCCGGGGAGGTGGTCTGGCAGGGAAAGAGCATCACTCACAGTAAACCGCACCAGCGGGTACAGTCCGGCGTGGCGTATGTTCCGCAGGGGCGGGAGATTTTTCCGCGTCTGACCGTAGAAGAAAACCTGCTGATGGGGCTGTCGCGCTTCTCCGCGGGAAACGCAAGGAGCGTACCGGAGGAGATTTGGCAGCTTTTCCCGGTGCTGAAGGAGATGAAGCACCGACGCGGAGGCGATCTTTCCGGTGGTCAGCAACAGCAGCTGGCGATTGGTCGCGCGCTGGCGAGCCGTCCACAGTTACTGATTCTGGATGAACCCACGGAAGGTATTCAGCCGTCGGTGATTAAAGAGATTGGGCAGGTGATCCGCAGCCTGGCGAACCGGGGGGATATGGCGATCCTGCTGGTGGAGCAATTTTATGATTTTGCGGTAGAGCTGGCCGACAGCTATCTGGTGATGTCGCGCGGCAGCATCGTCCAGCAGGGGCGCGGGGAGAATATGGAGCGGGAGGGCGTTCGCGGGCTGGTTGCGATCTGAAATGTTATAATATAACATCCCTGTTCTTATAAAACGGAATGAGGATTTTGCTGTGGCTGCACAACCTGGAAAAATTGCGCTGACTTTGGGAACGCTGCTGGTAAGCGGCTCGCTTTTTGCCCATTCGCACGGTCATCAGATGACGGAGGCGGAACAGAAGGCGGCAAACGGCGTCTTTGAGGATAAAGACGTCAGGGACAGGAAGCTGTCTGACTGGGACGGAACATGGCAGTCTGTTTACCCGTTCCTGCTTGATGGTTCGCTGGATCCGGTTTTCGAAAAGAAAGCGCAGAAGGGAGAAAAATCTGCTGCCGAGGTGAAGGCCTACTACCGCAAGGGTTACGCGACGGACGTGGACGCCATCGGCATTGAAAACAACGTGATGGAATTCCACCGAGGCAAAACGGTGAGCAGCTGCCGCTACGACTACAGCGGCTACAAAATTCTGACCTATGCGTCGGGGAAAAAAGGTGTGCGCTACCTGTTTGAGTGCAAGGATAACGCGAGCGAGGCGCCTAAGTTTGTGCAGTTCAGCGACCATATCATCGGGCCGAAAGCCTCTTCACACTTCCATATCTTTATGGGCAACACCTCCCACGAGGCGCTGCTGAAAGAGATGGATAACTGGCCGACCTACTACCCGAATGAGATGTACAAAGAGCAGGTGGTGGAGGAGATGTTGCACCACTAAGGTGTTGGTTTTGCCGGGGGACGGCTTCGCCTTACCCGGCCTGGGATTAGGGTTTTCCAGGTCGGGTAAGCGCAGCGCTACTCGACACGCTATCTTCACTTTTCACGCGCATCCCGCGCAATATCATCAGCCAGGCCGCAATGATGGCGGCCATCATAATGATAAATAATGACCAGTGCGGCAGATGGGTCAGGATGAGCCCGGTGATCATTGGGTTCGCCGCCGCGCCCAGCCAGCCCAGCGCTTGTGCGGAGAAGTAGCTCGCCTTCATGCCCGGCGGGGCGATATTGTCGATCAGCATGTATTCACCCGGTGCATAAATAATCTCACCCAGGGTGAAAATCGCTGCCGCGATCCCCCAGTAAATCAGGTTCTCGCCGGAAAGCATAAACCCCCCCAGCCCGAGGATGAAAAAAAGCGTCGCGGCGGTCATTAGCGGACGGATATTGCTGGCGGTGATCTTCCGTCCAAGCGCATATTGCAGGGTGACGACCACCGCCGCGTTGACGGGCAGCACAACGGCCACCACCTTTTGCGAAATCACTGTCCGCATGTGCAGCGAGGACATACTGGGAAATGCAGGTGGCAAACGATCCACCCACATACGACGCCAGCAGCCCGGAAAGCGTGTACCAGAACAGCGCCCGGTCTTTCAGCAGCACCGAGGGTTGCCATGGCATTTTCTCCTCAGGGCTGTCCGAGGCTATGCTTTTCTGCACAAAGAAATGGATAAACCCGAGCGGCAGTGCGGCGCAGAAGGCCGCCAGCCAGAACGGCAGTTGCAGGCTGTACATCACAAGCAGGGTGCCGATCGGCGGCCCAATCGTCCAGCCGATGTTCAGGAAACTGTAGTTGAGTGAGAAAACGTGCGCCTTTTCGCTGGAGGTCAGCACGTCGGCAAACCATGCTTTCAGCACCGTTGAGAAGACGGAATAGGCGCAGTTAATCAGGGCAAAGAACAGCACTACCAGCGTCACGTTATTCACCAGCGGAATGGCCACAAACCCGGCGATAAAGGCGACGATGGCGATCAGCATATAGCGTTTTTTGTCGAATTTATCCGCCAGGATGCCAAACCCCAGGCTAAACACCACGCCAATGGTCAACGCCACGGTAAGGGCATAGCCAATATTCTCCACGCTCATATCGTACACGCGTGTAAGATATATGGTCATAAAGGGCAGCGTTGCCCCGCGGCCAATTGTTAATAACAATGACGATGCCAGCAGCGCTGCGGTTGAGCGCCTGATTGATGGTTTCATTTTCCTGCCCGACAAATGCTTATGCTTTTTTGTTGTGTTATTACAGGATTATCATGGGATCGGCAGCTTGTATAGCACCCAATTTATCCGCAAGTGCTTCTCTTCAGTACCAGAATTAATGATCTTCTCGCGGGGCTATTTTTTCTGTTACCTTGAAGTGTTTACAAAATTTTAATATTTCAGGGGCGGAAAATGACGCGGAAAGACGGGCTGTTAGCGTTGCTGGTTGTCGTGGTGTGGGGACTCAATTTTGTGGTCATCAAAATGGGGTTGCACAACATGCCTCCATTGATGCTGGCGGGTCTGCGCTTCCTGCTGGTGGCGTTTCCGGCGCTGCTGTTCGTCGCCCGCCCGAAAATTCCCCTCAAGCTGCTGCTGGGCTACGGCCTCACCATCAGCTTTGGTCAGTTTGCGTTTCTTTTTTGCGCTATTAAATTCGGTATGCCTGCGGGCCTGGCTTCGCTGGTGCTTCAGGTGCAGGCGTTCTTTACCATCATTCTCGGCGCGTTTGTCTTTGGCGAACGCTTGCAGGGCAAGCAGCTGGCGGGCATTAGCCTTGCGGTCTTTGGCGTGCTGGTGCTGATTGAAGGCAGCCTCAACGGTCAGCATGTCGCGCTGCTGGGCTTTATGCTCACCCTGGCGGCGGGGCTGAGCTGGGCGTGCGGCAATATCTTTAACAAGCTGATAATGCAGCACGAGGCGCGTCCGGCGGTCTTATCGCTGGTGGTCTGGAGCGCGTTGATCCCCATCGTACCGTTTATGGCCGCGTCATTTATTCTGGAGGGGCCGCAGGCGATGCTGAAAAGCCTGGTGGAGATCGACCTGACGACTATTTTGTCGCTGATCTACCTGGCGTTCGTTGCCTCAATCATTGGCTATGGTATCTGGGGATCGCTGCTCGGACGCTATGAAACCTGGCGCGTGGCGCCGTTATCGCTGCTGGTACCGGTGGTCGGGCTTGCCAGCGCCGCACTGTTGCTGGATGAAACGCTCAGCGCGCTGCAACTGTGTGGCGCAGGGCTGATTATGGCCGGGCTGTATATCAACGTCTTTGGCTTGCGGGTGCATCGGGCGACGCGGGTGCAGAGTTAAGGCAGAAAAAAGCCCCGCATTAGCGGGGCAAAAACGAATTACAGGTCGTGGTTGTAATACGGCACGCCTAATTCGTCGGATTTGTCGCTGCCAGCGCCCATGTGATTGAAGTCCCAGGGCGACTGGTTTTGCGTGGACGGCATAATCATGGTGTCACGATTATTTTGCTGCCCCGCACTGGGGGTTTGCTCCGCGAAGCTCTGGCCGGAAACCAGCACCAGCAAGGTGAGGGCGGCGGAGGCGATAAATTTCATGATTTCCTCGGTTACGTCTTAACAGGCGATGATTAACTGCAATGTTTTAGCGGATACAGATAACGGGATTCACCCGGCATACTGGTAATACGGTACTTATGAGGCGGCACGTCAAAGTAGTTCTTGAACGTACGCGTCAGGGTTTGTTGCGATTCAAATCCGTAACGTTCCGCCAGATAGA
Organism: Enterobacter cloacae complex sp. IR5450; assembly: GCF_049238665.1. Lineage (NCBI taxonomy): Bacteria > Pseudomonadati > Pseudomonadota > Gammaproteobacteria > Enterobacterales > Enterobacteriaceae > Enterobacter > Enterobacter cloacae complex sp. IR5450. Next base: position 55,871 of record NZ_JBMKIC010000016.1, read on the forward strand.
GGATCGGCTCATTGCTTTCTTTCAGTTTTTGGGCAATCTCCGTCAGCTTGCGGCTGCGAATATATTGTCCTAATGAATGGCCGGTCTCTTTTTTAAACATCCGTTGCAGGTGCCATTTTGAGTAACCTGAACGCTCAGACACTTTCTCAAGGGAGAGCGGAGATTCCAGGTTATCTTCGATCCAGTCCAAAATGCTATGAATGGTGATAGCGTCAGTATTGCGTCTGGACATCGTCATACCTCTTTTTCTGTTTACGGCAGGATTTTCTTGAGTAAAAGCTCAAGCGTTGCCACTTCATCCGCCGTTAAGTTTTTTGTCAGTTCCTGGTGCAGTGTTTGTCCTACTAATTGATGACATTGCTCACACATGGCCGCGCCATCGCTGGTCAGTTTCACCAGTACGCCACGTTTGTCATTTGGGTTAGGGCTTCGTTCTACCCATCCTTTACAGACGAGACGATCCAGCATGCGGGTTAACGCACCCAGATCGACAGAGAGCACCTTTTTCAGCTCAACCGGCGTGATACACACTTCGCAGCGAATGGAACACAGCACTTTAAACTGTGTTGCGGTGATATCCAGCGGTGACAGATAGTCATTGAGCAGGCGATCTTTTTTCTGATTAACCATATGAATAAGACGACCCAGTGGGATTATGTCGTTAAAGAGGTCACTGGTGCTTTTCACAATGGTTGCCCTGGCAAGTAGTTTAGTCACGGCAGATATTATTGCTCAGGCAAGTATAAGTCAACTGAATGAATCGGCCGATGCCACGAAATGCTAAAACGCTTCAGGAACTCATTCTGTACGCTTTTAAATCATACAGATAATCTGGGGTTATGAATTACGAGAGACAATTATGGTTACGCTGCGCGGATGGCTACGGACGAGGATTTGCCCCTATAATTGCGATGTTGAATAAGGATAAGGACTGCGGTGCATTATGTTGGATTTGATTAAAGCAGTGGGGCTTGGGCTGGTGGTGTTGCTGCCGCTGGCGAACCCGTTAATGACGGTGGCGCTTTTTCTGGGGCTGGCGGGGAACATGAACAGCGCGGAGCGCAATCAGCAGTCGATGATGGCCTCTGTGTACGTCTTTGCCATAATGATGGTGGCTTATTACGCCGGGCAACTGGTGATGAATACCTTTGGTATTTCGATTCCCGGTCTGCGTATCGCTGGCGCGTGGCCTTTATTGGTTTCCGGATGCTGTTCCCGGCGCACAAAGCGCACGAATCCCCGGAAGCCAAAAGCAAATCGGAGGAGCTTGAAAGCGAACCGAGCGCCAACATCGCGTTTGTGCCGTTAGCCATGCCGAGCACGGCAGGGCCGGGAACGATTGCGATGATCATCAGTTCCGCCTCAACGGTGCGTGATGGGTCGACATTTCCGCACTGGGTTATCACCGTTGCGCCGCCGATCATTTTTGCGCTTATTGCCATTATTGTCTGGGGGTCATTGCGCAGTTCCGGGGCGATTATGCGCTGGGTGGGCAAGGGGGGGATTGAAGCTATCTCCCGTCTGATGGGCTTCCTGCTGGTCTGTATGGGCGTGCAGTTTATTATTAACGGCGTGCTGGAGATTGTTAAGACGTATCATTGAGAACGTTGCCGGGTAAGCGCAGAGCCACCCGGCACAACAAACGTCAACCGTGGCTGGTCTGTTCTTCCATCGCGACCGGCCATTTACGGAAGATAAGCACCGACCAGATCAGCGCGATCAGCGCCGGAATCGCCCCGAGATAGCCAATGGCCGACATCGATACATGCAGGCTGATCTGATTTCCCACCAGCGCACCGGCGCCAATCCCCAGATTAAAAATCCCGGAGAAGAGCGACATCGCTACGTCCGTGGCGTCCGGGGCCAGCGCCAGCACTTTGACCTGCATTCCCAGACCAATAATCATGATCGCCACGCCCCAGAACAGACTGAGGATCGCCAGATGACTCTCGCTGCCTGCCGCAGGCATCAGTAACAGCAGACATGCCAGCAGCATGCCAATCGCACTGCTTACAAGCGCAGACGCATGCTGATTGCCCAGCTTCCCGAACAGGATGCTGCCGATAATCCCCGCGCCGCCCAGGATCAGCAGCAGAACGGTGGCAAAGTTAGCGCTAAAGCCCGCCACAACCTGAACAAACGGCTCAATATAGCTGTAGGCCGTGTAATGGGCGGTCACCACAATCACGGTCAGCAAATAGATGCTCATCAGCGCCGGTCGACGCATCAGCAGCGGAAGACTTTTCAGCGAGCCGGAGTGTTCGCTGGGCAGTTTTGGCAGCAGTTTGATCAGACACACCAGGGTGATCAGCGCCCCCATGCCGATGGCAAAGAAGGTGGTGCGCCAGCCGAAGTATTGACCCACAATGCGCCCGATCGGCAGGCCTAACACCATCGCCAGCGCCGTTCCGGTGGCAATCAGGCTCAGGGCCTGGGCGCGTTTCCCCGCCGGGGCCAGACGAATGGCGAGCGATGCGGTGATCGACCAGAAAACGGCATGGGCAAACGCGATGCCGACGCGGCTGATGACCAGCACGGTGAAGTTCCATGCCATAAATGACAGCACATGGCTGGCAATGAACACCACAAACAGCCCAATCAGCAGCTTACGACGTTCCATCTGGCTGGTCAGCAGCATAAACGGCAGCGACATCAGCGCTACCACCCATGCATAGATGGTCAGCATAATGCCAACCTGTGCCGTTTCCATATGGAAGCTGGCCGCAATGTCGGACAGCAGCCCAACCGGAACAAATTCCGTGGTGTTGAAAATAAACGCTGCGATGGCGAGCGTGACCACGCGTAGCCACGCGACCCTGCGGGAAACCGTGTGTGTTGTCATAGGGATATCTGGGATTCGTTGCCTGAAAGATGAGGAGACGATCTTAAAGCCTTAAACGGCGAAAACTCAACCGTTATGTGATATGAATCACAAAATTTACCTTCATGCAGCGGTAGCGAACGCGGTTGTTTTCATTGAAGATAAAGAACAACACAACAAAAACAGGCGGTAACACAATGCAGGAGATTGATTTTTATCTGGTAGATGCGTTCAGCGCGTCCTCTTTTGGCGGCAACCCGGCGGCGGTGTGCCCCCTCGACGCGTGGCTACCGGATGAGACGTTACTGCGGATGGCACAACAGCATAACCAGTCGGAAACCGCCTTTTTTGTGTGTACCAAAGGGGGGATCGAGTTGCGCTGGTTCACCACGCTAACCGAGGTTAATCTGTGTGGTCACGCGACGCTTGCCGCGGCGTATGTTCTGTTTAACGAACTGGATTATCCGGACTCACGCCTTCATTTTGACACTGCCTCTGGTCGCCTGACCGTCAGCCGTGAAAGTGACTGGATGACCCTGGACTTCCCGGCCTGCCCGACGCAGGCACAGACGCCGCCACCGGAGTTGCTCACCGCACTCGGTATCAGCCACTACGTCGAGGCGCGAAAAGGCCGCGCCTGGGTGCTGGTACTGGAGAGCCGCGAGCAGGTGGAAGCCATTAATCCGGATTTCTCCGCCATGACGCCGGGGGAGCATAAAGTGGCCGTCACCGCCCGGGACGAAGGAGAATACGACTTTATCAGTCGTTTCTTCTCGCCGGGCGTGGCCGTGCCGGAAGATCCTGTCACCGGCTCCGCGCACATCATGCTGATCCCTTACTGGAGTGAACGGCTTGGCAAAACACAGATGTTTGCCCGCCAGGTTTCCGCCCGTGGAGGAGACGTACGCTGCGAACTCAAGGGCGACCGCGTGCGGATGGGCGGGCAGGCGGCGCTGTATCTGAAGGGCACAGTATTTCTGCGCTGAATAAATCTAAGAGGAACAAATGATGCAGGAAATTGATTTTTATCTGGTAGATGCCTTCAGCGACAGGGCGTTCGGCGGCAATGCGGCGGCGGTGTGTCCGCTGGAAGCGTGGCTATCGGATGAGACGCTGCTGAAGATGGCGAAGCAGCATAATCAGTCAGAGACGGCGTTTTTTGTCCGAACGGATAACGGGTTTGAGCTGCGCTGGTTTACCACGCAGGATGAAATTAACCTCTGCGGCCACGCAACCCTCGCGGCTTCTCACGTTATTTTTGAATACCTGGATTATCCGCATACGGAAATCACCTTCACCACGCGCTTTGTCGGCGAACTGACGGTACAACGCAGCGGCGACTGGCTGACGCTTAATTTCCCGGCGTGGTCAACCGAGGTTGTCGATACTCCACCCCCAGTGCTGTTCAGCGCGCTGGGCATTAACGCGGCAAACGAGGTGCGTGTGGGGCGTGACTACATGGTGGTGCTCGACAGCCAGCGGCAGGTGGAGGCGCTGACGCCGGATATCACTGCCATGCTCCCGCTGGGGAAAATGGTCTGCGTTACAGCGCCGGGAGATGAGTATGATTTCGTCAGCCGCTTCTTCTGTCCGGGGGAAGGGGTGCCGGAGGATCCGGTGACGGGATCAGCGCACAGTATGCTGATCCCGTACTGGAGTGAAAAGCTCGGAAAAACGCAGATGTCGGCCCGCCAGGTCTCCTTGCGCGGCGGGGATCTGCGCTGCGAGCTGAAAGGCGACCGCGTGCTGATTGGAGGGCAGGCCACGCTGTATATGAAGGGAAAAATTTTCCTTCGACTCCAGGACTACGTTCAACTTTAACAACTGGGCGCAGGTGGCTGACGCTCGTTCAGCAGCGCGATAAATGCCTCCAGCTGGCGGGTCATCGCCCCGCGTCGCCACACCAGCCAGGTGGTGAGCCAGCGCCAGTTTTCCGCCAGCGGCCACGCCGCCACCTGATGATGCCCCGGCATGCTCTCCAGCATGGAGCGGGGCATCAGCGCAATGCCTGCCCCGGCAATCACACAGGCGAGCATCCCGTGGTAGGACTCCATCTCATGGATCCTTCCCGGCGTTACGCGGTCGGCATGGAACCAGCTCTCCAGATGACGCCGGTAAGAACAGTTGGCGCGAAAGGCATACACGTCGCTGCCGCTCACCTGCGTGGCTTTTGACACTTCCGCGTGGCCCGCAGGGGTGACCAGCATCATCTCTTCCCGGTAAACCGGCATTCCTTCAAGTTCCGGGTGCGAGAGCGGCCCGTCGACAAAGGCGGCGCTAAGCGTCCCTTCAAGCACGCCGTCAATCATCGTACCGGAAGGCCCGGTGGATAACGCAAACTGAATGCGCGGATAGCGCTGGTTAAACCGCGCCAGACTTTCCGGAATGCGTACGGCGGCGGTACTTTCCAGCGCGCCGAGCGAGAATAATCCCTGCGGTTCATCCCCGGCGACGACCATTCGCGCTTCGTCGACCAGCGCCAGGATCTGTTTGCTGTAGCGCAAAAAATTGTGCCCGGCGGGGGAAAGCCGCAGGCGCTGATTCTCGCGAATAAACAGCTCCACGCCGAGATCCGCTTCTAGCTGTCGGATGCGGGTGGTGAGGTTTGAGGGCACCCGGTGTACCTTCTGCGCCGCCTGGGTAATGCTGCCGGTCAGTGCGACGGCGTTAAACATCTCAAGCTGTGTTAAGTCCATGCTGTTCTCGATTCGTGAATAAGGTGGTGAGTATTATTCATTTTTAAGAAATAGCAGAGTAGGCCACAATCAATCAACTGTTATTACGTGGAGGACATCATGACGTATTCATCTGCTACCCATGCCCACTCTGTCAACCCGGCTACCAGCGAAACGCTGGCTGCTTACCCGTGGGCAACGTCCCGTGACGTTGAGCGTGCCATTGCACAGGCGGATACCGGTTTTCGTCAATGGCGACGCGAAAGCGTGGCGCACCGGGCGCAAAAACTTCGCGATCTGGGTGCGGCGCTGCGTAGTCGTGCGGAAGAGATGGCGCAGACTATCTCCCGGGAGATGGGCAAGCCCATTGTGCAGGCGCGTGCGGAGGTGGCTAAGTCCGCCAGCCTTTGCGACTGGTACGCTGAACACGGCCCGTCGATGCTGCACCCGGAATCAACCCAGGTCGAAAATGCGGTGATTGAGTACCGTCCGCTGGGACCTATTCTTGCGGTGATGCCGTGGAACTTCCCGCTCTGGCAGGTGCTGCGCGGTGCGGTGCCGATCCTGCTGGCAGGGAACAGCTATCTGCTTAAACATGCGCCTAATGTGCTCGGTTCGGCGGAGCTGATCGGGAAGGTATTCGCGGATGCCGGTTTCCCGGAGGGGGTCTTTGGCTGGGTGAACGCGACGAATGACGGCGTCAGCCAGGCGATTAACGATCGGCGTATCGCGGCGGTGACCGTAACCGGCAACGTTCGGGCTGGTGCGGCAATTGGCGCGCAGGCGGGCGCGGCGCTGAAGAAATGCGTGCTGGAGCTGGGCGGTTCCGATCCGTTTATCGTTCTGAACGATGCGGATCTTGATCTGGCCGTCAACGCGGCGGTGGCCGGACGTTATCAGAATACCGGACAGGTTTGTGCGGCGGCAAAACGCTTTATTGTGGAAGCGGGCGTAGCGGACGCCTTTACCCAACGCTTTGTTGACGCGGTCAAGGCGCTGAAGATGGGCGCACCGGAGGAGGAAGATAACTATATTGGCCCGATGGCGCGATTTGATCTTCGCGATGAACTGCATCAGCAGGTGCAGGCTACGCTGGCGGAAGGGGCGACCCTGCTGCTCGGCGGAGAGAAGCTTGCCGGGAGCGGTAACTATTATGCGCCAACCGTACTCGGCGGCGTCACCCCACAGATGACGGCCTTCCGTCAGGAGCTGTTTGGCCCGGTGGCCGCGATTACCGTCGCCAATGATGCGGCGCACGCGTTGCAGCTGGCTAACGACAGCGATTTTGGCTTATCGGCGACGGTCTTTACCGCGAACGATGAGCTGGCTGAAACCTTCTCTCGCGAGCTGGAGTGCGGCGGAGTCTTTATCAACGGCTATAGCGCAAGCGATGCGCGCGTTGCCTTTGGCGGAGTGAAGCAGAGCGGCTTCGGGCGAGAGCTGTCTCATTTCGGTCTGCATGAGTTCTGTAATGTGCAGACGGTGTGGAAGGACCGCATCTAATATTGTTGCCGGGTAAGGCCAGGCCGCTACCCGGCAATTCACGTTTCCTGTCATTTTTGCGTAATGGTTCTGTCATTTTCGTTTCGTAGACTCGCTCGCGCCTAACTTATTGTTACAGAAGAAAATTATGAACCTAACGCAAATTTTTCGCCGTCTTGCGCCGCGCTTTATTCCTCGTCAGTTTGGCCTGCTGACCGGCATCTTTTGTATTATTGGCCTTTTCTCCGCCCTGCAACTCTCTTCCTCCTTCCTGCTCACCGCCTCCCTGAATCAAGCCCAGCGTAACGAACAGCGCAATCAGCTGGCCTGGCAGCAACAGAGCAGGCTGGATCAGGCCCGTATTTCGCTGCTTGCGGCGAGCGATCTGCTCAACCGCTCCGGCGTGTACTTTATGCAGGATAAAGAGACCGGTTCGGAAGGGAGCTGGCATAGCCTGATGGACGAGGCGCAAAAATCCCTGGCGACGTCTCAACAGGCATGGCAAGCATGGCTCGCGCTTAATCCTCCGCAGGACGAGGGGCTTGTTAACAGCTATCAGCTATTCTTCGGTGCCATTAGCGAGCAGGCGGAAGGGCTGGTGAAAACCAACAGCATCGACCTCTTTTTTGCCGTACCCGCCCAGGCCTTTCAGACCGATTTTAATGACAACTTTGCACGCTATCAGCAACGGAGTGAGAAGCAGGCGATACAGGGGCGTCAGTCGCTCATGGAACAACTCTCAGGCCTGCAACGGCTGTTCCTGTTTGCGCCGCTGGTGCTGCTGGCCATTGCCATAGCCGTCTGGTTTGGAATGGCGAAGTGGGTGATATCCCCGCTACGCCGTCTGATTATCCATATTAACCAGCTTGCGGCAGGGGATTTGTCAGGCACGCCGCCTGACGTTGTGCGCTTTAACCGTGAAATCAGCCAGCTCTGCGGCAGTATTACCGCCATGCAGCTTGGGCTACAGCAGCTGGTGACTCAGGTCAGCGAGGCCACTACCGCCATGGTTGAAAATATTGGGTCACTTGCGCAGGGGAATCAGAAGCTTTATCAGCAGTCTACGCGACAAGCCAAAGAGCTGGAGGAGGTGACCGCGCATATCGCCGATCTCGAAACCCACGTTGAGGGGAACACAGGTTATGCAAAACTCGCCCGCTCGCGCGCGGATGAAGCCCGACAGGCTGCCGTAGGCGGGGAGCAAATGATGACGGCGGTGAATGGCTCGATGCAGACGATCGTCGACCGATCCTCAGAGATGCGCGGGATCGTCGCGATGATCGACAGCGTGGCGTTTCAGACCAACATTCTCGCCCTCAATGCTGCCATTGAAGCCGCCCATGCAGGAGAGCAGGGGCGCGGATTTGCGGTGGTCGCCCGGGAAGTGGGGTTGCTGGCCAGAAAAAGCAGTCACTCTACGCAAACCATCCAGGCGCTGATTAACCACTCGCTTCAGGGCATTGAGGAAGGATCTCAGGTGGTAAACCGTCTGGAAGAGAATTTGCAACAGGTCACCGGGCTGGTGGCGAATCTGAGCAGCTTGCTAAATGATATTTCCTTGGCCACCCTGAATCAGGGGGATAGCATTCATCAGATGACGCGCCAACTTCAGGCGCTGAATCAGGTATCGCGTCAGACTGATGTGCTGGTTAGCGAAGCGTCAAATGCCTCTGAGCGCCTGCATCAACAGTCCGATCTTTTGTTGCAGGCCGTCTCGCGTTTTCGTCTCCCTGCCTGACGTGACGTATAAGCCTCTGTTATACTCGCAGCCCGTTTTAGCCTGAGGGCAAGGAGCAAAGTGTGGCTGCGGTCATCCATAATGAGATGCTGGACGAGATTCTGGCGCAGGTTCGTCCGTTACTGGGGCAGGGTAAGGTTGCCGATTACATTCCCGCGCTGGCCTCGATCAGCGGTAATAAGCTCGGCATCGCCATTTGTACTGTCGACGGGCAGCGTTTTCAGGCGGGAGACGCGCTGGAGCGATTTTCCATTCAGTCGATCTCAAAAGTGCTTAGCCTCGTTGCCGCCATGCGCCAGTATGACGAGCAGGAGATCTGGCAGCGGGTGGGCAAAGATCCGTCCGGTCAGCCGTTTAACTCCCTTCTTCAGCTGGAAATCGAACAGGGTAAGCCGCGTAACCCATTTATTAACGCCGGGGCGCTGGTGGTGTGCGATATGCTGCAAAGCCGGCTGAGCGCGCCGCGCCAGCGGATGCTCCAGATTGTGCGGCAGCTTTCCGGCGTGCAGGACATCGCCTACGATCCGGTGGTAGCGCGCTCTGAGTTTGAACACTCTGCACGTAACGCCGCCATCGCCTGGCTGATGAAGTCCTTCGGCAACTTTCATAATGACGTTGCCACGGTGCTGCAAAACTATTTTCATTACTGCGCGCTGAAGATGAACTGCGTTGAACTGGCGCAGACTTTTCTGTTTCTGGCGCATCAGGGCCATGCCCCTCATCTGGGCGAGGACGTTGTCTCCCCGATGCAGGCCCGGCAGATCAACGCCTTAATGGCAACCAGCGGAATGTATCAGAATGCCGGGGAGTTTGCCTGGCGCGTGGGGCTGCCGGCTAAATCCGGCGTTGGCGGTGGGGTCGTGGCGATTGTCCCCCACGAGATGGCGATTGCCGTCTGGAGCCCGGAACTGGACGAGACCGGAAATTCACTGGCGGGCGTAGCGGCGCTGGAACAGCTGACCAAACGTCTTGGACGGTCCGTATACTGATGTCCACGTTAGATCCTCTGTTCGCGCGCCTGGCTCGCTCCACGTTTCGTTCACGATTTCATTTAGGGACGAAAGAGCGGCAATACTGCTGGGATAAGGGCGCAGAGACTATCGATAAGCATGCCGCCGATTTTGTCGCCGCGCGGCTGGCGCCTGCACACCCGGTGAATGACGGTAAGCAGACGCCGATGCGCGGCCATCCGGTTTTTATCGCCCAGCATGCCACGGCAACCTGCTGTCGGGGCTGTCTGGCTAAGTGGCACGCTATTCCGCAGGGCGTGCCGCTGAGTGCGCAGCAACAACAGTATATCGTCAACGTAATCCATCATTGGCTGGTCATAGAGGTAAATCGTGCCTCCTGAACTGACAATGTCTCTGTTTAAGCTACGCTTTTACTAATGCTCAGCGTCAGGAGACGTTATGAAGGCACCTCAAATTCCCGTTAATGAAGCGGAGCGCATGAATGCGCTGCGCGAATCCGGTCTGCTTGAGATCGACAATTATCCCGCGTTTGATCGTCTTACGCGGCTGGCAACACGCTTTTTCAGGGTGCCGCTGGCGATGATTACGCTGGTGGATGACCACGCCGCGATCGTGAAATCTGCTGACGGCCGGGCACTCGCCAGCCAGCCTCGCGACCTCTCGTTTTGCGGTCATACGATCCTGGGTGACGCGCCGCTGGTGGTGAGTGACACGCTCCTGGACGAACGCTTCGCGGATAATCCGCAGGTGGCGGGAGATCCGGGCGTGCGCTTTTATGCCGGTTTCCCGCTGCGTTTACGCGACGGGGCGTGCGTAGGATCGTTGTGTCTCATTGATTACGCGCCGCGGGAGTTTACCGCGGCGGATGCCGCCGTACTGGCCGATCTCAGCGCGCTGGCGGAGGATGAATTTGCAGCCGTTAGCGCCGCCACGACCGATGAACTCACGGGATTGTTTAACCGTCGCGGGTTTAACCAGTTTGCGCAGTTTGCACTGTCGGTTTCGCAGCGTCGGGCAGAACCGTTAACCCTTGGCTGGCTGGATCTGGACCATTTCAAAACCATTAACGATCGCTTCGGACATCAGGAGGGTGACAAAGCTCTGAAAGCGATGGCCGCCCTGATGCGTTCCTCGTTCCGCGAGGCCGATCTACTGGTACGTTTCGGGGGAGATGAGTTCGCGGTGCTGTTTGCGGATACCGATGAGCCTGGCGCCTGGATCGCCATGCAGTATCTCGTCGAACAAACGGAAAAGTATAACGCGCGTCAGCTACATCCCTGGTCGTTACAGTTCTCCTGGGGGCTGAGCGAGTTCGATCATCACCGCAACGATATTCAGGCATGGTTAAAACACGCGGATGCGCAAATGTACGCCATGAAGCGGCAACACCACGGCGAAAAATGACATAAAGAAATCCTATGTCATCGCTTATTGCGTTACAAAAATGTTAATAGCAAAGTGGAGAGATTCAACCTAAGGACGCGCAATGAACTCTCCCATGCTGATTAAACCTCTCTCCCGACAGGACATCCTCACCCACATTGATGCCCTGAACGATATTCTCGTCAACTGTGTCAACGGCGGCGCCTCCGTCAGCTTTATGCTGCCTTTTTCTGCCGGGAAAGCCCAAACCTTCTGGCTCGGCGTCGCAGACAGCATCGGGCGCGACGAGCGTACCGTCCTGGGCTGTTTTGATGCGGAGCAGGGGCTGGTTGGCACGGTCCAGCTGATCACCGATCAGCCTGAAAACCAGCCGCACCGTGCAGATGTCGCGAAACTGCTGGTTCATGGGAAGGCGCGCCGTAAAGGGGCGGCAATGGCGCTGATGGAATCCCTGGAGGCGGTTGCGCGTGAAAAAGCGCTTACGGTGCTGGTGCTTGATACCTCAACCGGCAGCGGCGCGGAGACGTCATATCAGAGAGCGGGCTGGCAAAAGGCGGGGGAGATCCCACGCTACGCCCTGATGCCGAACGGGGACATGACGGCGACCTCGATGTTCTATAAATTTCTTTGATATTTTTCACCATCGCGTCCTGAGTTGATCCAGACAGGGGTTCTGGTCCTGAAGTTTTGATAAGTTATCACACCAATCTTATCAGGCTGTATGACTAATCATAAAGGATCTCCATTGTGAACACTCTCAACCGTCGTGATTTCCCCGGTGCGTGCTACCCTGAACGTATCATCCAGTTTGGCGAAGGTAACTTCCTGCGCGCGTTCGTTGACTGGCAAATCGACCTCTTAAACGAGCATACCGATCTCAATGCCGGTGTGGTGATTGTGCGGCCGATCCAGAGCGATTTTCCGCCGTCGCTGAGCACCCAGGATGGTCTGTATACCACAATTATTCGTGGTCTGAATGAGCAGGGAGAAGCGGTAAGCGATGCGCGTCTTATTCGTTCCGTAAATCGTGAAATCAGCGTCTACAGCCAGTACGATGAATTTCTGGCGCTCGCCCATAACCCGGACATACGGTTTGTCTTCTCCAATACCACGGAGGCGGGCATCAGCTATCACGCGGGGGATAAGTTTGACGATGCGCCAGCTGTCAGCTATCCGGCCAAACTGACGCGTCTGCTGTTCGAGCGCTTTACCCACTTTAACGGGGCAGCGGATAAAGGCTGGATTATCATTCCTTGCGAACTCATCGACTACAACGGCGATGCCCTGCGTGAACTGGTGCTGCGCTATGCACAGGAGTGGGCGCTGCCGGCGGCATTCATTGCGTGGCTGAATGATGCTAACACTTTCTGTTCGACGCTGGTTGACCGCATTGTTACCGGCTATCCGCGTGATGAGGTGGCAGAGCTGGAAGCCGGGCTGGGCTATCACGACAGCTTCCTCGACACGGCGGAACATTTCTATCTGTTTGTTATTCAGGGGCCGAAATCACTTGCAGCTGAACTGCGCCTGGATAAATACCCACTCAACGTCCTGATTGTTGACGATATCAAACCGTATAAAGAGCGTAAGGTGGCGATCCTCAACGGCGCGCACACGGCGCTGGTTCCGGTCGCTTTTCAGGCCGGCCTGGATACGGTTGGGGAAGCCATGAACGACGCGGAAATTTGCGCGTTCGTAGAGAAAGCTATTTATGAGGAGATTATTCCGGTCCTGGATCTGCCGCGCGACGAGCTGCACTCCTTCGCCAGTGCCGTAACGGGGCGTTTCCGTAATCCGTACATTAAGCATCAGCTGCTGTCGATTGCACTGAACGGGATGACCAAGTACCGCACCCGCATTCTGCCGCAACTGCTGGCAGGGCAGAAGGCGACCGGCAAACTGCCAGCACGTCTGACCTTTGCTCTGGCGGCGCTGATTGCATGTTACCGTGCCGAGCGCAACGGTGAGCGCTATCCGGTGCAGGACGATGCGCACTGGCTTGAACGTTACCAGCAGCTGTGGACGCAACATCACGACAAACAGGTCACTACCCGTGAACTGGTATCGTCGGTGTTAAGCGTGAGCGAGCTCTGGGAACAGGATCTCACTCTGGTGAACGGACTGGTAGAACAGGTTGCGCTGGATCTGGATGCAATTTTAAGCAAAGGCATGCGCGATGCGGTGAAACCGCTCTGCTAATCATAATGCCCGGCGTTGGCCGGGTTTTTTAAAGACCCTATTTAGTTACAACATACTATCCGTTCTTTTTTTAGAACGCACTTGCGGCACCGTGCGGTTCAGGCTTAACAGGTCAGAAAATGCAATGAACTATTAACATGCTTGCAACCGTGAGGGGGATCACGTTTAATAGCCGCGCTCTTTACTTTTCTGAAGCTGATTATGATTGTTCGTCCTCAACAGCACTGGCTGCAACTGATTTTTGTCTGGCATGGTTCGGTACTTCCCAAAATTTATACCCGACTGCTGCTTAACTTCCTGCTTTCCATCGCCGTGATTGTCATGCTGCCGTGGTACACCTCGCTGGGTATCCGGTTTACCGTCGCGCCGTTCAGCATTCTGGGTGTGGCTATCGCCATCTTCCTGGGGTTTCGCAATAACGCCTGTTATTCGCGCTACGTTGAGGCGCGTCTGCTTTGGGGGCAGTTGATGATAGCGGCGCGCTCGCTGTTTCGCGAGGTAAAAAACACCTTGCCGGATGATAAACATCTTGGAGAGTTTGTCCGCCTGCAAATCGCGTTTGCTAACTGTCTGCGAATGACTCTACGCAGAGAAACCAATGCCGATCAGCTGTCCCGCTATCTGGCTCCAGACGATTTACGCAAAGTGATGGACGCCAACTCGCCGGCGAACCGTATCCTGCTGATCATGGGGGAGTGGCTGGCCGTGCGGCGGCGTAGCGGGCACCTTTCAGACATTCTGTTTCACAGCCTCAACAACCGCCTGAATGATATGTCCATCGTGCTGGCTGGCTGTGAGCGTATCGCCAATACGCCGGTCCCGTTTGCCTATACGCTGATCCTGCACCGGACGGTGTATCTGTTCTGCATCATGCTGCCGTTTGCGCTGGTCGTTGACCTGCATTACATGATGCCCTTTGTCTCTGCACTGATTTCCTACACCTTTATCTCGCTGGACACGCTGGCGGAAGAGCTGGAAGATCCGTTTGGAACGGAAGATAACGATCTGCCGCTGGACGCCATCTGCAACATGATGGAGCGCGATCTGTTGCAGATGAACGATGAAGAGAACATCCCTGAAAGACTGATGCCGGATAAGCATTATCAGCTGACCTGACGGGCATTCCACTCGTCGCGGGTGATTTCCCACAGCTCCGAATCCAGCAGACCGCTGACATAGGCTTTCTTCTCCGTCCTGATGAGCCGCATGCCGCTGCTGTCTGAAATACGTCGGGAGCGGCTGTTTGCAGCCGCTTTCGGCGCGCGCAACACCGGTTTGTTAAGCGTATTGAACCAGTAATCCGTGGCCGCAATGCTCGCCTCGCGCATATATCCCTGGCCCTGAAATTCCGGCGCGAGCCAGAAGCCCCGGTTGTTGTCCTCCACGTCATACAGGCAAATCAACCCCATCAGTTCGTCAGGCGCTTCGCGACGGCGAATCGTCCAGAACCACGCAATCCCTTTGGCCATATCGGGCAGTGCAACGTTGTTGACATAATTTTCTGCACCGTTTTCCGGGTAGGGCCAGGGGACTGAAGCCACCATATAGCGGACAATCTCCCAGCGCGGATAGCGTTGCTGGATCTGGACGGCATCTTCTGCAATCAGGGGGCGTAATATCAGGCGCTCGGTGGTAAGCGTGGGTATGGTCATCCGCTGATCTCCATAATTAAGCGTTATGCTTTTGTTTGGGTTCTGGTATTTTCATCAATATCACATTCTATTTGGTCGTGCTTTTGTTATTCAGGTTTATCCATAAAAGGGGTTATATGATGCTGAGAAAAGCCAGGCCCGAAGAAGCCGAAACACTCTGGCACGTCCGTAACGAAGCGATTCGCCATGGCTGCAAAATCTAGTGGGTTTTGCCATGCTGGGTGAAAATACGCATTACTCGCGTATGGCCGACGCGCATTTACGCTGTATTGAAATGGCAATTGATTTGTAAGGTCAGAACAGATGACGCTAACCGTACGTCCTTTATGCACAGATGATTACCCACAGTGGCGACCGCTGTGGGATGGCTATACCCATTTTTATGAGTGCTACCTTGACGAGTCCGTTACCGCGGCCACCTGGGACAGGGCGCTCGCAGATTCATCATTTCTGTTTTGCCGTGTCGTGGAGAAGGACGGCCGCGTCATCGGCTTCGCCATGTGCGTCCTGCATGAAGGGACCTGGTCAACCGCGCCCGTTTGCTATCTGGAAGATCTGTTTGTTGACGCTGCCGAACGTGGCGCAGGGGCGGGTAAAGCGCTTATCGACGCCCTGATCGATGAAGGCAAGCGGGAAGGGTGGTCAAAACTCTACTGGGTAACCCGCATGAACAATCCGGCGCGTAAGCTGTATGATCACTATGGTGAAGCCGACGATTACGTCCGGTACCGAATCTCGCTTTAGTCGTTTAATACCTGGGTTTGTATCACACTGTATCTGCCTCTGTGATACATACGCAGGTATGCAATAAAACCGCATCCGCACACATCTCCTATACAAACGCATGGTGTTATATCTCCGTCAACTGAACTTACCCGGAGATAACATCATGTTTAATAAACTCGCATACTCAGCCGTCGCCCTGACCGTATCACTTGGCACCGTGATGTCCTGCCAGGCAGAAGCGACGGGTAAGAATTACGCGTCGGCCTTTAACCAGGTTAAACAGATTAACGCTGGCGATTTGAACGTCGGTTACGTCGATATCGGGCCAAAAGAGGGGCAACCGGTGATCCTGCTGCATGGCTGGCCGTACGACATTCACAGTTATGCAGAAGTGGCCCCCGCGCTGGCCGCGAAGGGGTATCGTGTCATTGTGCCGTCCCTGCGCGGGTACGGCACCACACGCTTTATTTCTGATAAAACGCCGCGAAACGGCCAGCCTTCGGCAATGGCAAAAGACATCGTCAACCTGATGGACGCCCTGAATATCAAACAGGCGGTGTTTGCCGGTTATGACTGGGGGGCGCGTACGGCAGATATCGTTGCAGCGCTCTGGCCGGAACGGGTGAAATCGCTGGTCTCGGTAAGTGGCTACCTGATCAGCAGCCAGGCGATTGGCAAACAGCCTTTACCGCCGAAGGCAGAGGTTCAGTGGTGGTATCAGTTCTATTTCGCCACACCGCGTGGGGCGGAGGGCTATGCTAAAAATACGCACGATTTTGCCCGGTTGATTTGGTCCCAGGCTTCGCCTGACTGGAAATTCAGCGATGCCACCTTCAATGCCAGCGCCAAATCCCTCGATAACCCGGACCACGTTGCCGTCACGCTCAGTAATTACCGCTGGCGTCTGGGGCTGGAGAAGGGTGAGCAGAAATATGACGCCTACGAACAAAAGCTGGCTATGCTGCCGAATATTACGGTGCCGACCATCACCATCGAGGGTGGTAACAACGGAGCACCACATCCTGCACCCGCAGCCTATGCGGGGAAATTCACCGGAAAATATGAGCACCGTACTTTCGGCGCAACGGTTGGCCACAACCCGCCGCAGGAAGATCCGCAGGACTTTGTTAAAGCCGTTGTCGACGCGGATAAGCTCTGATATGTGCTATTTTCAATCCGTTACCTCTTAATCAGGAGCCTGCGGTGGAGCATATTGATCACATCCTTGTCGTCGATGACGACAGGGATATTCGTGAACTGATTGTCGATTACCTCGTGAAATCCGGCTACCACGCCTCTGGCGCGGCGAACGGGAAAGAGATGCGCGTAGTGCTCGACAAACAGCATATCGACCTGGTGGTGCTGGACGTGATGATGCCCGGCGATGATGGCCTGACGCTGTGTCGACAGCTGCGCAGCAGCAGGCATAAGGATCTGCCGATCCTGATGCTCACCGCGCGCAACGAGGACACGGACCGGATCCTGGGACTGGAGATGGGCGCCGACGATTATGTGGTGAAACCGTTTGTGGCCCGCGAACTGCTGGCGCGTATCAAAGCTATCCTGCGTCGTTTTCGTACTATGCCGCCTAATCTTCAGGTGACCGAGGCAGGGCGCCTGGTGGTGTTCGGTGAATGGCAACTGGATACCGTGGCGCGTCATCTGATTGATAACGAGGGGATGGTTGTGGCGCTCAGCGGGGCGGAATATCGCCTTTTGCGCGTATTCCTCGATCATCCTCAACGGGTGCTGACCCGCGATCAGCTGCTGAACCTGACGCAGGGACGTGATGCCGAGCTGTTTGAGCGTTCGATTGATCTCCTGGTGAGCCGCGTGCGACAGCGCCTGAATGAAGATGCCCGCACGCCGGCCTACATTAAAACCGTTCGCAGCGAAGGCTACGTTTTTACCATGCCGGTGACCATCGTCGAGGCCAATGAATGACGCTGTGGCCCCGCACCTTACTGGCCCGGCTGCTGATCATTGTGCTGCTTGGACTCTTACTGGCTAACGCGCTCAGCCTGACGCTGGTCATGGTTGAGCGAATGCACAGCGCGCGCACGGTTATGCTGGGCAATCTTGAGAATGACGTGGCGACCAGCGTGGCCATTCTCGACCGGCTTCCGGCCAAAGAGAGGCCAGAGTGGCTGGAACGGCTCAGTCGCGGTAATTATCGTTATATCCTTGGCCCCGGCGAGGCAGGCGCCGCACCAACGGACAAGCGCTCGCGGGATGCAATTCGCACCCTGAAAGAGACGCTTTCAGCCCAATATCCGCTCCAGTTTACGGCGGTGCCAGGGCCAATCTCCCATATTCAGGCCCATCTGACGCTCCGCGACGGCGCACCGCTCACTATCGATCTGATCCCGCGCATGCCGCCTGTCGCCAGCTGGTTACCCGTGGTGCTAGTTCTTCAGCTGTTACTTGTCGCGCTCTGCTCCTGGATTGCCGTACGCCAGGTTGTCCGGCCTTTCCTGCAATTCACGCGTGCGGTTGATTCCCTCGATCCTGCGGCCCATTCACCGATGACTGAAAAAGGACCGGTTGAAGTGCGCCAGGCTGCACACGCTTTTAATGAGATGCAGTCGCGGATACAAACGTATCTGCGTGAACGCGCGCAGATTCTGGCGTCCATTTCTCACGATCTCCAGACGCCCATCACGCGCATGAAGCTGCGGATCGAAATGGCAGATCAGCCCGAAATCCGCGATAAGCTGCTGAGCGACCTGGATAATATGTCGCGCCTGGTACGGGAGGGGATTGCCTATGCCCGGTCATCAGAATCACTGGAAGAGACCACGCTGAAGCTGGAGCTGAACGCGTGGGTTAACAGCATCGCCAGTGATTATCAGGACATTGGTAAAAACGTGCAGTTTCATGCACGCAATGCGCGTCTGCCGATCGTTACTCGTCCACAGGCATTGCGCAGGGTAATGACCAATCTGCTGGATAATGCGCTCAAGTTTGGCGATAGCGCGGTTATAGAGATTGATGAAGATGAAAGGCAGGTAGCGATCCGCATTATGGATAACGGCCCCGGCATCCCGGAGGCAGAACTGGAGGCGGTGTTACAGCCGTTCTACCGGGTTGAAACGTCGCGCAACCGCGAAACGGGCGGCACCGGGTTAGGCCTCGCCATTGCCGCGCAGCTCACCGCCCAGCTTGACGGGAAATTGCATATTGCAAACCGGGCAGAGGGCGGGTTGGCCGTAAGCGTGACTCTTCCGCGCGGTTAATTGTACGCCTGTGTATCTGCACCCCGTGCCGATACGCAGGCAGACAAAATTCAGCTTTTCGCACACGGCCTGAACACATTCGTACGGTCAAATAACCTCACTGCACCTTCGCAGCAACCGTATCGTGAGGTCGTTATGTTTCTGATAATCGCTTTTTTGGGCGGCATGATTAGCCTGCTCAGTCCGTGCACGCTTCCCGTCATTCCTCTGCTGTTCGCTGGCTTTCAGGGGCAGCGCAAACACATTCTGGCGCTTCTGGCGGGAATGATTGTGATGTTCACGTTGGTGGCGATGGTAGTAACGGTTGCCAGCGAGTGGATCGCTGACGCCACCGTTATCGGTCGCTGGATTGCGCTGCTGATACTGAGCATTGCTGCCCTGGCTCTGATCTTCCCGCAGTTTGCTCAGCGCATTGCCCGTCCGGCGGTCAGTGCGGGAAACGTTCTCAACACCCACAGCGTTCAGCGACACGGCCTGGTTTCGGCTTTTCTGGCAGGGCTGGCCGTTGGACTTCTGTGGTCCCCCTGTGCCGGACCGATTCTCGGGGCGATCTTCAGCATTAATATTGCGGGCCACTCGGCCATCGCAACCGGAGCGCTGTTAGCCGCTTACGGCAGTGGGTGCGCGTTGATGCTGGGGCTGCTTGTCGCGGGGGGCCGTAAGCTGATAACCCCTCTGAGAGCCAAATCCGCATTGATGGCGCGTTTGCGTCAGGGAGCGGGAGTGATGATGTTAGCTGCCGTTGCGTTCAACGCCAGCGGGATGACCTCAGCCCTGAAAGGTGCCAACGGTATTGCCGACCAGCTGGAAAACGCTCTGTTGAGCCTTGCGCAACCATCCTCCACGCAGGTGAAACTGCAACCAGTCGCTGACGCAACGCCGAGCAGCCAGCTACCATCATTAAGCGGCGGTACGGGCTGGGTAAACGGTGACCCTGTCACGTCTGAGGCCTTGCGGGGGAAAGTTGTGCTTATCGATTTCTGGACCTGGGACTGTATCAACTGCCAGCATACCCTTCCGCATGTTCGAGACTGGGCGAAGAAATATGAGTCACAAGGTCTGGTGGTGATTGGCGTCCACACCCCGGAATACCCCTGGGAAAAGCCGTTATCATCGGTGAAAAACGCGGTCAATAAATGGCAGCTGCCGTACCGCGTAGTGACGGATAATAACTACAAAATCTGGAGCGTGTTCGGAAATCAGTACTGGCCAGCGCATTACTATTTCGATGCGAAAGGGCAACTGCGTTACACCGCGTTTGGCGAAGGTAACTACGACAAGCAGGAGGCCGTGATTCAGCAGTTGCTCAAGGAAGCGCGTTCCTGATCCGGCTTACGGAACCCGCTGAGCCACCATAAACAGGCGCGGAAAAGCCAGCAGTATCTGCCCGTTCTCCTGGAGCGGATACTGCTCTTCCAGCAGCTCAAGGTAGCGTTTCAGATAGTTTTTCTGCTCGCTTTCGTTGAGTTCCTGTAACCACGGCCGTAACCCCGTCGCGCTGACCCAGTCAATAATCGCCTGATGAGAGCTCATCTGATGGAAGTAGGTGGTGCGCCAGATATCCACGTCACATCCCGCTTCCGTCAGAATATCGTAGTAGGCATGGATACCCGGCAATGGCTCGCGGCCACGATCGGGGTAGCCCTGTTCCCAGGCAACTTCACGCATCAGGGCGTGCGTCGGCTCAAGCCAGTTGTCAGGCATTTGCACCGCCAGCACGCCGTTTAACTGGAGCAGTGAAACCAGGTGTGGCAGAAGGTGGTAATGGTCCGGGATCCATTGCAATGAGGCGTTGGCGTAGATCAGGCTGAGCGGCTGGTCAGGTTTGTAGTGCCGGATATCCGCCTCAACAAAGTGGCAGTCTGGCAGGGCCTGTCGGGCTTCCTCCAGCATGGCCGGGGAGTTATCCACGCCGGCGATCTGCGCAGAAGGCCAGCGCTGTTTCAGCAGCGCGGTGCTGTTGCCTGGCCCGCAGCCCAAATCCACGGCTGAGGTTATGTCAGCAAGCGGCACCCGGGCCAGTAACTCAGCGGCGGGACGTGTGCGTTCTGCGCTGTACTGTAGATAAAGAGAGGGATCCCAGTCGGCCATTTTCGCATCTCCATGTTGAGGTGTTCAGCAAGAATAGCACAGGCAAATACCTGCGCCGGGGCAGGTATCTGGCTAATGGTGAGATTATAAAATGCCTTTGAGGGCCAGGTGATAGAGCAGCATGATGGTTTTTCCGTCGACGATCTGCCCATTTTCAATGCCCTGAAGCGCGTCGTCCAGCGTCATTTCCAGCACGTCGATATCTTCCCCCTCAGCTTTAACGCCGCCGCCCGCGCTGGTCCGATCCTGCGGATGATATTCCGCCAGATAGAAGTAGAGTTTCTCGGTAACCGAGCCCGGGCTCATATAGGCCTCAAAAATTTTCTCTACGCGCGTCACCTTAAACCCGGTTTCTTCTTCCGCTTCGGCCTTAATCCGGCTTTCCGGGTCAAGGTTATCGAGCAACCCGGCGGCCGCCTCAATGAGATCCTCTTCGTGACCATTGATAAACACCGGGAAACGGAACTGACGCGTCAGAATGACGGTTTTGCTGTCGCGATTATAGAGCAGGATCGTCGCGCCATTCCCCCGGTCATACACTTCACGCTCTTGCCGCTGCCAGTCGCCATCGCTGCGCTGGAAGTCAAAAGTGTATTTTTTCAGGTTATACCAGTTGTCGGACAACGTTTCGCTGTTGATGATGCGTATATCTGCACGTTTTGATTGCACGTTTGGCTCTCCTCTCGTAGAGTAAGCATCATAAACAGCACTATCGTGCAAATACAAGACATATCGTGCAACAGCAGGAATAAATCATGCTTACAAGCCAGCGTAAACAGCTGATTCTGGAAAAACTGGAGGCGGAAGGCCAGGTCCAGTCAACTGCGCTCAGCCTCTTTTTCTCGGTGTCTGAGGACACTATCCGCCGGGATTTACGTGAACTGGCGGCAGAAGGGCGTTTGCAGCGTGTTCACGGCGGTGCACTGCCAGCATCTTCAGCGATTGCGCCTTTTGCCGAGCGTCAGTCCGTCAAAATGGATGCAAAAAAACGCGTGGCACGGCGAGGCGCGCAGCTCATTTCACCGGGGCAGGTGGTGATCATTGATGGCGGGACGACCACCTCCGAACTTATTACATTCTTGCCACCCGATTTACCGATAACCGTGGTGACGCACAGCCCGGGTATCGCATTGGGTCTGGTCGGCCATCCGAGCATAGAGGTGATCCTGATCGGTGGTCGTTTGTATAAACACTCCATCGTCACGGTCGGCGCGGCCGCAATTGAAGGCATCAATAATATTCATGCGGATCTGTTTTTCATGGGTGTCACCGGCGTGCATCCTGAGGCCGGGCTGACCACCGGAGATTATGAAGAAGCGTGCATCAAACGTGCATTTTCCGGCAGAGCGGCGGAAACGGTGGTACTGGCCTCGCCGGAAAAGATCAACACGGCCTCGGCGTTCGTGATTGGCGACCTGTCGCTGGTGAATACGCTGGTTGTTGAAAACACAACGGATGAACGCTGGGTGAGCGCCATGAAAGAAAAGGGCGTTACGGTGATCGCAAGCCAGTAAATATCCGCTTTTTTGCCAGCCTGACCGCCAGGCTGTCAAAAAGACAAAGGTTATCCTTCACGCGGATTTCTAGACTAAGGCTTTCATCTGTTTAAGGACAAGCCATGAAAGCGATCTCCATTCTGGCGTGCGGCGCGGACCCAACCGCGCAACGCCTGTCAACGTCTGCCATTCAGCAGGCCATAAACAGTGCTCAAGAGAACGATGTCATTGTTATTCCGCAAGGCCGTTTTCTGTCCGGCGCACTGTTTCTGAAAAGCGGTGTTTCGCTTCGCCTGGATGCTGGCGCACAGCTCGCTGGAAGCCAGGATCTGGCTGATTATCCCCTGATAAACACCCGGGTGGCCGGCATTGATATGCGCTGGCCGGCAGGCATTATTAATATCATTGATTGTGAAAACGTCAGCATTACCGGTACAGGCACGATAGACGGGCAGGGTGTCATCTGGTGGCAACGCTTCTGGGGCGACGACGAACGCAGCGGCATGGTTGGCGATTACAGCGCCAGAGGATTACGCTGGGTGGTTGATTACGACTGTCAGCGCCCGCGCAATATCCTGGTCTTTGAAAGCCAGAACATTCTGCTGCGTGATTTTACCAGTCGGGAGTCCGGATTCTGGAACATACACCTCTGTTATTCGCGTCGTATCGCGGTTGAGGGTGTGCAAATCAGCAATTCTGCGGGGCCGAGCACCGACGGGATTGACGTCGACTCCTGCGAACAGGTGCGGATTGAACGCTGCATTGTGTCCTGCAATGACGACAATATTTGCATCAAATCTGGACGAGGACGCGAAGCGGCGCAAAAAGCACGTACCGCGCGGGATATAGTGATTCGAGGATGTACGCTGAATAAGGGATCCGGGATCACGCTGGGGAGTGAAACTTCAGGTGGCATTGAACGCGTCCTGATAGAAGATAACGCGTTTAACGGAACGGGCGTCGGGTTCCGCATTAAGTCGGCCCGCAACCGTGGCGGGTTTATCCGTGATATCACCGTCCAAAATTTACGTCTTACGGACGTACGTTTTCCGGTGCTGATCCAGCTGAACTGGTTTCCGCAGTACAGCTATGGCGACCAGAGCAATTTATCTGATAAACCAGAACACTGGCGCAAGCTGGCTGAAGGTGTTGAGGGCGAAGCCGGTCTTACTGAGGTCAGCGGACTGACGATTAAAAATATGACGGCGCGTCGCTCAGACAACAAATATTTCTCGCGGGCATTTTTCATTGCGGGGTATCCGGAGCGTCCTGTGGCCGGGTTAACGCTGGAGGGGATTTTTATTGACGCGACAGAGTTTGGGAAAATTTCCGGTGTGGATGGGTTGCGCTTTCAGGATGTGCAGGTGACTGCCGTAGAGAACACGCAAGACTGTAACGACAGTTATGAACGTTGATGGCATAGAATCTATGGGCATAATTCGCTGAATGAGCAGAACAAGGTGGGCCCGAAACGGCTGGATTTGTTCTTAATTAATCTTAGTGCGCATAATGTGTTGAACATGTTAAATGACTGCACGAAGTGCTGGCATTTAGCCTTCTGCAATGAACTGCCAGACGTTGTTACTTGTTTTCTGGCATAGAAAATCGCTGCAACAGCGGAATTACAGATACATCCTGAATGTTCGTTTTTTCTTATTAATAGATAGCATTGTGAAATGCCGGTTATTTTATGACTATTTTATAGCATCATCAACAGGTTGTGGCAACACAGTTTATGTCGGGATTTCTGTTTTCCCACTGAAGTATGAGCCAGCGCAGGTAATGAACATAAACCTGTACATCACCATCAATCATGTAGCAATTACGCTGAATCTTTTTCGTGAGAGGCCAGAACAACACTGTGCCATAAGGGGTTTCAGACAGGATTACTTTCATATTCCCGTTAAGAACAACTTCATAATTAATTTGATTGTTTTTTAATTCATCTTCAGCCTCCGTTAATATCTCATCTCGAATTTTATTTATTTCATGATAATGCCCGGAAGGAATCTTCATGGCAACGCGTCGTAATCCAGCTTCCCTGGCATTTTCTTCTGTGCTGATAAATGCCACCGTGTCAGCAGAATAAATTCGGCGATGTGAGTAATCCTTATCGAGCTCATACTCTCCCGGATTATCCTTCCATTTGTTGTAGCCATGCAATTTTGGAAGGTCATTGCAGAAGTTCTGAAA
The DNA here is from genome assembly GCF_049238665.1 of Enterobacter cloacae complex sp. IR5450. Taxonomy (NCBI): domain Bacteria; kingdom Pseudomonadati; phylum Pseudomonadota; class Gammaproteobacteria; order Enterobacterales; family Enterobacteriaceae; genus Enterobacter; species Enterobacter cloacae complex sp. IR5450. The sequence goes on from NZ_JBMKIC010000016.1 coordinate 80,534, forward strand.
GTTATGCCATCGCTCGCATACAGTGACACCTTTGTAGCCTTTAAAATACTACTTTCCTTTGGTTGTCATGTAGCACCTTGCCAGCATGTTATGCCAGAGTATGAATGCTCTCGTTCTTTGGTGTGTTCGGGTGTTTTCAATAGTTGAATGACATCCATTACCAATATATCCGACGCCGTAATATTTTGGTGTCATCAGTAACTTTCGTCGTTCTTCCTCCGATGATGGAAAAGCTTCGTCTGATACAGAACCAGTTTTAATATGCGAGCCATAGGCTTCCTTGATGATGCCACTGTCTTTGAATTCCACGACATAATAGCCTCGCCTTGATTTATCATCAGAGCGACCAAGAATGGCGCATTCTCCATTATGTCGGGTTCTGAATGTTGCACCGGGAAACAATACGTCATGAGTATAATTTTGATGAAAGCAATTATTACGGATACCTTTTTTGTAGCGGGGCATGATATTTCTCCTGCGTGATTTAACTGAAAGGGAAGGGAGCAAAAAGAATCGGGGCGGGTCCTTCTTTTTCGATTTACCTTCAGTCAGGCACTCATGCCGGAGAGATGGATTATATTTATGTAATCACTTCAAAAAAATAAAATATAAAATTTTTCAAACAATGAATTGTGACAGATGATGGTACAAACCGTCAGGCGCGCTGTGTGGCATCATTAATACGGCACATACAAATGCGTCAGGTTGCAGCCGGATGCGCTCAGATGGCTGTACAGATGCAATAAACAGGGCGGAACAGGGGGTTGCCAGTGTGAGAGGGCGCATATGCCTGACAATTGCAGGGCTGTTTATTTATACAGCATCTGGTATTTTGCTTACATCGTGACCGGTGACTGCCTGTATGCGGTTTTGGGGTGATTTTGCCCTTAGTCATGGTTTTGCATTGCCACTGACTCTAGCGTTGCGCATGGTGCATTACAGGGAGCGCACTCAGGGTCAGGACTGCGCCGGAATCACCCGACAGGGTGGGGAAATAAAAAAATAAATATAACCGTTTTACAGATTTAAATATCCGTGCTACCATCGCCAAATCGCCAGCCGGGGTTAATTCTTTTATATATCTGTTCTGTTGTTCTCTTATATAGACTTACTGTTTAATTGTTATTATCGGTTTTCTGTACTTATCTGCATCTGTCTTTGATGTTTCAATATTATCCCAATATTAAGCCCTCCGCAGGAGAGCCATGCGGCTTGAGCTGGCAATAATAAGAACAGAAAAATAAGAATCCCCACAGAAGTGAGGACTCATCAGATAGCTATCAGCAATCTACTTTGTCAAAGTCTATCCTGAAGTTATCTCCCGCTGTATCCGCATTATGCATTTCCTTGCTGTTTCTTAATGCCTGCAACTCTTTAAGAATTTCCTTTTGAATATCAGTCTGAGTAAATAACACCGTTTTCAGTTCATAGTCCGTAATGCTTCTGACTATCCAGATAATACAGATAACAGTGATGATGATTTTCGCTGTATCGAAACTGATGAAAACATAACCCTGAATTATCGAATACCATATCGGGTTGTCAGTTCCGATTAGATAGAACCATGTCATCACGGTCAGAATTATGTTAATGGTGAGCGTCAACTTTGACAGGTATTTTGTTAAAAATGAAGAATTCATTTCCTTTCTTGCTTTCCTTATTGGTTTTTCACGTTAAGATTAATTATTGTTGATGCATTTTTCGAAGGTGAGGGGAGCCGAATGCCACTCAACCTATTAATGATGGATTCGCAGAATGCAATGTCATTATCTTTCTGACTTGCATCAAATGCAGATATGCCACCATAACCGTCTGCGAATATCCTGGCATGACACACCGCATCATTAGCACCATCGATTCCGGAAATGGCTTTTGATAATGCATCCGTAATTATTTTAGTGTCATGCACTAATTCCTTCTTGCTTCGTCCATCCTGAGTGGCGAATGAGTATTCTTTCTTTACAGTTTCATCACAATATAATGCTGCACTTTCAGGTGAGTACATTCTCAGTTCCAGCCAGCTTGAGCTTGCACTCGAACCGGCGCTATTCACCCATGTCATTAACATGCTTTCTTTTTTGACTACCCTGACGACGTACACATCCGTAGTATTCGGGCCACCCGCTATGGTTGAGCAGATTTTATGAAACTCAATGCCTCTCTTCGTGAGTGATGAGGCAGGATTGAATGTACAATTCTCATTCAGATATCCACCACATTTTGATGGTGCCATTGATATATATTCAGGGCCGAACTTGGCTGGCATTGACGTTCCAAGGGAAACCTCCCAGCCTAATTCTTTTTTCCTTTTCTCCAGCACTGTTGATTTAACGCCCATAACATTGATGCGAGCAAATCCAGTGCGGAGTGACATTCCGGAAGCTGTTTGCGTAACACCGTCAGCCCAAACAATATCTGAGTTTGACTGCCAGTCCCACGACAAGCCGTGACCAGCATCCGGCATTGCAGAATAAACAAAATCACCCAACTCAGAACTGGGCTTTCCCGAAAGAGATTCGGGGGAAACATCTTCAGCGGATATAGCGTAAGGCGGGAGCGTCGCAACCATAACAGATAACAGTATTAATCGTTTCATTTGAATCAGTTCCTGAAGCGAACATTCAGAACACTCAACAAGCCCAGTGAAGGCCGCAAGACATTTCAACCGTTAGGCGAACCAACCAGACTCAGCACATCCATATTCTGCGAGAACAAGGATGCCCACAAATCACTGGATTCTGCCTGAATCCATATTGGTGCGCATAATGTATATTATGTTAAATGTGGTGGGTTTGCTCTTAAGTTCATGAGTCCCTCTCTTTCAGGAACTTACCGATGAATCAGACAGTTGCCAAAGTTTAGTTGTGGACTTACGATGACTTCATAACGCAAAAATTACGGGGCATCCGCTAAGTTCATGGCATATACCATCTTACATTTATCGAGGAACAACCAGAGAACTCATCTCATAGTTGATGATGTGACTACCCTACCGGTCATGTTCGCCACAATTTATGGAATGAATGAACTGAGCAAGAAAAGCCTAGGGACTCAAGAAAACATTTTGTGTTCGCTGCGTTTCTTTTACGTCTATTACTATAAGAAGCATAAACAAACATTTGACTACGATTTCTATCGGTCTGGCTACAATATCTCCTGTTTTATCAGGGAGCTTGATGGCTTCTTTACTTATCTGCTCGGGAAGCAGCACCTGAGTGACGAGACCGACATAATCTCTAACGGGTTTTTACATTCGGCACTCTCCAGAACCAACAAGTCCACCTATGGTAACCACGTCAGAAACGTTGGCCGATTCCTTAAGTATCTCAACTATAGATATATGAATCTGGCATACCAAGATATGTCACCTACTGAAGCTCACCAGATTAACCAGGCGAACCACAGAGATCTCGCTGACAGAATTAAGGTCTTCAATAGAGTTGAAGTATCCAGGAACGAACCAGCTCACCGATACAAAAGTATCACCAGCCAGCAAAGTGTCGAACTAACGAACATGTTAATCCCCTCCACTCCTGAATTTTTAGATATCGAGACCGACGAATTATTCACGGCCGTGGTTAATCCCCAAAACCCATTCGATTCAGGATTTCAACAATACCGTAACTACCTTATCCACCGGTTAATGTTTAACTATGGCTTACGTGTTGGTGAAGTTCAATTGTTGATGAAGGATTGCGTGGGGCCAACCCTTCCAGACTCACGAGGTAACATTCGTTTCATCCTGATTGTACAAAATCTACCAGATGATGTAGTTGACCCAAGGAAACAACAACCTTCACTTAAGACTGAGCATTCACAGCGACAAATCGAACTGACCGAAGATGACTTCATTATGTTTACCATTTATATGGAGCAATATCGGTCCCCATTATTTGAAGAGAAAAAAATTGTTGACCATGAATTTGTTTTTATTAAAGGCTCAGGTAAGTTAACTCCATTAACTTACGATGCAATTCGAACATTTTATAAGGAAAAAATTGATCCGGCATTCATTGCCCTATTCCCTCATTATCGTGCGAAAAGTAATAAAAGTATTAATAATATGGTTAATATAACACCACACGTTGGGCGGCATACTTGGGCTAATATCACTCTTGAGTTTATTTACAATAGTCTCCTGAGTGAATCACTGATACTGGCGCAAGACTATGGTATTCGAGCAAGGATGAATGGAGTACTTGAACCAGCTATTGAACAACTTCGTGCTTTAGGCGGCTGGTCACTGACTAGTAAAGTTCCGTTAAGATATGCCAAGCGGTTTATTGAAGTGGTGAGTAACCAGAGCAACTATAAGCGTACGAAACATTCAAATATGCATTTAGCTTCCCCAGTAACAAACATTTCGCAAAGAAAAACCTACAACTTGCCAGAAGATAATGTTTATGACGAAGAGTTCACATTCAAAGATTTATTCAACTGAGAACGGTATCACCGCGGGTGATTTATCTAAAATTCCTCCCCTTCACTTCACAAAAGAACAGCTTGAATGGATTGAAAATATTCAACTCCCTACACGATTGTTTTTACTAAGTGCAACAGAATTTGATGACCGATATTTATATCTACATGATGATTGGCGATACAGATTCTCAGGTAATAATGTGGCCATATTATTCTCTACTGGTAAATACTTTTGTGATTTATCACCAGTTTCACTCAAGCTCTTAAAATACTTAACGATCGCGTACATTAATGAGAATTCAGCAAGTGTTGCTGATAAATTTTCTCAGTTTATCGCCACAACTTTCAAACAAATTGAGGTTATCACTCGCGAAAGCCTTATCGCGAATATGCAAATGCTGGTTGCGAAGACTGAGCAAAATCACTCAGACTGCAGTCAGTTCTATTACACCCTTTATGCGTTACGAAAACTTGATCGTAGTGGATTCTTCGAAAGTAAGTATGACTGTGACGATCTGGAAGATTTATTGCTGGAAGTGCCACGCCCTAGGAACTATAACTGGGCTCGCTACCAAAACCTAGAACTCGTTATACCAGAAGAAGTATGCCTGATGATAGAAAATGGCATTCAACGTTGGGCATCTAAACTATGTCCAAAAATTGATGCTAATGAAAATAAAAATATTCATCTAGAAACTGTAAAGAAAACTATAAAAATTGATACATTACGGGACTGCATTATTATTGGCATAGTTTATTACATTGGGGCCAGACCTGTACAGATCGGTAAACTTTCCGGAGGCGATTTTATTGTTGATACCGAGAATAAGTACGGGATGCGTTATTCAGTACTTGTGCCTTATGCCAAAAAGACAAAACTAACTATCGATCGAGTTCGGGTTGCAATTCCGGAAGAACTTGGAAAGTTAATCTTACTGTATAAGTACCTAGTTGGAATTGGTGATACCGACCCAATGTTTTCCATCATAGTATCTTCAACGAAGATGGTGGAAGAATCATTAAAGAAAATGCTATTCAGATTTTCACCACAGGAGATTCAGGAGGCAGTAAAAAACGATGATTATCAACTACCTGTATATACCGCAAGCCTCTTTCGTCACAACGTTGGTCACTCAATGGCAATGAGTGGTGCCAGTGCTCCTGAGATAGCTTATATATTAGGTCAATCCTCTTATGTTGTTGCAGATCGATACATTGCAGCCACCCCTGAATTGGCTGATATTCGTGAGGCAGCTTTGGGTCGCAACCCTGTGTTTAAGAACATGATGGCACTCATGTTGACTGGGAATTTGGTTCACAGCAGCGAATGGGAAGGCCGCAGTGTTGCAGGGTCAATTGGTGGGCGACTTCATTACCATATCGGTGGATGTAATTATGAAGAAGACATGTGCCCCTTTGCACAGGGTCGTGGATGTTACGGTTGCCTGTATTTCAAGCCATTTATAGATGGAAACCACAAAGAAGTATTTCTTTCGCTGAATGATGAAATCCAAAATGTTCGCGATGTTGCCGATGATGCTGGCGTTTTAAATCATCCACTTCTCAAGGAATTAGTGCGGCGGAAAGAGCATGTAAATCAGGTTATGGCTCGCATTGAAATGGCAAAGGCCGGAGGACTATTTAATCGATGACTACACAAATAACAATACGTAATAAACAGGCGGATAATCTTCTTATTTATATAGAGAAATATAAAGCAAAATTTGAAGAGCGTCTTGTTGCCTACAATGCTGTTGGACAACTGGAGTGGAATGCCGGTTCCTGGCGTTTTGGTGAGAAAGGTGTTGCATGGCTTAAAGAAACAAAAGATCGCGGCTTTAAGTGGGACGAAGTTTCTAGTCGTGTTAAGGGGCTCTCACAAATGAATATTTCTTCGGAATTTCAGGATTTTATGCGAGCTTATCACATGCATCTGGTGTGTATCACTGGCGGATTACCATCAGGTTCTACACTAGACAAACCATTACAGGTGATGAAGCGCTGGTATTGGGAAATGGTAAATAAAACAAGTCAAACGCACCCAATGTATCTGACTTCCGATATTATTCATGCAGCGATGGAGCGGCATCATGAGAATTCTGACACTCCTGATAATGTCAGCGACTATTGCGATATTGCAGTAAAGGCCATAGATTTACTACGGCAATATGATCTTTTCTTAGTTAATATTGAAGTCAAAAATAAGTATCCTTGTCGAAATGGTTCTAACAGCACTAAAGAAAGAAAGAAAGCGCAAGAAGCCACCCCTGAGCAAACTGATGATGAAAGACTCATATCAATCCGTGCATTTATGTGTGTTATTGAGTTGATCGCTTTAGCTGAGAATAGTTATCAGCGTATATTTTACAATATGTTGTTACTCACAATTATTTGCGGTTTCCGTTTCCAGGAAATAATGTTGCTGAAAATGACTTCTTTGGTTAAGCGAGAAATCACGGATAAAGAAAAACGTCAGCACGCAATAGATCAAGACTGGCCTACTTACAGGTTGGGTATTGAGTATCTTGGTGCGAAAAAGGCTGGATGGCGGATCCATTGGCTGGCGCCAAGCACTTATTCTGTCGTTGAGATGATTTATAAATCTGTTCAAGAATTGACCTTGGGGTTCCGTAAAACGATTCAGGGCTTCAGAGATTCTAATTTCACTAACATGCTCCCAGGTAAGATCGCTGATTTTCCTGATGAATGGATTGAGCAAAATTATCTTGAAGACATTATGTTTAGTGGTTCTGGTGGCTCCAGGAATGATCTTGGAAAGAGTATTCGGAATTCCATTGCGAACTTTAGCGGACATAAACCTAAGGTAATACCCGTTCATAAACAGAAGAACTGCTGGTACTTCACTAAAGAACAGTTGAATGATTATGTATATCAGCGTTACGCTCATGCAAAAAACTTTGAGCCTGGGCACCAGTGCATAATTTCAGCCAAAAACAATGGTGACTGGGAACACTTCAATTATGAAGACCTGATGTTCATCATGCCGGAAGGTGCATTTGGAATTGGTAAAGATTTTGTTTCTTTGCAACATATATTTCCACTTGATGAAAACTCAATAGAAGCGTGGTTAGGCGGAACACAAAACCGAAAATCTATCTTTGATCACTTTAATCTTTTTGAAGATGATGGGTCCCGTGTCATTATCAAAAAGCATGTACCGCGACATAACATAAATACATTCTTGGCAATCGCTGGAGTGACGGATCATATTCAGGCCATCCTAATGGGGCGTGTTGATATTACCCAGAATAAACACTATCAGCATCAGGCCGAATCACAGTCCTATCAGACCGCTTCTCTAGCAATCAATATGCTGGAAAAGGCTTATGATGAGAACAATCAAGCTCTCACGAAGAGTTTCCAGCTATCACTCTTTACTACGCAGCAGAATCCCTGCATTCCGCTCAACCTACCCTCCCCCAGAACTGAGCTTAGCCGAAGAATGGCAGCTCTATCACGGTCTTCTAAGACGGTAAAAAATACAGGTGTTGCAAACGTTAAATTAACAACCTCACTAATGATAAATCCTGAGCTCAATACCGAGCATAATCTGAAGCAGAACATGCAGACTTTTGGTGAAACAACTGATGAGGTTGTTGACTATATAACTGGCACAATGTCCGATAAGTTTCTGCCTGAACTAAAACGTGCACATGACAAGTTAGTACAACAAAATTTGGCTGATAAGGCGAAATCACTGCTTCAACGCCATGCAAAACTGCATCCTCTTGGATTTGGAGCCTGTACGAGAGATGTAGCTCGCTGGGGTTGTCCTCATGCGCTTAAGTGTCAGTCTGGTCTACCTTGTGGCTACTTCACTCTTACAGGTCGTTTTGGCGAAGCGGAAGAAGCATCACGACGTTTATCAAACAAGCGAAAAGAAATCAGTCAACTACGTAAGTTGACTATAGTGAATCCAGGCTTCATGCTGGCATTAAAAGAACAGGAAGAAGCTCTCATCTTGCTCGAGGCTCTTGAAGCTGATGCTATAAAGGTTCAAGGCGAAAAAAAACTGGTTTCCCTGTTTTCTGATGATCTGAACAACCCATTATATAAAGTTATTGAGCGAATTAATAAACAAATGCTAATTGGCAAAACTCCAAAAACCCTGGCTGATCTTTTCTTTATTGAACAGAAACGTATAGAGAGAAATAATCATGACTAAGACCCCACGTAGTCGCAATGCAGACGATAAAGTCATTCAGGGTAAGGAACTTGATGCTTACATTAAAGCTGAGTTACAAGCTATGGTGCAAGAGGGACTGGAAAAATCCCCCATTCAACCATCCACGTTACATGCCCGTCTTAAAGCCAAAGGAATAGTTAAAGGTGGCATTAGTACTCTCACGTCTCGCAAATCTATCATCAATAATTACAGGCTTCGCCAGCATAACAACTACGAAGACGGTAAACGAGAATTGACTACAGATGAAAAGGCTAAATTGGCTATGGGGCGAACCGGCGCTGCTTATATAAGTAAGGCAAATCGCCTTGATGCTGAAATTATAGCATTGAAAGCTAAATATGAACGAAATGTACTGGCGCTCGCCGACATCATTGAGTATATCGACAACGCAACCCCAATCAAAGTTGAGGACATGCTTGCAGTCGATCTCATTCGAGAACTTGCTGAGCGCAAAAAATAATTCAAGTATGAGCTAATATAGCCAAATCAAGAGCATATTCCCTGCTCTCTCTTCGTTAATTAGTGCAGTAATTATCAATACTCCCTCTTCTTAGTCAGTTATGTCGAAGGGAGTCTTCCAATCTAATGCCCGATTTATTCTATTACACCAGTTTAATGCTGCACTTTCTTTACCTTCAAAAAAATCAGTAGCCTTTTGTATAACATCATTTGTTGTCAGCATGTTTTACACCTGAAGACGTTTTGAGTGCTTCGATAAGGCTACTTCGCTCTTCCTGTGTCATCCGGGAGATGAGTAAAGCAAGTTCTGCTGTTGTCTGATCATCACAAAAAAAGTAGTTCAACGGCACGTTTAACTCTGCCGCCATCCGTCGAAGCGTATCAATGTCTGGGACATGGCGTCCTTTCTCATAATGATTCATACGACTGCTAGCCGATGCGGGATCAAAGCCAACAAGGAGCCCCAGAGAGCGCTGTGATAAACCCGCCCTGCATCTCGCTTCTTTAAGTCGTTCTGGTATCGGATTTTTTTCAGACACTGAGTCATCTTCATTGGCCTCGGATGCTTAGATTGTCTAAGTATCTGTCATTGTTGTATACTTAGCAATCCTAAGTTAACAGCCTTGTTTTAGTCTTATGAATAGTCGAGTAACAAACCCTGAGTCGTACATATTTTCTGCAATCATCTACATTGGCAAAGATAACTTCACCAGTAACGAGATAGCAAAACTTCTTATTGAGCGATTTTCACTTCCGAAAACTTATTTAAAGGCAAAAGCTTTTACTTATAACCAAATTCAACACCTGGTTAGAAAAGGATTATTAAACAAAGTAAGAAAAACAGGCGTGTATCAATATTTATACTCAACCACTTCTGAATTCAATGCCGCAATAGAATGTGTGGAATTAATTGAGGTAACCCAAAAGCTTCCCTGTCAACTTTTTTCAAATGCTACCAACCATGAACACAAGAATATACATATCCAAATAACGTCTCTTATTGAAAAATACAGCAGTCAGTTGGCGAAAGTATCAGGAGCAAAGGAGATTTATGAAGAATTGATAGTTGCTGTACCGAGCAGGGAAAATGAATTTAGGAAACTTTCTCTTGAGCAAGAGAAAAAACACATTAAGATAAATGAAAAAATAAACACATTGATTAGAATTGTTAATGAATCTGAACAGATGTTTGAAGCTAAGGTAAGAAAAAGAGAGGGCGAAACCGAGTTCCACCCTCTCAACTTATGCACTGGAGTCCCTCGATAAAATGAAGTTTCCAGCACGCACCACTATATGCTAGTCATTTACAAATATAATCTTAACCAGCTGAGAATGCAACATCCTAAAGCTCATACAAACCATATGCAAATTGGTAACTTAACATCATGAGATCACCTAACACTAAAGGCTTTACAAAGATTAAAACACCCTATAGGCTGTTTTTACAGCGATAGCTTGAAGTTCTTCAAATAATAAACATGGTCACCTTCTTATGAGTACTGTTTTTCCAGTTAAACTTCTTAGCCATCTACGCCCCCTTTTAATTGGTTTTCGTAAATCAAAAGGATTAACTCAAAGGGAAATATCTGCCAGATTAGGTGTGACTCAGCAGACTTATGCGCGACTTGAGGCAAATCCTTCAAGTGCAAGTATTGCGCGTCTATACAAAGTGTTTAATATTTTAGGGGTGGAAGTTTTGCTTAGTTCTGGCCCCCATTCACCTGATATAAATCAATCTAGTGTGGTAAAAAAAGATAATAACTTACCGGCAAGGCGAGAAGAATGGTGATAGATAATATTTGGTCATCCTATATAAGGATGCAAGTAGGTATTATGTCTGAAATTGTATAAAAAGTAGTGCATCTGTAAAAAACATAGGGTGAAATGTTGAATGGCCCTATGTTATTATACTAATTCACTTGAACATCTAATGTAAAAGGTAAACTTCCAACGAAGTTTGAATTCAGTCTTCCGATAGATAAAAACCCACCTTTACTTACTCTAATCATCATATTTCATATATTGATGAGTATGATTCATAGTGCCTATCCCACAGACAGTCATTATCAAGCTTACTAAATCCATTAAGATATGATGATTCCTGCCTCTTTTTAGGGTTAACATGTCCACTATTAATTTCCAAAAGCAAACTCCCACGGCTACAAAACACGGTCTAACATTTTTGCTCATTCTCAGCGCCCTGATGGCTGTAACCTCTTTATCAACCGACATCTATCTTCCGGCTATGCCCATGATGGCCAAAGATTTGCAGGGTGACGCAGAACTGACAATCACAGGGTTCCTTATTCGCGTTCATTGTCTCGCACTCGGAGGCGTTGACTTGACCAGTCCGGCCGGAAAAATGACTATGCAGGTAATTTCTGCTGTAGCGGAGTTTGAGCGGGATTTGCTGCTTGAGCGAACGTATTCAGGTATTGCGAGGGCAAAAGCGGCTGGAAAACGCTTCGGTCGCCCCCCCATCCTGAGCGAGGAACAAAAGCAAACAGTGACAGAGCGCCTAAATGCTGGCATCAGTATCAGTGCTATTGCCCGGGAATTTAATACCACCCGCCAGACTATCCTTCGGGTAAAGGCTGGATTGCTGCAAGAGTGAGCGGCTGGGAAGATTATAAAAAAAAATCAAATGGTTATTATGAAATAAAACAGCCTGCTGGGTTCTTTTCCCCCTATTTTTTATAAAAGAGTAGACAGAAGAGGTTCGCGATATTAATCTACCAACTAGATGGTTGATACTGATTACACCAGCTATACCTTTTATCAAGAAATTACAGGAGCCATTATGTCTACTACCGTTAAACCTTCTGCAGACGCAGCTGCGATCCACAATACCCGTGAAGCAGTTCGCAGCCAGCCTGGCCTGGGTAACCTGACTTTCCAGATGAAAGCCCGTTCCAGCGGCGGATTAACCGTTCGCACAGAGACCGGCGCCACAATCCAGAACGGCGTTATCGATACCAGCCGTGTGGGGAAATTTTCTAATATCGGTGATGAACCCGCAGGTTTACTCGGCACCGATACCGGCATGAGCCCGACTGAATACATCATGCAGGCGCTGGCTGGCTGTTATACCGCCACCCTTACCATGATGGCTGCTGAAAAAGGGATCGACCTGGACGGTATCGAGCTGGATCTTAATTTCGATATCAACCTCAACGGCTTCCTTGGGCTGGACAGCAACGTGCGTAAAGGTGCGAAATCTATTCGCGTCGATGTTCACCTTACGAGCAAGACCGCCAGTCGCGAGGAGTTAGAAGCGCTGGTCAGCGAAATGCAAAAGAATTCGCCAATCCACGATACTCTGGCTAATCCGGTTGAAATGATTACACGCCTGGCGTGATGTCAGAGATGTAATGCTGCCATTCAGAATGCAGGATGGCAGTGACGTTCAGTTCTGCACGATACTGAGTCAGTGATACAACTTGCTACGGAAAAATAGCAACAATATAATCTATCAACTAGTAGATTATATGGAGTAATTATGACAACCATGACACGGGAACGGCTGCTCAGCGAAGCAGAACACCTGATGCGCGAAAAAGGGTATTCAGCATTCAGCTATGCTGATTTATCAAAAATAGTGGGTATCACCAAGGCCAGTATTCATCACCATTTCCCGACCAAAGATATTCTGGGTGAGCAGGTGGTAATACAGGCGTTCTCTGATACACAACGCGTATTTGAGCAGATAGAGGCGACTGAGAAAAGCGCGGAGAGAAGAATTGCGGCTTACATCGATATCTTCGCGCAAAGCCATAAAGCTTCGCTACTGCCACTGTGTTGTGCGTTGTCAGCAGAGACCGCCAATCTGCCTCAGGCAATTACTGTACAGACATCACTTTATTTCGATATGCAAATCGAGTGGCTCACAAAAGTCGTCAGGGCGGGCATGGAGTCAGGTGAGTTTTCATCCCATGCCGAACCATCAGATATTGCTTTGATGATCATTAATGTCTGTGAAGGCTCAAGCGTAGTGGCGCATGCAACGGCCAGACCCGAAGTCTTCGCCAACAGCCTTAAGTATATAAAACTGCTTCTTAATACCCCTCATTCAGGAGAATGACACTATGCTGGACTGGAACAACTATCGCTCAGAGTTAATGCAACGTTTAGGCGAGTTGGGCAAACTGACCCCCGAGACCATGAAAGGCGTGGTTGCCCTGGGCAACGCAGGTAACAAAACTGACCTTTTGGGCGCAAAAGTGCGTGAACTCATTGCCCTGGCGTGCGCAGTCACAACCCGCTGCGACGGCTGTATTGCTTTTCACGCCGACGCAGCTGTGAAAGCCGGTGCAACCGACGCTGAAATTGCTGAAGCGCTGGGCGTGGCGATTAACCTCAACGCTGGCGCGGCGGTCATTTATTCAGCCCGCACTCTGGATGCCGTCGGTCAGGCACGCGGTTAAGCATTAATAAATTCCACGTTAAAAGGGCATTACTGCCCTTTTTTTATGTCCGCAATAGCCTGAGCATATACCGATGCAGGTTTCACACCCGGTATGCGTTTAACTAATTGCCCTTCATGAAATATCAGCACAGACGGCAGCCCCCAGATCTCGTATTTGGTTGTCAGCACCGGCGCCTGATCTACATTGACTTTCCCCACCTGAATATCTCTATCGAGCCGGTCTGCAAACTGACTGAACATTTCTTCGCTGGCCTGACAGGGCGGACACCAGGGTGCAGAGAAACGTACCACCGATATTCCTTTGTACTGCTCTATCTGGCGGAAATTATCTTCGTTATAAGCTGTTAATGTACGCATGGTGATGACCTCGCAAAATGAGTGACAATTCAGAAATGGCTGCGTTATGACAAAAAAATACGACACACCCATTGACCTACCTACTAGATGGTTGGTATATTGCCACCCATCAGATGTTTATGCAACTCCAGTGCGCGACGTCCAGTCGATGATACTGCCGGGCTGTGCAAATCCCTGCCGGGATACTCCTTTTTGTTTTTTGTGAGGTATACGATGAGTAAGCTTTTCACCCCCTACAATCTGTCTGGCCTGGCGTTAAAAAACCGTGTAGTCATGGCACCGATGACCCGCACCCGCACCATGAATGACGTGCCGGATGAGGTCGTGGCTTTGTACTATGCACAGCGTGCTTCTGCTGGCCTGCTCATCACCGAAGGGATGCCGGTTTCAGAAGAAGGCCGGGGTTACCTTTATACCCCTGGTATCTACAACGACGAACACGTCCAGGGCTGGCGTAAGGTGACACAAGCGGTTCACGCCAAAGGTGGCCGTATTTTCGCGCAGCTCTGGCACGTCGGCCGTATGTCTCACGTCTCTCTTCAGCCAGGCCACATAGCGCCGGTTTCAGCGGGCACCGTTCAGGCGGTCAATACCACCGTTTTTGCGCTGACCGAATCCGGAGAACCTGGCCCGGTTGTACCAAGCCAGCCACGCGCGCTGGAAACGCATGAAGTTAAACGCATCACTGCAGACTTCGTGCACTCCGCACGCCTGGCGATGGAAGCCGGCTTTGACGGCGTGGAAATCATGGCGGCAAACGGATTCATCTTTGACCAGTTCCTCAGTAGCGAACTGAACACCCGCACCGACGAATACGGCGGCTCGGTGGAAAATCGTCAGCGTTTCCTGCTGGAGACCATTGACGCCGTGGCGGAAGCCGTGGGTAACAGCCACGTTGCCGTGCGCCTGTCACCGTTCGGCCGCATTTATGACCTCGCGCCGTATGAAGGTGAAGAGCAAACCTGGTCAGCCATCACCGACGCGCTCGGTCAGCGGGAACTGGCCTACGTACACCTTTACTATCAGCCGGTGTACACCAAAGCGCCACTTCCGGAAGGCTTCCGCCGCCGTTTTCGCAACACGTTTAAAGGCACCATCATCGCTGCCGGCGGTTTTACCCGTGATATCGCAGAGCAGGCTCTGGAAGATGATGAGCTGGATCTGGTGGCATTTGGTGTGCCCTACATCGCTAACCCGGATCTGGTTGAAAGAATGCAAAACGGCTGGCCACTGGCAGAAAGTGACCGCGCCACCTACTACGGCGTCAGTGGTTCCCCGGAAAAAGGCTATACCGATTACCCGGTCTGGCAGGCGAAATAAATCCCATACGGTCGCGGTTCTCTGATAAGTGAGATCCGACCGCCCAACGTCTTTGAGGAATCATTATGCAAACGCTGAAACCCACCCTTACCATCGATATCTGGTCAGATTTGGTCTGCCCGTGGTGCTGGATTGCTAAAAAAAGATTTGAACAGGGTCTGAATCGCTTTGAATTTCGCGACCAGGTGGTGATCCGCCATCACAGCTACCGTCTGGCCGGTGGTACTCCCGCGATGCCTTTTAAGGATGCCATCGTTAAAAAGCTGGGCAGTCAGCATTCAGCGGAGCTGATGATGAATCAGGTGGGCACCGCCGGTAAATCTGAAGGTCTGATCTACAACTTCGACGGCATGATGTTTGGTGATACAGAAGATGCACACACCCTGCTGGTTGCCGCGCGTAAGGCCGGAATTGCGGACGCGGTGGAAGAACGTTTTTATCATGGCAGTATCACCGAAGGTCGCTCTCTCTTTGACCGTCAGCAGCTCGTTGCCATGGCCGTAGAAGCCGGTATGCCGAAAGCTGACGCTGAAGCCGCCCTGGAAAATGACGATTTTCGCGCCACCGTTTCCGACGATGAAGCCCACGCACAGTCTATTGGCCTCAGCGGCGTTCCGGTTTTTGTGATGAACGAAAAATATGCCATCAGCGGGGCTCAGGCAGCAGATAACTTTTTGAATGCCCTGCATCAGGTCTGGGATGAACAGCAAACCGAATTTTCAGCCACTGCGGGTCAGACCTGCGGAACGGATGGCTGCAGTATTTAATCCGTCAACCGCCGGCAGTTTCACGCTGCCGGCAACGTCTTACCCACCAGTAATGGAGTCAGAAAATGAACACTTTTTTCAAAGGTAAAAAACTGCTCGTCGTCGGCGGTACCAGCGGCATGGGCCTGGCCGTGGCACGCATGGTACTGGAAGCGGGCGGCAGTGTCGTGCTGACCGGGAATAAAAAAGACAAAGCCGAAGCGGTGCAAAAAGAACTGAGCCCTCTGGGACCGGTTGCGGTCATCGCGGCGAACCTGATGACCGAAGAAGGTATGGAAACTATCCGTCAGGAAATTAATGCTCACCATCGCGATATCAGCCTGATGGTGAATGCCGCCGGTATCTTCATGCCCAAAGGATTTACCGAGCACAGCTTTGCCGATTATGACATGTATCTTTCGCTGAACCGAGCCACGTTCTTTATTACACAGGATGCCAAAGATCTCATAGTATTCTTCGTCGTAGATTTTAGTGTAGCCGAGTATTTTTCTATCCAGACGGTCTCTGATGGCCTGAAGAATCGGCTCTGGTGTGGCAAAAGCCATGTCAGCAACCCAGAGGTTGATTAGCCCTTCTGCCGGATACCGCATTGCAAATTCGGACTGTCCCGAAAACAGGTATTCCCGCCAGCCGTCCACGGTGAGACTGTCTGTTTTCTCTCTGCTTACGTACTCATCAAAATCATATTTCATTTCATAAACCTGCCTTACGTGTAGTCAGAAACGTCGACCTCAGTATTACTGTCAGTCTGATGCCGGAGCGGGAAAACTGGCTCGTGTGATTAACATAAGAGAATCATCACAACTGCATGAATTAATTGCGTTATTAAGGTTCTCTCGCCTTTGTCATCGACTGACGGGGGGATTTCTCGCGTGTCACCATCACAATGCCAGTCAGCACCTATCGTTCTGACCGTCAGTGATTCATCCAGGAATACCACACCCCCTAGCATTGCCAGACAGGGAACGCTGAGCTGAAGGGTACTGGCGGTGATAGAGCCGAGAGAGGGTAAAAGGGTATACCACAATACATATGCACCGGCTGAAGCGGCGGCACCGGACAGCAATGACAAAGCAATGCCCGCAGCATCATAGTGACCCTGCTTCATAAACAGCAACGAAAGAGCGAGAGCCATCGGCGTGGCGAGTACAAAATTTGCCGCCGTTGAAGCCCCGGCCTCCTGGCCCGCCCTCCCCCTGACGGAATAGGCGGCCCAGGCTAATCCGGCAGCGATCATCATAAGTGCACTGTAAAGCGGCGGTGCCTTCGCCCCGGGTAACAGCAGGGCAGCAATTCCTGCCAGAGCAATAACTAAACCGCAAGCCCGCATATTTACCTTAAAGAAACAGATGCTGGACAATATTCAGGAACACAAAATCGCTCATAAGGTGTTCGCCATGAACAAGCCTCTGCTTATTTTTCATGCGACTGAAGATGATACTGTGTTAATTGAGCAGGCCGAAAAAATATTCAAAGCAGCAAAGCATCCCAAGAGTTTCATTTCGTTGGGTAAGGCGGATCACCTTCTGACTCATGCTCAGGATGCTGAATACGTTGCCGATATCATTATATCGTGGAGCGAATGTTACCTATAAACAGAGTAAATGCGTTCAAACTCGTAGCGCAGAGGGCGATTTTCTGCAGAGATCGGACGCTGTTTATGCTGGACTGATTTTGCGATAAAGGCTTAGGCCGATGCATACAGGCGGGGCTGAATAAGGGTGAGGCCCTTGGGCGAGCATCCTTCATGCACCGGCTGAATGAAATCAGGGATCTGGGGGTGGGAGGATCAGCGTTACCACGCCACCGGCGCTGACACTACATACGGCGGCGATAACACTCTGGAATACGGTTTATATAGAAAGAACCATTGAGCCGCTTAAGCAAAAAGGAGTCCCTGTTAATGAACTGCTGGTCTCTCATCCCTCTCCACTGCTGTACAAAATATAGTCTTAGCGTGGGATAATTAATGAGATGGTCACTCCCTCCTTCCCGGTACTATGCTGAGGACAGGCTTTCATTCGGAGAACTATCATGGAAAACATTGCG